>CAYJIF010000001.1:0-76010 GCA_964370175.1 uncultured Rikenellaceae bacterium
GCAGGCACCGCCCGCGCGGCGTAAGCGCGCCCTCCCCGGCGAGGGGAGCTAGTACTCTGGTTCTTGCAAACCAAAAAAAACGCTCAAAACGAAATTACCCGAAGGGAATTTCGTAAATTTAAAATCCCGCCCCGCCGGCGAGGCGGATAGAGTTCACTCATATTCGGAAATTCCGAGATGCCGCCGCCAACAACAACCCCACAACAAAAAAGAGGACAGAATCACCTAACGGCAACTCTACCCCCCCTAACTAAAATCTAATACCCGCCCGCAAAGAGTGGGCATATCAAACCTTATGCGTTTGGTATTACGTAAACGAAAGATTTACCCTCAGCGCGCTTCTTGAACGCTACTGTACCATCAACAAGTGCAAAAAGTGTGTGATCTTTACCACAACCTACATTTTCACCTGCATTGTGCTTTGTTCCTCTTTGGCGCACGATAATGTTACCTGCCTTGCAAGTTTGACCACCAAATAGCTTTACGCCAAGTCTCTTACTGTGTGATTCGCGTCCGTTCTTCGAACTACCGACGCCTTTCTTATGTGCCATTTTCTATTCTTTTTTATAAAAAGGTTATACTATTCAATAATTAATTGCTGTATTATTCTGCTGCTGGAGCAGTTTCAGCTGTTTCAGCCTTAGGAGCAGCTGCTTTTTTAGGAGCGGCAGCCTTAGCCTCAACGATATCCTTAATCAGGATTTGAGTCAGGCACTGTCTGTGGCCATTTTTTACGCGGTAACCTTTTCTGCGCTTTTTCTTAAAGATGATTACTTTGTCATCTTTCAGGTGGCGAAGAACCTCTACCTCAACTGTGACGTCTTGCAATACAGGTGCGCCAACTTTAACCTTTCCGTCTCTTTCAAGTAGCATTACTGAAGCGAAGCTCACTGCCGACCCTTCGGTCTGTGGCAGACGGTGTACATAGAGCTTACGTCCCTTCTCAGCTTTAAACTGCTGACCTGCTATTTCTACGATTGCGTACATTAAAATAGTTAATTGTGTGAATTAAATTTATACTTTCTCCCCATAGGAGCGTGCAAAGGTAAATATTTTTTCTCTAAACTGCAAATTTTTTATGGTCTTTGTGCATGCACTCAGCGAATCGGTATCGAGTCAATGCCAGAATTTTGAAAACCAAAGATTTTTTCGTACTTTTGTAACACTTAATTAGCCGTAATTTGCAGTGTGGCAAAAAACAACAATACCACACCCATCGAGCCAAGGCAATAAAGACCTACACCTACTATTCCACAGCAACCATACATACACACACCTCCCTCCTTATGACGAGAAGCACACATACACTCCGAGCAGCTTTTGCAATGGCATTCATCGCTATCTTTGCAATGTTATGCTCGCCGAGTGCTATGGCTCAGGGCGAACGCATAGAGAATCCCATTGACAGGGGTTTCGATTTTGTATTCATCCCAAAAGGAACGATACTCACGGGGGGTACAATCTCCTACACGAGTTTCGATGCCTCGGACTTCAAATTCGCGGTTCTCAACAACCTAAATGGCAAGAACGAGCTCTTTAATTTCCGTGCATTTGCGGCCTACACCTTCGCCGACAATGTTGCAGCAGGGGTGGCTTTCAGTTTTTCTCAATCTGTTTTAAAGGTTGACAACGCCGACATTTCTTTGGGTAGCGACCTCAACTTCAACATTGCGGACACATACTCCATACAGCAGCTCTACAGCGTGGAGGGTTTTTTGCGTACGTACCTCAACATTGGCTCAAAGCGCATTGGGCTCTACAACGACGTGAGGTTATACTATGGCGGTGGGCAAGGCAAGTTCACTAACGGCGTGGCTGGCACGGAGGGATACTCGGGCACGTTCGAGAACATCACCAAGGTGGGGTTGGTTCTATCGCCGGGCATATCGGTTTTTGCCACCGAGTTTCTTGCCGTAGAGGCAGGTATCGGCATTTTGGGGGTTGAGTATTCGCACACCCAGCAAATCACGAACCAAGTTTATGAAGGTTCGTTCGAGAGTTTCGATGCCAGCTTCAAGCTCAACCTCCTCTCTGTTAGACTTGGGCTAACTTTTTACTTCTAAGACGCACTACTACCCATGAGACTATTCAACATTACTACATATTTCGCAGTACTTTTTGCTTTGGTGGGCTGTCTGAAAAACGACATACCCTACCCCATCATCAAGGGCGATGTTGTGAGCATTGAAGTGAGCGGCTCTGTGGAGACAAAAATCGACCACACGGCACGAATTATCACCGTTGAGCTAAGCGATTCGGTGGATTTGCGTCGAGTGAGAATTAACGATATTGACCTGAACGAAGATGCAAAATCCGAGCTCGATAGCGGTTCGATTATTGACCTCACCAATGGCTCCAATTACGCCATTGCGGGGCCGTACACATTCACAGTGACCACTTACCAGGACTACGAATGGAAGATTGAGGCTACTCAACCCATCGTGCGAGAGATTGCTATGACGGGGAGTATTGGCGATGCTATTTTCGACACCGAAAAGCGCACTGCTCTGGTTAATTTGGACCAAGGGCAGGATCTCTACTCCATTACGGTCACCAAATTTTCGCTTGGCTCCTCGATTGCGACCTACTCGCCCAACCCCTTTACGATTAGCGATTGGTCTGCGCCCATCGACATAACGATGAATGTCTTTGGGATGAGCGACACGTGGAGAGTTACGGCACAGCACACCATTGCAAATGTTATCACCGAAGGTGTAAACCCCTGGTCTACGTTTGCTTATATGAACGGGAGTGTATCCTCATCTTCGACTGCTGCCACGGGCTTTGAGTACCGAGAGGTTGGCAGTGAGAGTTGGTTGAGCATTTCGGCAACCCCTGTAAATGGAGCTATCAGCGGCATAGCCAAAGGGCTACTGCCTAACCACGACTACGAATACAGGGCATTCTTGGGCACTGAGTACGGAGAGGTTAAGACCTTCACCAGCGAGATTCAAGCTCAGGTTCCGAACCTCGACTTCGAAGAATCGGTGCAGGTGGGAAATATCTGGTATTTTAACGCCTCGGGCACTAACTCCTACTGGGCAACTGGGAACGAGGGGCTCTCGATTATTGGCAGTTCGAACACCGTACCCGTCGAGGGCGCGGAGACTCAGAGCGGCTCGGGCAAGGCGGTGAAAATGGAGACTCTGGACGGAATTCCATTTGCAGTTGTTGCCGCGGGAAATATGTACACGGGCACTTACGAAACCACCTTTGGAACGCCACAAGAGATGGCAAAAAGTGCCACGATGGGTCGCCCGTACAGTGGCCGCCCGACTACTCTTTCTGGTTATTTTAAATATACGCCTCAGCAAATCACCGACAAATCCTACTGGAAATCCGCCGCAACTGCATTTGGTTTCAATTTTGAGGACTCTGTGGGCAAGATGGACTGGGCGCACATATATATTAAGCTCGAAAAATGGCCAGAGAATGCCACCGTCCGCCCCGATGAATCGCTCATCGAAACGATTGGCTATGGCGAGATTCGCACGAACAAAACCGTGAGTGACTACACCGCCTTTACCATCCCCATAGAATACAGTGAACTCGACGTAAAACCAACGCACATCAGCATTGTTGCCACATCGAGCGTGAACGGGGGATACTTCTGCGGAGCAGCAGGCTCACTACTCTACATCGACAGTTTTTCGCTCGGGTTTGACTACGTGGAGTAGGCACCCAGCAAAACAAATAACACACCACACTAAACCATATAACAAATTTAAAGATATGACACCTGCATTTGATTTCTCGGTTAACTACTTAGGACTAAAGCTAAAGAATCCATTTATTGTTGCATCCAGCGGACTCACCTCAACACTCGAGGGAGTGAAAAAGTGTGAAAACGCGGGAGCAGGAGCAGTGGTGCTCAAGTCAATATTCGAAGAGCAGCTTAATTCCGAAGCCGCCAACATGGCTCAGTACAACGACTACCCAGAAGCGGCAGACTACCTCAACCAGTATGTTGCTGGCGCAGCACTCACAGAGTATCTGGAGCTAATTTCTCAAGCCTCAGCTCAGTGCGCTATTCCCGTCATTGCTTCGATTAATTGCTCGAGCCAAGGGGAATGGAGCAAATATGCAAAACAGATTGAGAGCGCAGGGGCTGCCGCTCTGGAGCTCAACATATTCTTGATGCCCAGCACCCCCGACACGACTGGTCAAGAGCTGGAGGCGCAATACCTCGATATTGCACAGAGCGTGCTGGATGTTATCAACATCCCGCTCACTGTCAAGCTATCCACTAACTTCACCTCGCCACTCAACATGGTTCAGAAACTGTGCTTTCGCGGCGTAAAAGGGGTTACGCTTTTCAACAGATTCTACACCCCGGATATAAACATCAACAAGGAGAGTGTCGAATCTGCTGGGGTTTTCAGCACAGCAGATGAGCTTGGAACAAGACTGCGTTGGATTGGGCTTGCATCGAGCCAGATTCCACAAATCGACATTGCGGTATCTGGCGGAGTGCATACTCCTGCGTGTGCCACCAAAGCACTACTGTGCGGTGCAAAAACCATCCAACTCTGCACCACACTCTACAAAAATGGCGTAGAGAGCCTCGCAAACTTCATCGAGGAGCTGGAGGCATGGGCTCTGAGCAATGAGTACTCATCCGTGAGTGACTTTGCGTGCAAACTAAACCCCAAGCAGAGCAAAGACCACAGCGAGATTTATGAAAGAGCGCAGTTTATGCGCTACTTCTCGAACAGAAAATAATTCTACCTTAGAATGTGTGTAAAAACAACACTACGATATTTCGCATAGAAGAACAGAGAAAGAGAGGCATTTAAAATTAAGATTAGAGGTTGTCGTTGGTCGCCAACGACAGCCCTTGTGGCACACATACGCACACCACTGCATAAGTATATACCACCCCCATATTCACTAACTAATTAAATACACTCGCCATGAAAACAAAACTAATTACCCTACTGTTTATTTGCGCCACGGTGCTACTGTTTCCATCTTGCGAGAAAGAGAGAGATAGTGATACTAACGAAACTCTAATCTCACAATGGGTAACAACCCACGTCAACGGCCAAAGGCTTCCGAGCGATTCCATCAGTGTGAACTACTACACTCGTGATTTCAGAGTTACAGTGTCGCAGGGGCAGGATACGGATGGTGGTTCGCAATGGGTTATCAACACCGACAACTGCTATCATCTTGAGGGCAACAACCTCGCTATTGCCTCCCCTACACCCGTGAGCACAACTATTAAATCCACAATCAGGCAAATCAGCATTGCATCGCTGGTTCTCTCCACCTACGAGATAGTCGCAGATGGCGCGTCTACGCCCGTAAATATTGAGGTGGCGGCTCTGGCGGCAATTAACACCAATGTGCAGAGTTCAATTCTGGGGATGTGGAGCGCACCCTCGCTGAGCGATGCCAACATCTTGGAAATTTGGGAATTCAACTCTAAAGGCTCTGTGAAATACTACGCCTACGACACTGTGATAAAGAAATATATCAAAGACATAACCTCTGGCGCATCATACTATGTGTACGGAGATTATGTGGTTCTAAATTTTCCGAGCACAGCCACCGACGCAGAGATGTATAAGGTGTGGGAGGTAGAGTCTATAGAGGGGAGGTTCCTGGAGTGGTTTAACGTCGATAAAGACGGCAAGGTTGCTCAAATGACGCTGACCAGCATTGGTCAGCTACCATAGTTTCATACCACGGGTGTAGCTGAGTTGGGTGTACTTTAGACTGCACTAAAACTGCCCTAACAAACAAAGAGGAGTGATGTACCAAATGTGTACACCACTCCTCTTTGTTTGTTTAGTCTTCTCGGCGAGGCTACCCCCTTCTATTCAAAAAAAAGAGGGTTTGGCATCAAAAATGTTTTGTTTAGGCAGCACACAAAACATCAAACTAAAACAAATAAAAAACATTATGAGAAAAATTTTTACTACACTACTACTCTGCTGCACAACTTTACTATGGCTACCCTCCTGCGACAACGACAATGGAATCTCGGCAGTTGAGGTACTACAAACTCAATGGGTGTGCACCTCTGCTGATGGAAAGCCCCTTGCCACCGACTCCATTTTTGTGATGTACTTCACGCCGGGCTATAACTTGGTCATATCGCAGGGGCAGGAAGTGAGTACAGGGGAGTTTCAATGGGTGAGCAATCCCAACTTCACATACGAACTCCAAGGCGAGGAGTTGACCATTCGCTCGAACAACGCAAATGTCGAATCCGTACTCATTGAGGCCACCATCAACTATCTCTCCATCACAAACATGGTTATGACCATCAACAACTACACCGTGGATGGGATTAGCAACGGCAACAACATGCAGTACAGCCTGAGAGTTGCAAACAGTCCGATTATGAAGGATGTTTTGCCAGGCATTTGGAGCTCGCCTACGAGCACGTCTAACAATGTTGTGAATTTGTGGGAATTTGATATGCAGGGCAATATGGATTACTATCTCTATGACGCTCTTGCCAAGCAATACTTGGAGCAAGTCACCTCTGGCGGCATGTACTACACCTATGGCAGTTTTGTGGTGCTGAACTACCCTACCACTGTATCCTCAGCGCCAAGCTACAAGGTGTGGCAGGTGCAGAACCTACCCTACGGGCAGATAAATTGGTATAACACCAACTACGTGGGAACAACCACTTATGAGACGCTCACCAGCATTGGTCAGCTGCCATAGGTTTGTGTCAATGGGTCAGCTATCACAGGCAGTTGACTGCTATGGGGCGGGGCTTTAACGAACGGCCGCAAGTGCTACGAGCTTTTCGAGCAGCTGCTCCATTTTGCTCAGCTCCAACATATTGGCACCATCAGAGAGTGCCTCTTTAGGGGTCGGATGAGTTTCTATGAAGAGGCCATCGACCCCTACTGCTATACCAGCGCGAGCAATGGTTTCGATCATCTGTGGCATTCCGCCTGTCACCCCCGAGCTTTGGTTGGGTTGTTGCAGCGAGTGGGTGATATCCAACACTACGGGATGCCCCGTCTGCTGCATCGTTGGGATGCCTCTGTAATCGACCACCAAATCGCCATAGCCAAAAGTGGTGCCACGCTCAGTGAGCATCACTTTATTGTTACCCGATTCGGTCACCTTTTGGGCGGCAAACTGCATGGATTCGGGCGCAAGGAACTGTCCTTTTTTGATATTCACCCATCTGTTGGTCTTAGCGGCGGCTTCGAGCAGGTCGCTTTGGCGGCACAAAAATGCTGGAATCTGAAGCACGTCAACATATTGCGCCGCAAGTTCGGCTTCCTGGGCTGTGTGAATATCGGTAACCACGGGCACGTCAAAATCTTTGCGCACACGTGCCAACACCTCAAGCGCCTGAATATCGCCAATCCCCGTAAAAGAGTCTTTGCGAGAGCGGTTTGCTTTGCGATACGATCCCTTAAAAACAAAGGGGATGCCGAGCTTTTGGGTTATTTCTTTTAGTTGTCCCGCGATGTCGAGTGCCATTGCCTCGCCTTCGATGGCGCAGGGCCCTGCAAGCAGAAAGAAGTTCGCAGTGGAGGAAGTCAAAAATTCACGTGTCATAGTACTTTTTAGTTTTTTTTTGCGGGGCAGTCTCACTGGATTCACCCCTTTAATTAACCCCACAAAAGTAACAAAAAAAGCCGATTATTCGCCACAAGCACATAAAAAAGGTCGTAACTATGCTTGTAATTTCTCATAGTGACACAACAGCAACTCACCTTGATCGTCCCTTAGGTGCATCCCTCCCCCTCTACAATTTTTAAATTGTTTGCACTTCGCGCACTGCCCCTTACGCATCCACTCTCGATTGCGATATTTTTCATAGCGATTCTGCCACACATCCCAAAAATCATCGGTGTAGATATTACCTTGATAATAGTCCGAACGAATACTCGTGCAGCCTGATATAGAGCCATCTGCCAAGATAGAGGCAGCATTTACCCCCGCTATGCAGTTGTAGAGAGTGTTTCGAACCTCGCCCTCGTAGCCTCCCAAAAAGCCTTCGCAGGCATAAGAAAGCGCAATTTTGCCTTCGGCTCTTGTTTCTTTGATGAAGTCCAAAAGTTTACGGAATTTATCAGGGGATAGTTGCAGTGTATCATCATCTTTTGCCCTACCCATAGGTATTACTGTAAAAATTCTCCATCGCCTCACTCCGATAGAATAGAGAAAATCTCGAAACTCCTCAATAGTTTCCAGGCTCTTGGATGTTACACATGTCACCACATCCCACACAAGGTGGTCGTCCTGCTTTGCCGCCAGCTTCACTGCCTCAACTGCCCTACTGAAGCTCTCCTTATGTCTTCGCATCTCGTTATGCTGTGATTCGAACCCGTCGAGCGACACGGTGAGCGTTCGCATGCCCGAGCGCACGAGCGAGTCAAAACGTTTGGCATCGAGCGCCATTCCATTTGAGACAATCCCCCACGGGAAACCTTTGTTGTATAGGTGCAGCCCCACTTCTTCGATATCCTTGCGCATCAACACCTCCCCGCCGGTCATAATAATCAGGGTGTTATTAGGGTCTATGTGAGGGTAGATACTCTCTATCACGCCCAAGAAGTCCTCCTTTGGCATATCCTTTTGGGAGCTGAGCTTACGGCAATCGCTACCACAGTGGGCGCAATTCAAATTACACCTCAATGTTGATTCCCACAGCAACTGAGTCAGCTTATGCTTTCGGATATTCTCATCTACGATGAGCCGATGATGAGCAAAGTGGAGGCGTTTTTTAAAGCCTATTTTACTCATTTACCTTGAGTGTAATATCCTGCACATCGATAGTTGCAGTACCGTAATCCCACGCACCATTTCCATCTTGATACTTACCCTTCATAACTACAGCATGCACTGTCTCCTTGTACTCACCATTTTGCGCTCCATCTATATCCGTAAAGGTGATTCTCACCTCATCATTTGGAGAACCAACCACAGATGTATAATCGAAGCTACCATCAGCCTTTGTAGTAGTCTGGGAACTATGAAGCAGAGCATCGACTCCGACTTTTATTCCTTCGACTGGCTCTCCTGCACTATTGACAACCTTGCCAGAGATCGAAAACGAAGCTACTGGAGTGCCATAGGCAAGCGGAAGTTCGTCCCGTTTATCTGGCTCACAAGAAGTTACGCCCAGCATAGCCAATAGTACACCAAGTAGGCGAGAATAGATTTTAGTAAAAATTCTCATTTTTCACGACAGTTTTAAGATTAAAGACCCTAACTCTCTACACTACAAGCACTCAGCCACAAAGTTATAGAAAAAAGAAATAAAAAACAAACCCTATGGCTCAAAAAATTTTAGGTCTTTTATATCGTCGGGCAAGTACTGCTGCTCCACCTGCGAATTGGGGTAGTTGTGCGGGTATTTATACCCCACGCCGTAACCCTCCTCCTTCATCAACTTTGTGGGGGCATTGCGAATATGCAGCGGCACTGGGCGATAGCCATCCTTGCTGGCAAAATCCATTGCCGCCCCTATTGCCGCGTATGCCTTGTTGTTCTTAGGGCTTTGCGCCAAATATATAGTACACTGTGCCAGCGGGATTCTCGCCTCGGGCATGCCCAGATTGTGCACCGCCTCGAAGGTGGCATTAGCAAGCAACAGAGCATTATTGTTGGCAAGCCCCACATCCTCACTCGCCAGAATCAAGAGCCTGCGAGCAATAAACCTCGGCTCTTCGCCACCAAGCAGCATGCGCGCCAAATAGTACAATGACGCATCCACATCACTACCACGCACCGATTTGATGAATGCCGAAATAGTGTCATAGTGTTGCTCACCCCCCTTGTCATACTGCGCTACGTTTTGCTGGAGCGCGGTTTTTACATTTTCATTGTCTATTATAATAGTATTGGGAGTGGTGGAGCTTAGGGTATCCACAATATTTAGCATCTTGCGGGCATCGCCATTCGAAAAAGCAAGCAGCGCCTCTGTCTCCCTCACCTCCACTTTGCGTGCGCTCAAAACCTTATCGCTCTCGATTGCACGGTGCAATAGGCTCAACAAATCCTCATTCTCTATGGATTGCAGCGTGTAGACATTACAGCGAGAGAGCAGCGGACGAATCACCTCAAACGATGGATTCTCGGTAGTTGCCCCCACAAGCACAATGACGCCCTGCTCCACTGCCGCCAGCAGTGAATCCTGTTGCGACTTGTTGAAACGGTGAATCTCGTCAATAAAAAGCACTGGCGACTGCCCTGCACTCAGCAGGCGTGAGTTCTTGGCCCTATCGAGCACCTCTCTGACATCCTTCACCCCTGAGTTTACCGCCGAGAGGGTAAAAAACTCTCTGCCCAACGATTCCGATATTATCATCGCCAGGGTGGTTTTGCCAACCCCAGGAGGGCCCCACAATATCATAGAGGGCAACACCTTGTTCTCAATAAACTTACTGAGCACCTCCACTACACCACGTTGCCCGACGTAATCGTGCAAGGTTCTGGGTCTCATTCTTTGGGCGAGTGGGCTGTGCATAGTTTTTTACATAAAATCTTTGCAAAAGTAGTTAAAAAAGGATACTTTTGCAACTATGATTTCACGAATTTTTATACTATTGTGTGCCGCATATTTAACTATGAGCACCTCTGCATACGGGCAAACACTGCACCCCGACATGACAAACAGCGAACTTAACTCGCTCACCAAAAAAGTAAACTCGACTCTGGGCAGATACCCCGAAGTGTTCGCCCCCTACATTGACCAAACAGTGGCTAAGGTGCGCCTCGAAAGGGTGAGCATCATTCCCGAAAGAGAACGCATTGAGCTAACTCTCTCTCGCCAGGCAGTTTTCATTGCCCTGAGGGAGGATTTAATTCTCGCCCTTGAAGACTCCATACGCAGCACTCTGAATCGGGGGCTGAAGGAGGATTTCAGCAACGCTCAAGTCGCCCTATTCTACAATGGCATGCCGCTGGAGAGGTACATACCCAACCCCTATCGCGATGAAATCCAAAAAGATCAACGACGATATGCCACACCGCCCGCCAGCACCACGTTGCTGAGCGACAGCTCGAAGATGAGCTACACGAGCGGGCTCTACGGCAGACACATAGCCCTGTGGCCCTCGCACGGATACTACTATGAGACTCGCGACACAGTGCCCAGCTGGAAATTCCAACGCCCACCACTCTTTCGTGCCGTGGAGGATCTGAATAGCTTTGATTTTGTGTACAGATACTTGGCACCGATGCTCGAAAGCGCAGGTGCCGTACTCGTGATGCCCCGCGAGCGTTCGCCTCAAAGAAACGAAGTGGTGGTGGATAACGACCGTACACCCATTGGCTCAAGACTTATTCTGCACAAGGGCGAGTGGAAAAACAATGGCAGTGGATTCAAATACATAGACACACTCTACACTCAAAACCCATTTGAGGGGGGAAGCTCAATGATTGCCCAAGGAGCTGCCAGCGCAGAGTTCACAACAGCCATACCCGAGCCTGGCAAATATGGCGTTAGCATCAGCTACAAAACCATGCTTAACAGCTCCCAAAACGTGGCGGTCACAGTGCGACACCTTGGCGGCGAAAGCCATATGACGCTCAACCAACAGATGATGGGCTCAACCTGGGTTTATCTGGGCGAATGGGATTTCGACAAGAGCGGGAGCGTGAGACTAACCAACCTCGACCCAAACAGCAGCATAACTATCGATGCAGTGCGTTTTGGCGGAGGCATGGGCAATGTCCACAGGGTTGATAGCATTAGCGGTATGCCACGCTGGGCGGAGGCGGCTCGATACTTTATGCAATACAGCGGAGTACCACGGGAACTATACACCGTTGGCGAAATAGAGGCCAAGAAGAACCCTCGTCGCAAAAAAGACGCCCCCGAAGAACAAGACTACGTGGACGACTACAAATCTCGTGGCGAGTGGGTGAACTGGATAATCGAACAACAGAACGTTCCGCTGGATCTTGCTCTCACACCACACACCAATGCTGGAATTACAGACACTATATTTGGGACCCTCACGGTGCACTACACCGAAGTTGGCAAAGGAAAGCTGCGTGATGGGTCGCCGAAATTTGTGAACCGCGAGCTCGCAGATATGATTCAAACCCAAATCGTGGATAACATGCGAGCCCTTTACACCGACGATTGGACTCGACGCTCGATGTATGATATGCAGTATGCCGAGGCTTCACGTCCGAGCGTCCCCTCGGTGATACTGGAGCTGATATCGCACCAGAACGAATTGGATATGAACTATTTTTCTGACCCCAGAGTCAAATTCGACATGGCGCGTGCCACCTACGTGGGCATACTCAAATTCCTGAGCTACCGATACAGAACCCCCTATGTAGTGCAACCTCTACCACCATTCGATCCAAATATGGAGATGAGCAGCGATTCGACTGTTCGGCTGAGCTGGGTGGCTAACATCGACAAGCTCGAAGCCTCAGCAAAGCCCTCGTATTACATGCTATACACCAGAGTGGGTGAGCATGGAGCCTTTGGCAACGGAACAAAGGTGATGGGGACAAGCGTTGAGATTCCAATCGAGCGTGATGGCGTGATGCGCTCGTATCGCGTATGTGCTGTGAACAGCGGCGGGGAGAGCTTCCCGAGCGAAACACTATCCATGGGCTTCAGCCCCGGCGACTCCGACAAAGTTCAAGTAATCAAGCACCATTGCCTCACATTTGGCACCACTGTTCCCTATATCTTAGACTATGGTTACACGGGCGAGGTGTGGGACAGAGACCCCAAGTCAGTGTTCATCGACAACGAGAAACCTGGCTATGGCGCCTCAGGTCTCGAATCTGCCACAGTGGGGCGAATTGGTGAGACTTTGGACAACACAGTGCGTCACGGTAGCGAGATTTTGAGCGCTCAGGGGAGCTACATCAGCCACGGCAGTGGCAAGAACCACTGGGGCTCGGACAAAAAAATTAACAAAAATTTGGAAAATCAAAAAAAAGGTGTAACTTTGTCCAGTAAAATAACGCATATGAAAAAAGTAGAAATCATCACAGAAAAAGGCACTATGGTTGCCGAACTTTACGAAAACGAAGCCCCAGGAACAGTAGCCAATTTCATAAAACTTGCAAGTAGCGGTTTCTACAACGGACTCACCTTCCACCGCGTCATCCCCGACTTTGTCATCCAAGGCGGCTGCCCCAACGGCACCGGCGCAGGAGGCCCAGGATGGAGCATCAAATGCGAAACCTCTGGCGAAAAACAATACCATGATCGTGGCGTGCTCTCTATGGCACACGCTGGACGTGACACTGGTGGCTCGCAATTTTTTATCTGCCACTCGCGCAACAACACATCACACCTCGATGGCGTACACACCTGCTTTGGTATCGTCACCGAAGGTATCGACGTTGTGGATGACATCAGAGGCGGAGACAAAATCATCGAAATTAACGTTATTGACTAACTCACTTTATAAAAAAACACACAAACACATCATTTTAAGTTATGGATTTTGAAGCAATCGTACATTTAGTATTACCCGAAGTTAAAGGGCAAGGTTCGCGTGGCGAATGGACTAAGCAAGAAGTAGTATTTGAAGTAGTAGGAGACCAATACAATCGCAAAATTTGCGTTGGTTTCTGGAACGATAAAGCACCAGCAGCAGCAGCCCTTAGAGTAGGCGAAAGAGTTGTTGTGAGTGCAAATATTGAAAGTAGAGAACGCAATGGCCGCTGGTTCACCGAAGCCAGAGGTTGGCGCTTTACCGTTATGGCACCTGTTGCTGAAAGCGGATATGCAGCACCACAAGGCGGATATGCAGCACCTCAAAGCGGATACGCAGCACCACAAAGCGGATATGCTCCTCCTGCTGCACCTGCACCAGCAGCGCCAGTAGCAGAACCATCAACTGCCGACGACCTGCCATTCTAATCCCATTCCACCCCTCCCCTGTGGACTCTGTAGGGACACGCTCTCATGCTAACCGCTATGGCAGATGAGGCGGCAAATGAGGCGGCAGATGACAATAAGCAGATAAAATAAAAAGAACCGCGACACAACCACTACTGACGGTTCATAATAAAGCACACTAACCAACTTAAATACACCAAAGAAAAAGAGCGCAAGGGGAAATCCTTACGCTCTTCTTTTTTTGTTCGGTTGAAAACCCTATGGGGTAATCCCAGGGGATGCCCCACTAATAAACGTCGCTCTTGATTTCTTGGTAAGACTGCGGGTGATTGCACACAGGACACATTGCGAGTGCATCTTTACCCTCATGCTCATGACCACACTCTCTACAACGCCAAGTTTTACTTTCGGCCTTATGGAAGAACTCCTCGGCTTCAAGAACTTCGCAGAGTCCACGGTAACGAGCCTCGTGGTGTTTCTCAATTTCCGCAATCTGGCGGAACTTGCGAGCAACATCATCAAAACCCTCTTCTTTAGCAATTTCAGCTGCCACAGGATAGAGATCAAAACCCTCTTCATGCTCGCCTTGGGCTGCTTCTCTGAGGTTTTCGATCGTTGTGCCTACAAGGCCAGCAGGGTAAGTAGCCGTGATTTCAACCATTCCACCTTCCAAAAACGAGAAGAATTGCTTTGCGTGTTGGCGCTCATTTTCCGCAGTTTCTTCGAAAAACTTCGCGATTACCTCATAACCTTCTTTTTTGGCCTGCTTGGCAAACATTTGGTAACGGTTACGAGCTTGTGATTCACCTGCGAATGATGCAAGTAGATTCTTTTCGGTACGAGTACCTTTCAATGATTTTCCCATAATTTCGGATTGTTTGTTAATTGTTTTTACAAGGTTTTTAGCTATTATCGTATCCTCAGCAATCTGACGTTTCAGCTCGTCGAGGCTCGAAAATTTAATCATATCTCTAATTTTCTTCAAGGCATAGAAAGTGACCTCTTTCCCATATATGTCGCTATGAAAGTCAAATATGTGGCATTCCGCCCTCACCTCTCCCATTCCATCTCCCATTCTCTCCCCCTCACTCACCGCTCCGCCCTCATCCTCACCTCTGCTCTTCACGCCTCTACTCTCATTCTCGCATTGATTCACCGTGGGGTTTGTACCAAAGGACATAACACCATAGTATGACTCTTGGGCAAACTCAACTCTTGCAACATAGACTCCAAACCGAGCATGAACATCAGCTGCTGATTCTAAACCGTTGTAGCTGACATTGAGGTTCGCCGTAGGGAATCCAAATTCCGTACCCAGCGAGCGCCCTTTGGCAACTTTTCCCGATATTTTAAAAATAGCGTCCACTCTATTTGCAAATATAGAGGAAAAAAGTTACATTTGCAAATAATATGGCTAAATCACGTAGGATATATTACACCATGGGGCAGATCTGCGAAATGTTCGATTTGCCTGCGTCCACCATTCGTTTTTGGGAGAGCAAGTTCAAGATTCTTTCGCCCCGCAAAAACGCAAAGGGTAATCGCCTATTCACCCCCTCCGACCTGGAGAATCTCAAGCTCATTTACCACCTGGTGAAAGAGAAAAAAATGACACTCAAAGGTGCGGAAACATACCTCATGCAGCGCAAGGTCGCGGCCAAAAGCGAGATGTCGATGGTCGAAATCCTGCAAAAACTCAGAGCCGCTCTGCTCGAAATTCGCCAAGAAATCGATTCGCAAGAAAAACTCTCGAAGAAAGATGAAGTGGATAATGAGCAAGAAATCATAATCACTGGCGAACAAATCGAAGACGAAGAAGGGCTCTTTGCTCAGGTGTTCGACCAAGAGGAAATGGACAACGCTGAACTTGCAGAAATCAAAGAACTCGTAAACAACACAGAGGACAGTAACGAAAAGAACGACGATCCGAGAATCACACAACTCACCCTGTTTTAATACGCTATGACAACTATTCGAGAAATAATCGAGGTGCTCGAAAATTTTGCACCACCCCACTTGCAAGAAGTCTGGGACAACTGCGGTGTGCAAGTAGGCTTCGATTGCGAGCAAGCCTGCACAGGCATTGTGCTGAGCCTGGATGTCAGTCAACGTGCAATACAAACAGCAGTTGAGAACAACGCAAACCTGCTCATCACCCACCACCCGCTCACCATCGAAGGCATACGACAGTTCACCCCGCAAGTGCCGCGAGCTCAGATGATTGCCACTGCCATCAAGCACAACATCACCATCTACAGCGCGCACACATCGCTGGATAGCTGCGCTGGGGGGATCAACGACCACCTTGCCCACGTGCTCGGACTCAGCAACACCACAGTGCTGGAACCCAACGCCAAGAATCCAGAGGTGGGAATAGGTAGAATCGGCACCCTGCCACGCAAAATGAAGATCCACGAGCTGGCTCAACACATCAGCGACACACTAAAAGTGAGAAATATTCGTTATAATGAGAGCACCAAAGACATTGAACGAGTAGCAATCTGTTCGGGCTCGGGGGGCTCGCTCATAGGCGCAGCCACGGCAGCCGAGGTGGACGCCTACATTTGCTCCGATTTGAAGTACCACAACTTTGAATCTACGGCCGAAAACAAGCTTGGAATTGTGGAAATTGGACATTTTGAGAGCGAAATTTGCTCGCTCGACATTTTTGTGGCGGTTATTTCAAAAAAAATTCCTACCTTTGCTCCATTAAGAGTGGAAGAAAACCCCGTGAAATACCTCCAAACTATAAGTAAACATTAGCAATAACGACTATAAAGAATATGGCAACAACATCAGCAGCAACCGCTAAGAAAAAGAACGAAAATGACGTAAAAGAATTTTCTACGTCCGAAAAAATCACTGCACTCTACGAACTGCAACTCGTGGATAGCCGTATCGACGAAATTAACCAAGTCAAAGGCTCGCTGCCACTCGAAATCGAAGATATCGAAAACAACATTGAAGGAGCTAACAGCCTGATTGAACGATACCTGAGCGAAGCTGATGACGCAATGGGTGCCGTAAAAATCAAAAAAGAAGAAATTGAAGAAGCCAAAAACCTTATAGCAAAGTACCAAAAACAACAACAAGACGTAAGAAACAATAGAGAATTCGAGTCGTTTGGAAAAGAAATTGAATACCAAAATCTCGAAATTGAACTTTGCGAAAAACGCATTAAAGAATTTACCGCCGAGGCCAAAAGCAAAAAGAAAATGAGCGAAGAGGCTGGCGAAATTCTCGAAGATAGAAAAAAAGAACTCGAAGTTAAAAAAGGTGAACTCGATAGCATCGAAAAAGAAAGCGAAGACGAAGTAAAAAGCTTGGTGAATAAAGGAGAAGAACTCAAAACCAAAATCGACGAAAGACTCCTAACCGCTTATGAAAGAATCCGCAAAAACACTCGCAACGGACTCGCTGTGGTTACCGTGCAAAGAGACGCTTGTGGAGGATGCTTCAACAGAATACCGCCTCAACGACAAATCGATATCGAAGCAAGTAAAAAAGTTATCGTTTGTGAGTATTGCGGCCGAGTACTCGTATCAAGCTCGCTTGACGAATAAAACACAACCCGAAGAAATAACTGTCATTTTGTCATCGAAAAACTGACAAAATAAGACAAAATAACGCAATTTTACGACATAAAGTCACCCAATTGCAGCAAACACACCACGGCACAATTTATGCAGTGAGTAGTGAGTAAGAAAGATTAACAACAACATATAAAACGCATTGCCGATAGAATAATTCTACTTTTTAAACAAAACACCAGAGCCCTCGCCGAAAAACATGGTGATACTCATACAACGAAAAATGAGTTAACCAGAGTGTACGACAGAACTCTCTACCGCTAAAAAGCCTTAGAGAAACAGTGCAGAGGCGAAACGCTCACAAAAAAGTTAGAATTATGAAAAGAAGTGCAAATGCAACTAATGTTGCCCAACAAAATGTACTGCTTGCAAACTACCTGAATGGTCAAAGTGGTGCAATCGAGGAAATCATCGCCCAAAATCGCTCGAAAGTCTACGGATATGTACTCTCTAAAGTACAAAATAACGCGGTGGCTGACGATATCACACAAGAAACCTTTATCAAGGTTGTCGACTCTCTCAACAAAGGAAAATACACTGACGACGGACGTTTCATGTCATGGGTGCTTAGAATTGCGCATAATCTAATTATCGATCACTTTAGGCTTACAAAAAGACGCAAAGAGGTCGGAGCAGAAGACCAAACAATGGAACTGCTCTACGCCAAAGGGCAAGATTATGCAGTGAGCGTGGAAAAAGAAATCATCAAAGATGAGACTCAGAATCAACTGCACACGCTTGTCAACTCGCTGCCAAAGGAACAACGAGAAGTAGTGGAGATGCGCCACTTCATGGACTTGAGCTACAAGGAGATAGCCGAACAAACGGGCGTGAGCATTAACACAGCTCTGGGGCGTATGCGCTATGCTCTAATCAACCTTCGCAGGGAGGCCAACACCCTCGGGCTGGAGCTTGCATAGAGAGCCTACTCGCAAGGGGAGGAGGCAGGGAAACAATAGAATAGAGAGGGAGGGCTCTCTCCCGTCATCGCATACTTTAAAAAAGTGCAATGGCGAGAGAGAGCCCTCCCTCTTTATACGTAGCCCCCTCACCCAGCGCACTACCCTCTTCTTCTCATTCTGTTTCGCTGCACGATTCTCTTAGCAGGCTCTGCACATAGTCTATAGCTCGACCCGTAGCCTGAGGCAGCGAGTAGCCAAGCGCCAGATGCGATGCCACTGCGGTACTGAGCGTGCAACCCGTGCCGTGGGTATTAATTTCTGGGACTCTGAGTCGTGGCGCTCGAAATTCCTGAACTGAGGAGCTACCTCTCTCATAGAGCATATCCACAATCTCGCCCTTTGCCTGCCAAGCACCAGCGTGTCCTCCCTTCAAGAGCAGGGCTTGCAAGCCTATTGCCTCAAAACTCTGCCAACACGCCTGCGCACTCTCGGCAGAAGCAATCTCTGCCTTGGAAAGTCCACACAACACCTCTGCCTCATCTTGGTTGGGAGTCAGCACTGTTGCCAGCGGAACGAGGTGTTCAATAATTGCTGCTGCCACACCGCTTCGAGCCAGCTCGCCACCAGAGGTTGCGGCCAACACTGGGTCTACCACCACATTGCGGAGTTTATATTCACGAATCAGTCGTGCTATGAGCTTCACACACTCTGGCGTTGCAACCATTCCGATTTTCACAGCCGACACCTCACACCAGTCAGCCACTGCACGGAACTGCGCCTCTATCATCTGCTCGCTCACCAGCTCCACAGAGCGAAGTTGCTCTGGGTTCTGAGCAGTAAGGGCAGTGATGACCGTAGCCACCTCTGCCCCTAAACTATATGCTGTTTTTGTATCTATTTGCACACCTGCGCCGCCCGAGCTGTCCGAACCAGCTATGGCAAGCACAAGTGGGCGTTTCGTGTCAATCATCGCTACGGCTTATGCACCAAGCAATCTGAAGGTATCGCGAGCAATAACAAGTTCTTCGTCAGTACATGCTACCACCACTTTCACCTTAGACTCTGGAGTCGAGATGATTGCATCTTCGCCTTTTTTGAGTGCATTGTTGAGATCACTGTTAATCTCAATGCCGAGGAAACCAAGCCCTTCGAGTGAGTCGTTACGCAGGAATGGTTCATTTTCACCGATTCCGCCCGCAAAGACTACCAAGTCAGCACCACCAAGCTCGGCAAAGTAGCCACCGATGTATCTGCGCAAGCGGTTTGTAGTCATCTTCATGGTGAGTGTTGCGAGTTTTTCGCCAGCCTCGTCCGCTGCAACAATATCACGCATATCGCTCGACACGCACGACACTCCAAGGAAACCAGACTCTTTGTTCAACACATCACTCATACGAGATGCCGATATACCCTCCTTCTCCATAATGTAGATAAGCACACCTGGGTCGATATCGCCACAACGAGTACCCATCAACAGGCCATCGAGTGGAGTGAAACCCATAGACGTGTTGATTGACTTACCGCAATCAATTGCCGTCACCGATGCACCGTTGCCAATGTGGCAGGTAACAATCTTCGAGGTTTCGAAGTCCAGCCCTGCCATTTCGCAGGCCTTTTGTGCCACAAACTTGTGCGATGTGCCGTGGAAACCATAGCGACGAATACGCATTTCGTCGTAATACTTATATGGAATACCATAAAGGAAGCTCTCTTCCGGCATCGAAGAGTGGAACGATGTATCGAACACTGCCACTTGCCCAATAGCGGGGAGCAGTTTTTCGATAGAGAGAATACCCTTTAGTGCTGGTGGGTTGTGGAGCGGTGCAAGTTCGAAGCAAGCCTCGATTTGCGCCTTCACCTCAGCGTTCACAATAGCCGAGTCGGTGAAGAATTCCCCACCGTGTGCCACACGGTGCCCTGCCGCCTTAATTTCACCAAGATTTTCTATTACCCCGTGCTCTGGGTTCACGAGTGCTTGTAGAATCAAGTTAATTCCCACCGAATGGTCTGCAATTGGCTGCAATAGTTCAAACGGTGTTTTCCCTTCTGGTTTGTGCACCAGCTTACCTTCGGCAAGCCCAATGCGCTCTACCTGTCCTTTGGCGAGCAGGTCTGGAGTACATTGTGTAGTAAGGTCAAGGAGTTGGTACTTAATCGACGAACTGCCGCAATTTAGCACGAGTATTTTCATAGTTTTATATGTATTTATTTTAATAATTTTTCAAGTTCTGTATAGAATATCGGATCTTCACCCACCACAATTTTCGCGATTTCACCCTCGGGGTTAATAATAATTTTTGTGGGGTACCCCTCCACGGCATACTTCACAGACACATCCTCATTGAGAGCCTCTTGGTTGATGAGGTTTACCCACGGTAGTTGGTATTCTTCGAGCCCTGCGAGCCACTTCTCTTGGGTATCTTTGCACGCAATACCGATAATTTCAAATTTATCGCCCTTGTGCTTTTCGTACGCCTCTTTCATATCGGGGAAACCCTTTATGCACCATCCGCACCAAGTGCCCCAGAAATCAATCACCACCCATTTACCACGGAAATCACTAAGGCTCACATCCTCTCCCTTTTCGTTTTTGAGCGTAAAGGCGGGAGCTGGTTTGCCCTCGACCATATTCACTTTTGCCTCTTGCGTCAATTCGTATTTTTTCGCTCTTATATATGAATATTCGATTACGTATTTAAAAACCCCCGCGCGCACCTTTGGGTCTAAGCCATCTATGACCGCCACCTTATCTTCATACTTGGCATCTTGAGCATAGAAGCCTGCGAGTTGGCTGCTTGGATTTTCTTTGACATACCGCATCGTGATTTCGCGTACCTTATCACTCGCTTCGCCCCTCTGTTCGAACCACCCATTGATTTCTTCCTGCTTTTCGGGGTTAGAATAGTGTTTCTCAATGAGTCTATTGACACTATCTTTGTGTAGCAGGTGCGCCATTGTTTCGAGTCGTACCTTAGCCGCATCCTCAAACATTGGGTCATTACCACTCGAGGTGTACTCTACCCTGTTGTCAAATGCCTTACCCACGATGCTCTCTTTCGAGCCGGGGTAAACAACTGTGGTGATTCTCTTGGCCTCGGTACCTACTCCTATACGCTCCCCAGATTTACCAAAGGGAATCATAATGACAAGTGTTGTATCTCCCGCCGATGCGTTATATGTCACAACACCATTTTGGGCTACAATGGTATCTCCTATCTCTTCCAGCTTGCCTTTCAAATCAATGTGAACAAGCAAAATAGAGTCATTGCCCCAGCCGTCAATTTCGATTCTTAGGCTTTCTTTTTGGTTACTACAAGCAGCAAGTATGAGCAGTGCAATAGCGAGTGTAAAAATCTTTTTCATCTTTTTTTCCTTAGTTTTAGTTAGATTTTGGTTATACTTCTCTATTATGACGCATAAATTGCCGTTTGGTTACATTTCCTCTCGTGACTATTTATTTCTGAATTGCGCTTGGCAAGCCGTGATTGCCACCACCGAGACAATATCGTCCATCGAACATCCACGAGACAGGTCGTTGATCGGAGCCGCCATACCCTGAAGTATTGGCCCCACAGCCTCCGAACCCGATAGTCTCTCCACAAGTTTATATGCGATATTTCCCACATCCAGGCTTGGGAAGATGAGCACATTTGCACGCCCCGCAACCTGCGAACCTGGGGCCTTGCTGCATGCAATACCTGGCACAATAGCCGCATCTGCTTGCATCTCGCCATCCACCAGCAATTCAGGGGCTTGTTCCTTAACAAGTTCTGTAGCCTCACGCACCTTGTCCACCATTTCGTGTTTTGCCGAACCTTTTGTGGAGAATGACAACATTGCGATCCTTGGTTCAATTCCTGCTACCAAACGGGCTGTTTCTGCCGTACAAAGCGCAATTTGCGCCAACTCTTGCGCATTGGGATTCGGATTCACTCCGCAATCGCCCATCACCAAAACACCGTCTTGAGCATATGTCAAATCCTTAGGAATCACAATCATCGCCCCCGAAACCACCGACACCCCTGGTGCGGTCTTCACAAACTGTAGGGCTGGGCGCAAAACATCGCCTGTTGTGTTCTTTGCTCCTGCCACTTCGCCATCTGCATCACCCGCCTTGATAATCATCACCCCCAGGTAGAGTGGATTTTCCACCAACACTTCCGCCTGTTCACGAGTCAATCCCTTTGCCCCACGGATCTCCAACATCAGCTTCACATAGCGATCTTTGTTAGGGTGTGACAGCGGATCAATAATCTCTGCTTTTTCTATATTATGGAGCTGCCATCTCTGTGCACACTCTGCAATTTCTGCTGGGCTACCAATTAGTATAATCTCTGCAAGCCCTTGTTCAATAATCACATTTGCTGCTCTTAGGGTGCGCTCTTCAGTCGCCTCAGGAAGCACAATGCGTTTTAGATCTCTACGCGCTTGCTCCTTTATCTTTTCTAACAATTCCATACTTCTATTTTAATGCTTTAATGATTTTAGAATAAAAATCTTTTGCAAAGGTAACAAAAGTTAATAACTTTGCATACTCTTTTTGCAGATTTGTAATAAAAAAACATACATACCGATGAAAACTAAAGGACCTATTTCCAACTTTCTGGAGCACAACTATCGCCACTTCAATGCCGCCACGCTGGTGGATGCCGCCAAAGGTTACGAAGCGCACCTGGACGCAGGAGGAAAGATGATGATAACAATGGGGGGAGCGATGAGCACTGCCGAGCTTGGCATCTCGCTCGCAGAGATGATCCGCCAAGACAAAGTGCACATTATCACCTGTACGGGAGCTAACCTGGAAGAGGACCTCATGAACTTGGTTGCGCACAGCCACTACAAACGCATACCCAACTATCGCGACCTAACCCCGGAGCAAGAACGTGAACTCTTGGACAACCACCTGAACCGTGTTACTGACACTTGCATCCCCGAGGAGGAGGCTTTCCGTCGCTTGCAGGGACACATTAGCGAGATTTGGAAAGATGCAGACGCTAAGGGTGAGAGATACCTGCCACACGAATTTATGTACAAACTCATTCGCAGTGGAGTGTTGGAGCAGTACTACGAAATCGACCCACAAGATAGCTGGATGTTGGCTGCTTGCGAAAAGAATTTGCCAATTATCGTACCCGGGTGGGAGGATTCTACTATGGGTAACATCTTCACCTCTTATGTAATAAAGGGAGAGTGCCAGGCATCGACCGTGAAGAGCGGTATCGAATATATGATATACCTCACCGAGTGGTACCGTGCCAATAGCGGTGGTGCTGGGGTAGGTTTCTTCCAGATCGGAGGGGGTATCTCGGGCGACTTTCCAATTTGCGTGGTGCCGATGATGTACCAAGATTTGGAGTGGGAGGAGGTACCTTTCTGGGCATATTTCTGCCAGATTTCAGACTCTACAACCTCTTATGGCTCGTACTCAGGAGCTGTGCCAAACGAGAAAATCACGTGGGGAAAGCTCGATATCGACACTCCTAAATTCGTTATCGAGAGCGATGCCACCATTGTTGCTCCACTTATATTTGCTTGGATACTGGGACAATAACCCTTTCTCCACACCACAACATCACCTGATATCTCAAAAAGCCTCAATACCCACGGGCAATGGATTTTTTATTTATTCTGCTGCTGGCACTAAGCCTCAGCACCGATTCCTTTACCGTTTCCCTTGCCATGGGCGTGGCCTATTGCAAAGTCGGCAGACAACAGCTACGCCTTGCCATTATTGTCGGGGTGCTACACTTTGTGCTCTCAGCGCTGGGGGCGTTGATGTTCCACGAAATTGGGCACTACATATCTATCTATGGCAACTACATTGCCTTTGGACTGTTGGCGTTGTTGGGCGGGAGAATGATTGTCGAGGGACTAAGAACCTCTAAGCACAACAATGAGAAAAGTGGTAGCGACCTCACACTCAGTCGCACGCTGCTAATTGCTCTGGCTGTAAGTCTCGATGCTTTTGTGGTGGGAGGCGCTGTGGGGGTCACCAACATGGAGGCTCACACCCTCTACGAGCTTACTCTATTTAGTGTGGTTGTGGGATTATGCTCCACCCTTTCTGTACTTATCGGCATTGCTCTGGGTTGCAGATTGGGGCGCACGTTTGGTAACTGGGCAACTCTTGTCGGAGGGGCTGGATTGATTGCGCTGGGGCTGAAATTTTTGCTAACATAGAGGCAGCACATAGCCCTGCAGGGAGCACTCCCTACTCCTTGATCTCGTCACCGAGTCGCCGTGACTCATCTTCGAGCTCATAGGTAATATCCCGCATATTGTCTACAATTGCTTGGAACTCTTCACTGGTCATATCTCGAGCAATATAGCCCAGCGGATCTACCGGCGTACCACGGAGTATAACTTCATAGTGGAGATGCGGCCCCGAGGATAGTCCCGTAGAGCCTAACTCCCCGATTTTTTGTCCACGTTTAACCTCTTGACCGACTGTTACGCTAATTTTCGAGAGGTGAGCATATCGAGTTTTGTATCCAAAGCCGTGATCTACGAGCACTTGCAGGCCATAGCCCGAGCGTCTATTATCTTCGGTAACAACGCCATTGCCCGTAGCGACTATATCCGTTCCTGTCCAACCGCTCAGGTCAATTCCCTCGTGCGGACGCATGTAACCCAGAACGGGGTGGCGGCGATAGGGCGAAAATTTACCAATATTCCCTCTCACCAGGTTTCTGTCCATAGGCCAGATAGCTGGCACGCGCTCAGCCATTACATCTTTGTTGAGGGCGAGCAGCTCAATATCATCGAGCGAGACGCTGGCTCTGTATATATCCATCGTGAGGTCATTTAGACTCTGCTCCGTAGAATTCACCAGATCGTTATACCTCCCAAAATTCTCTTCCTGAGCGAAGATCAAGGGAGCATCATCAAGTTTCGCAAAATCTTGTGCAAAGACGGAGCGATAGAGAGTTTTTTCGCGTTGGGAGAGCAGCTGCACCTCTTGGCTCATCTGCGCCAATTCGGCTTGCAGAGCCACATATCGCTCCACACTATGGTTAGCCTCCTCTCTGAGATTCCACATTTTGGGCGTGGTGAAAAAGTACGAAAAAACAAAGTTCGCCACCAACGCCACAATGAAAATCATAAGTGCACGACGCAGATTACGACAGAACCACTTATAGAGCGGTAGGACTATAGTATCACGCAGGTAAGTATGTCTATTGAAGCTGATGTCGGCTCTTTTTGTATTATTTTTGCGGTAAAATAGCGCAAATAGTTTCACAAAGTTATAAAAAAAACGTAAATTTGTCCTCAATTATTGCACTATTTTAAGACACAACCATACTATGACATCAAAGCAAATACGTCAAAAATTCTTGGATTTCTTTGCATCCAAGGCACACACCATAGTTCCTTCGGCACCAATGGTGGTTAAGAATGACCCCACACTAATGTTCACAAATGCGGGGATGAACCAGTTCAAAGATCTCTTTTTGGGCAACGAACCTGTGGAGCACTCGCGCATTGCCGATTCGCAGAAATGCCTGCGAGTTAGCGGCAAACACAATGACCTCAGCGAGGTGGGGCACGACACCTACCACCACACTATGTTCGAGATGTTGGGCAACTGGTCGTTTGCCGACTACTTCAAAAAAGAGGCTATAGCCTGGGCGTGGGAACTGCTCGTGAGCGAATTCAAACTCGACCCAGCACGCATGTACGCCACTGTATTCGAAGGCGATACCACCGACAACGTACCCTTTGACGCCGAAGCATTCAACCTCTGGAAACAATACCTGCCCGAGACCCAAATACTCAAAGGCAATAAAAAAGATAACTTCTGGGAGATGGGAGCCGCAGGACCTTGTGGTCCCTGCTCGGAGATTCACTACGACCTCAGAGAAGACACCACCAAAGAGAGTGGAGCATCGCTGGTGAACAAAGATCACCCCGAAGTAATAGAGATATGGAACCTTGTCTTTATGCAGTTCAACCGCCTTGCTGACGGTAAACTTGTGCCACTGGCAAACTGCCACGTGGATACGGGTATGGGCTTCGAACGCCTCTGTATGATTATCCAAGGCAAGCGCAGCAACTATGACACTGATGTCTTCAGCCCGCTGCTCGACAAAATCACAGCGCTCCAACCCCTAAAGCAGAGTGTGAACCAAGAGCTCGAAACTGTTGCCAAGAGGGTTATTGCCGACCACTTGCGCGCTATTTCGTTCTCTATTGCCGAGGGACAACTCCCCTCGAACAACAAAGCTGGGTACGTAATTCGCCGCATACTACGCCGTGCCGTGCGCTATGGCTACACATACCTCGGCGTGCGCGAGCCATTTATCTGCGAACTGGTGCCAACCCTTGTGGGGCAAATGGGCGAACAATACCCCGAACTGGCTAAATCCGAAGAACTCATCTCAAAAGTAATCAGAGAAGAAGAGACTACATTCCTACGCACGCTTGCCACAGGCATTGCCCTCATCGAAAACGGCGAGTGGAGCTTGGAAAACGGCATGATGAGTGGTCGTGATGCATTCCTGCTCTACGACACTTATGGTTTCCCCCTTGACCTAACAGAGCTTATCATGGAGGAGAAGGGCATAAAGATTGATATCGAGGGTTTTGAAAAAGAGCTGGAGAAACAAAAAGCACGCTCTCGCTCGGCAGCAGTGGTGGAGAATGACGACTGGGTGGAGCTTATGCCCATCGAGCGTAGCGAGTTTGTGGGCTACGACCACAACACAGTAGAATGCCGTATTGCCCGCTACCGCAGAGTAACCAACAAGTCTAACACCATGTATCACATCGTGCTCGACAAGACACCATTCTACGGTACCAGCGGCGGCCAAGTGGGTGACACTGGGGTGATCACCTCGGAGGACGGCACTGTTGAGATTAAAATCAAGGATACTATTAAGGATAACAACCTCACTATCCATGTCACTCGCGAGCTGCCCATCACCGATGCGCTCTCAGGAGCAATGACCGCTCAGGTGAACGTGGCTCACAGGACTGCTTCGGCCGCAAACCACACCGCCACCCACCTCATGCACCAAGCTCTAAGAGAGGTGCTGGGTGAGCACGTGGAGCAGAAGGGCTCGCTCGTTAATTCTGAATACCTACGCTTCGACTTTTCGCACTTTGCCAAGGTCACTGACGAAGAGCTACGACAAGTCGAAAGGCGTGTGAATGCTCTGATACGCGAGAATCATGCGATGAACGAAAATCGCGTATGCTCGATGGAGGATGCTCAGAAGATGGGGGCAATGATGCTCTTTGGCGAAAAGTACGGCTCAAAAGTGCGTGTCATCGGCTTTGGCAATAGCGTTGAGCTATGCGGTGGGATACACGTAGAGGCTACGGGTTCTATCGGCTTTTTCAAGATTTTGAGCGAAGGGAGCTCTTCGGCTGGTATTCGCCGCATTCAGGCAATCACCGCCGAACATGCCGAAAATGCAATCTACGAACAACAAAACATTCTGGAGGAGATGGGCAAGATGCTCGGCTCGAAACAGTTCACCACCGCTCTGCAAAAACTCATCGAGGAGAATGGCAATGTGGCATCTCTGATGACTGAGGTTCGCACCTCCAGGGACAACTTCCTCATCAAGGAACTGTTGTCGCTGAGCGAGGAGTACAACTCATTCAACATTGTGGTGAGCAAGCTCAAGATAATTGCCGAGAGCGTGCGCAATGTCGCTCAGCAAATTGCCAAGAACGATGACAATGCTGTTGTAATCCTTTCGACCAACTATGGCGAACGTCCAGCGATTTGTGTTGCTCTTGGGGCAAATGCACTGGCGGCAGGGCTCAAGGCTGGCGAAATCATCAAGGAGGCGGCTCGCCTGATTGGTGGCGGTGGTGGCGGACAAGCTGCCTTTGCAATGGCTGGAGGCAAGGATGTCTCGGGCATTGATGCCGCTGTTGAGTTGGCTACAAAAATGTGCAAAGAAAAACTCTAAACAGCGAGGTGGTTCAATGAGGCGATTCAAATGGTTAAAACGAATTTTGTGGGGAGGGCTAATTGCAGCCCTCTACTATTTCGTTTTTTCTGTCTTCTTTGACACGCCCATCGAACACGAAATAAAGCGCGGCACAGCTCAACTCGATGCACGATACGAAGAGCTTGTCGCCAAACGCGACTCACTGAAACTAATCATCGAGAACATCCAGAAACGGGACAGCAGTGTCTTTGAAATCATCTTTGAGGCCAAGCCTTACGAAGACACTCTTGCACGCAGAGGGCTAACAATAAGCGATTTGGATAGGCTCAGCAATGCCGAGCTGGGAGAAATCTTTGACGACCGCATGGCTCAGCTTCAGGCGGGGGTAAGCAACTATCACAGTGATATACTCTCGATTATCGCGCACATAGACTCCTCGCTCACTGAGGTGAACTACATTCCCTCCATACAGCCCGTCAACAACCCCGAATTAACGCTCCTGGCGTGCTCCTATGGCGAACGCATCCATCCTTTCTATAAAGCCCGCCATTTCCACTACGGAGTAGACTACGCCGTACCAACTGGCACGGCGGTTTTTGCCACTGCCGACGGAGTTGTGCAAAACATCAACATTCGCGGGCAGAGCACGGGCACGAGCATCACGCTTAGCCACGGCAAGGACTACAAAACTTTTTACGGCTACCTCGACAAAGTGTTAGTTCGTGCTGGCAGCCGGGTGATGCGAGGTGATGTGATTGGTTTTTCGGGAAACACGGGGCTCTCCTACGCTCCACACCTCCACTACGAGGTTATATTCAAGGGAGAAAAGGTAGACCCTCTACCCTATTTCTTTGGCGAACTGGGCGCAGAGGAGACGCTAAGGATGAAGAGCATTGCAAGTGTTGCTATGCAATCTTTCGACTAACTGGGCGGAGCTGCTGGGTGGAATTATTGGGTGGAATTATTGAGCGGAGCTATTGAGTGGAACTGCTGCATATACACTCCCTCCAATCAGAGGCAGAGGAGCTACTGAGCCGACACACCTAAGCCAAAAAGCGCAAAATCATACTTCACTGGGTCAGCGGCATCAAACTCACGGAGTGAGGCAGTGAGCTCTTCCACAGTTTTCCAATCGTCTGATTTTCTGTGCAAGAGCCCAAAGTGACGACCCTGGCGAGCACTGTGAACATCCAATGGAATATAGAGTGCCGAAGGAGGAATCCCCCGCCACAGGCCAAAATCAACTCCTGCATCATCACGGCGCACCATCCATCTCAAAAACATACAGAGTCTCTTGCAAGCCGAACCCTTATCAATAGAGGAAATGTGACGCAAAGTTCGCTCGGGCGAGGTGAGATTGAAAAAATCAGAGCGAAAAGAAGAGAGCACGGCTCTAATGTCTTGGGAGTTACGATATTGACTCTCGAAGTAGCTCTGCAGCGAGCCATTCTGCACCACCAAACGCTGGAGGTTCGTTAAAATCTCGAAGAAATCAACCTCATTAAAAGTGCGATGCACAAAACCACGGGCAGCTCTGTTTAGCTCCGTTGGCGAGGCATGTTTCACGAAATCAGCGGGCGAGTTTTCGAGTCGCTGCATCATGCTGTCAGCACTTCGGAGTATCATTGTCCGATTCCCCCACGCTATTAGCGAGACCAAGAAACCTGCTATTTCAATATCCTCTGCACTCTCAAATCGATGTGGTATGGATATGGGGTCAGAGGCAATAAACTCAGGGGTGTTGTATCTCTGAGTCAGCTCGTCAAGTCTGGCTTTAAGTTCTATTTTAGATAATTTTTCCATCGCTCATCTCGATTCTCCTATCGCACCTTTGGCTCAGGTCATCCTCGTGAGTGACTATCACAAATGTTTGCCCCAGCTCGTCACGCAACTCAAAAAAGAGATTATTGAGCTCCTCCCTCGAGGCGCTATCCAAGTTTCCCGTGGGTTCATCAGCAAAAATCACCATCGGAGAATTAATAAGCGCGCGAGCCACTGCTACTCTTTGGTTTTCACCGCCTGAGAGTGCCGTGGGTTTGTGAGTGAGTCGATGGCCGAGTCCGAGTCTTTTGAGCAATTTTTCTGCCTCCAGGGTAACTTCGCTCGATTTTCTCCCTGCAATAACCCCTGCCAGCACTACGTTTTCGAGCGCTGTGAACTCAGGCAAAAGGTGGTGGTCCTGAAAGACAAAACCTATGTTCGTTGCCCTAAAGGCGCTGAGTTTTTTGTCATTGAGCTCGCTGATATTCTGCCCTGCGAAGAGCACCTCGCCTGCGGTGGGTTTGAGCAGCGTGCCCAGAATCTGCAACAAGGTGCTCTTCCCTGCTCCGCTACGCCCCACAATACACAACACCTCGCCCTTTGCAACACAAAGGTCAACGCCTCTGAGCACTTCAGTCGAGGAGTAATTATGTTCAATATTTTTGCACTCCAAAATCGTTTCCATAGCCACAAATGTACAAAATTTATTTGTCTATCTCACCCCCCGCGATCATCTTTTAGCATTATTTTATATTTTTTCGTACCTTTGCCTTTTATGATTATTCAAATAAATTAAGGTACAGAGCACTATGCAACTTTCTCTCACTCGCCGTTTCACCTTCGAAATGGCACATTCGCTGGAGGGCTACGACGGACTGTGTAAGGAGATTCACGGCCATTCGTACAAACTATACATAACCATTTCGGGCACCCCCTCGGTAGATGAGAGTAGTCCCAAGGAGGGAATGATCATTGACTTTTCTGACCTCAAGCAAATTGTATCGACAGAGGTACTGGAGCACTACGACCACGCTCTGATGATGCGTCGAGATAGCACCCCACTGATTGAACAGATGAAGGGGCAGTGGAGCAAAATCATAGAGGTTGACTTCCAGCCCACTTGCGAGAATTTGATATGCGAGATATTCCATCGACTCAAAGCGGCTTTGCCAGCAGGCGTGACGCTCAGCGAAATCAAGCTCTACGAAACCGAAAATTCATACGCCACGCTCCGACCTTAGGCACCTTCAAACAACAACGGAACTATGAAAAAAAAGCTATTTTTGGTGGACGCTTATGCGCTAATTTTCCGCTTCCACTATGCCTTCATCTCCTCGGCAATGCGCAACCCCGCGGGGCAGAACGTTTCGGCTGTTTTTGGCTTCACAAAATTCATTTACGAGTTGCTCGATCGCGAGCAACCCGACTACTTAGGCGTTGCCTTCGACCCCAAGGGTGGCAACTTCCGCCACAAGCTCTACCCCGAATACAAAGCCAACAGAGAGGCTACCCCCGAAGATATAATCTTTGCAACGCCCATTATCAAAGAGATTCTCACGGCAATGCACATTCCTATTTTAGAGGTGCCAGGCTATGAGGCCGATGATGTGATTGGCACACTGAGCACAAAGGCGTGCCAGAGTGGCGAGTTCTACACCTACATGGTGACCTCGGACAAAGATTACGGACAGCTGGTGACCGACTGCACGGTGATGTACAAACCCTCGAAGAATGGTATCGAGATTTGGGGCGAGAGGGAAGTTACCGAGCACTTCGGCATAGCTCGCACAGAGCAAATCATAGATATTTTGGCCATCTGGGGCGATGCCTCGGATAATATTCCTGGCGTGGCTGGCATTGGGCAGAAAGGCGCGCAAAAACTCATCGAAGAGTATGGCAGCGTCCAAAACGTCATCGATAACATCGAAAACCTTAAAGGCGCCACACGCACAAAGGTCGAGAATTCTCTCGAAAAGCTAAAACTATCGCGCGAGTTGGCCACTATTTGCAGAGAAGTGCCTCTGGATTTTTCATTCGAGGAGCTCAGAGTTCAGAGTGCTGATAGCGAAACCTTGCGTGAGATATATCGCACGCACAACTTCCGTTCGTTTTTGCAACGTCTCGCCTCCGATGATTTTCTGATGGGTGCAGGCCCTATTGCCAAACAGAGCCCTCAAGGGCAGGCCTTGGCAACACCCAGCTACTCCGAGCAAAAGGCCGCGGAGTATCGTCAAGGTTCGCTCTTCGACCCACCGCAACCCTCCCCCACCGCACCCTCCACAAACACCACCGCACAGACAGAGCTATTCGCCCCCCCCACAGGCGACTACACCCTGAGTACCGACTACCAGACCATCCACACCACAGAGCACAACTACGTGGCCGTTGAGAGTTTTGCTCAACTTCAGAGCGTGGTGGAGGAGTTTGAGAAACTCAGCGCCTTCGCTCTGGACACCGAAACCACATCGGTGGAGCCAATGCGCGCCAAATTGTTAGGTATTTCGCTCTGTGGCAAGGCATCTAAGGCCTATTGGATACCCATCACGGACGAAAACAGAGAAGAGTTTCTGGGGATACTCGCCCCTCTGTTGGGCGATTGCAATATTGCCAAAGTGGGGCAAAACATTAAGTATGATATCGAAGTGTTGAGCAGAAGCGGCGTTGAGGTATGCGGAAGGCTATATGACACTATGATTATGCACTACCTGCTCGATGCCGAGGGGCGGCACTCGCTCGATGCAATGGCGCGTAACTTCTTGGGTTACAACCCCATTTCCATCGAGGAGCTCATCGGCAAGGGCAAGAATCAACTCTCAATGGAGCAGGTCCCCGATGCTCAGATATGCGACTACGCTTGCGAAGATGCTGACATCACACTGCAACTCTACGAACACTTCGCCCCTCAGGTGGATAAAGAGCTGTACTGCAAAATCGAAGAGCCTCTCATCGAGGTGCTCAGCACAATGGAGATGAACGGGGTGAAGATTGACACCGAGATACTGAGTGACGTGCAGAACCAGTTAGAGGCGAGGCTTGCAAAGATTGAGAGCGAGATTTTCGCACTCGCTGGCACCAGTTCCATTAACATTAACTCCCCAAAACAGCTCGGCGAGCTGCTCTTCGAGACCTTCAAACTTGACCCCAAGGCAAAAAAAACCAAGACGGGGCAGTATAAAACCGATGAGGCTACTCTCGAAAAATTGCAGGGTGCGCACCCCATTGTCGAGCAGATTCTGGAGTACCGCGGTCTCAAAAAGCTACTATCCACCTATGTGGAGGCACTGCCACTGTTGATAAATCCAAAAACAGGGCGAGTTCACACCTCCTTCAACCAAGCCCTCACAGCCACTGGCAGACTCAGTTCCTCGAATCCCAACCTACAGAACATTCCTATTCGAGAGGAGATGGGACGACAAATACGCCGTGCTTTTGTGCCCGGAGAGCAGGGGTGGAAGATGCTTTCTGCCGACTATTCACAAGTAGAGCTGCGTATAATGGCGCACCTGAGCGAGGACAAAAACCTTATCAAGGCATTCAAAGAGGGACAGGATATTCACTCCGCAACCGCAGCACTGATATTCAACTCCCCCATCGATGAGGTCACCAGCGAACAGCGTCGTCAAGCCAAAACTGCCAACTTTGGCATTATATATGGTATATCGGCATTTGGTCTCGCCTCAAGGCTAAACATATCTCGCAGCGAGGCGGGAGCACTCATCAGCGGATACTTTGCGAGCTACCCTGGAGTGAAGAACTATATGGACGAAGTTACCGCCAAGGCATCAGAACTGGGGTATGTGGAGACGCTCTTTGGGCGCAGGCGCTACCTCAACGACATTGCCTCGTCTAACCACACCATGCGTTCGCTCGCCCAGCGCAATGCCATCAACGCACCCATACAAGGCACCGCAGCCGACATCATGAAGCTCGCCATGATTGGCATCTACAACGAACTCAAGGGTCGAAAAATGCAGGCGCGCATGATACTGCAAATTCATGATGAGATTGTCATAGAGTGCCCGAGCGAGGAGGTTGAGGCAATAAGCGCCATCGTTGTGGAGCAGATGATGGGGGCGGCACAACTCTCCGTGCCGCTGGAAGTAAACGTGGAGGTGGCAGAGAGCTGGAGTAAATAATTTTTCACACAATACGACAAGTAACAAAATGCAAAAACTCATCAAATTCATACCAAACCTAATCACACTTCTCAACCTACTGTGTGGACTTGGGGCAATTTTCAGCGCATTCACAGGCTCGATGGTTACGGCCTTTTGGTTTATAGTAGTGGCCGCCGTTTTCGATTTCTGTGACGGGCTTGCAGCAAAACTCCTCAACGCTCGCTCGGAGGTGGGTGTTCAGCTCGATTCGCTCAGCGATGTGGTGAGTTTCGGAGTTGCGCCAGCTTTTATGCTATGCCTCTCTACCATTATGATGACGGGCGTTAGTGCTCCGATATGGGTAGGATTCGTCCCATTGCTATTGGCAGCAGCAGCGGCCTATCGCCTGGCTGTTTTCAACACCGACACCACTCAAACCACCGAATTCCGAGGCCTTCCAACACCCGCCATGGGGCTACTGGTGGCATCAATTAGCTGCTACACCATGCGCCTATGGGGCACGCCCGTTACTTGGGCAATTCTCAGCCCCGCAATCACCCTCATTCTTGGGGCACTGATGGTGAGTCGAATCCCTATGTTTTCGTTTAAATTCAAGGATTTTTCGTTTGCGAACAACAAACTAAGACTCATTTTTGCACTCTGCTCACTGGCGGCGCTGATATGGCTCGGAGTCATAGCAGCCACTGGCGTTATCATTGCTTCATACATCCTGATTTCAGTGGTGTTGTGGCTCACCAAAAAGTAAAAAACTGTGTGAAATAGGGATATTTCGCCTTTTTTTCGTATCTTTGTGCCGAATTTTGTACGATTTTCGCCTACGAAACGTTATATAAAATAATGAATCTGTGGTACCCCGAAGCGGGGCGAGAATCTATAAGAGATATGCAAAGAGTTTTAATTACTATAATTTCAGTATTGGCACTGGGCCTAAGCACGCTTGAACTAAGTGCGCAGATTCCTAATTACGACCCTACCACAGGCGAGATTAATCGCAATATTGGCGAGCCTCGCGACTATCGCACCGACGAGGAAAAAGCCGCCGATGAGGCTGCCGAAAAAGCCGCCGCTGAGGCCGATACCACCGAGCAAGAACCTCCAAAACCTCTGCTCTCATACTACTTCGACGACACCACACGCTACGACAATCCATACTTTATGTGGAGGGTCAGCACGCTGTTCAACAACGCAACCCTAGCGCCGATTGACACCCTGCCCGGAGACTCGTTCCAGATAGACTACCCCTTTATGCGCATTGATGGCGGAATAGGTTCCGCATATCTGGGCAACTTAGGCTCGGCCACCATCCCTCTGAGCTACTTTTCCAGAGAGGTCTCCCGCAATTTCTCATTCATGGACGCGTGGAGCACCTACCTCAAAGACCCCGAACAAGTACAGTTCTACAACACCCGCAAGCCCTTCTCCAGAATAACCTACGAAATGTCGGGGGAGGTTGATATAGAAGAAAACCTCTTCAACGCACTGCTCTCTCACAACATCACACCTTCGACCACGGTCAACATCAACTACAATGGCGACGGCACCAAGGGGATGTACATCAACCAAAAGACGCTGGTGTGGAACCTCGCACTATCTGCCGCCCACACTGGGAAGAATTGGGCAATTCACGGCGGGTATATCTACAACGGAGGGGATATAATCGAGAATGGTGGTATTATTGACGACAGTTTCGTGCTCGATACCATCATCGACCAACCCAACCAAATTGACGTAAAGCTCAAAGATGCAAGGAACAATTACCGAGGACACACCGTCTGGTGGACAACAAGCTACGGCATTCCGCTACGAGAACTTGGCGAAGATGAGCTGACCATTGAAAAAGCCCCTGCTGTATTCATCGGCAACTCTTTCAACTACACTATGTTCCACAAAACATACACCGCCGTGGGAGACACATCGTTCTACCCCAACTGGAACATCGACCCCGTAAACACCTACGACTCCATATCACAACAGATGCTCGACACAAAGTTCTTTGTGCAGCTTCAGCCCTACGACCGTGATGGTGTCATTGGGCTCATCTCAGCAGGTGTTGGTAACGATTTTTCGTCCTACTACCTCAACGTCCCCAGCCAGTTCCGAGAAGAGTGGCAAGTGGGCGGTAGAGTCAACACAAACTCACTATACCTCTACGGTGATATAAATGGCAAGGTTAGCAAATATGTAAACTGGAGGGCAGACGCTCGACTAAACATGATTGGGTACAGAGCCGGAGATTTGGATATTGGGGGCGACCTCAAATTCTCGCTCTACGACAAAGAACAACGCCCAATATCGCTGACCGCCTCAGCGCGATTCAAAATGACATCGCCAGACTACTGGGACGAACACTACTTCTCCAACCACTTCGCATGGAACAATTCCTTCAGCAAAGAAGCAAGCACAAGGCTTGCAGGGCGACTGGATGTAGACCCCATCAATCTGCATTTGGGGGCTGAATATGAGCTCACCACGAACAAAATCTACTACGACTCGCTAATGACACCCGCTCAGTTCAAAGACGCGCTGAGTGTGCTGGGCATCTACGCACAAAAAGATTTCAAACTCGGAGCCTTCAACTTCAACCATCGACTGCTCTTCCAACACTCCTCCAATCAGGCTGTTGCCCCCGTACCCTCGCTCTCGGCCTATGTGAGCTACTTTGTAGGATTCCCCGTGGTGAAGAACGTGCTTGACTTGGAGATAGGCGTAGACGGAAGATACCAAACCGAACACTACGGCTTTGGCTACAACCCTGCGCTGGGCAAGTTCTACAACCAATCCGAAGTTAAAGTCGGCGGATTCCCCTACCTCGACGCCTTTGTGTCGGCAAAGTGGAAACGGATGAAAATTCTAATCAAAGCTCAGAACTTTAACGTCGGGCTCTTTGGCGGGCGCAACTACTTCATGGTGGCACACTACCCCCAAAATAGATTCATGCTCAAATTCCGCTTCTCGTGGTGGTTCTACGATTAGACACGAGCATGATTTTTAATAACACACCAAACACTTGTAAAATCTTAGCGAGGACTAAGACACATCATAAAGACGCAAAGCATTACCCCCCACAACGACAGTCAACGGAAGTTTCACTAAAACTAATTTCATGAGGAAGAGACAAAAAAGATTTATTTCAGTTATTATCTGTTTTTGCATTGGACTATTCAGCGGAGGCTACCTCTCGCAGCACAGCACAAGAGCAGGAGAATTCAACACCGAGCGCCAACTGCTCTACAGCACAGCAATATCGCCGTACGACATGATGGTTCGAGAGATTTCAAAACAAACCCCCTGGGATTGGAAATTACTCCTCGCAATTGCTCACACTGAATCACGCTTTAACCCCAAAATTAAGTCCCACAGAGGCGCAACAGGACTAATGCAAATCATGCCCTCCACTGCTCGAGCACAAGGCTATGGAGATGCCGACCTTACAGACCCCAAAACCAACATCACTGTTGCAATTAAAGTTTTGGATGTCACCTCTCGCTCATTCTATTTTCCAGAGGGCACAAACCCTGAGGAGAGGCTGAAAATCATACTGGCGGCGTATAACGCAGGCATTGGGTACGTTTTCAATGCTCGCAAAGCAGCAATCGCCGAAGGAATGGCATACAACAACTGGGCAGTGCTCAAAAACTACATAACCCGAAATGGCACACATGCCGAAACCGTAGGGTATGTACGCAAGGTAATGGCAAAATACGAAGAATATAAGAGCATTTAGTTTTTCATTTCTTTCCCGTCTTCTATTCGCAAATAAATAATCGCTCTATCACATGGCAACACGCATCACTATACTTGGTTCGACAGGCTCCATTGGGACTCAAACCCTGGAGGTTGTGCGTTCTTACCCTGACAGTTTCGAGGTAGAATGCTTGACTGCGGCCAACAGCTGGGAGATGCTTGCCCGCCAGGCCAAAGAATTTGGCGTGCAAAGAGTGGTGATTGCCAACGAGGCACACTGTGGAAAACTGCGCAAAGCTCTGCAAGGCACCAAAATCGAGGTGCTCTGCGGGGTTGATGCCATAGAGCAGGTGGCCAAAAGCACCAGCTGCGATATGGTGGTTAATGCGCTGGTAGGTTTTGCAGGGCTGGCGCCAACTATTGCAGCTATCAGAGCTGGGCGCAAGGTTGCGCTCGCCAACAAAGAGAGCTTGGTGGTGGGTGGAGAAATAATCATGCCAATGGTCAAAGAGTTCGGAGCGGAGATAATCCCCATCGACTCTGAACATTCGGCAATATACCAAGCCCTACGAGGCGAGAACTCCCCGCCTAAGCGAATACTGCTAACGGCTTCGGGGGGTGCACTGCGAAAAACTCCCATGGAGGAGCTCTCCACGGTTACTCCAGCTCAGGTGCTATGCCACCCTGTATGGGATATGGGGGCGAAGATTACCGTGGATTCGGCAACGATGCTTAACAAAGGGCTGGAGGTCATCGAGGCTGTACACCTCTTTGGTGTGACGCCAAAGCAAATCCAGGTTGTGATTCACCCTCAGAGCATCATTCACTCCGCCGTGGAGTTTGCCGACAACGCCATCATCGCACAGATGTCATACCCAGATATGAGGCTTGCCATTCAGTACGCTCTGTTCGAGACCGAACGCATGGAGGTCAAGGGCTTGCAGAGTTTCGACCCGTTTATCACAAGCACGCTGAATTTCGAAAAGCCGTGCACTCAGAGATACGCCTGCTTGGAGCTCGCCTACGATGCCATCGAGGCTGGCGGAGTAATGCCCACAGTGCTTAACGGTGCAGGAGAAGTCGCCACGGAGGCTTTCTTAAGAGGAAAAATATCGTTTGTGCAGATTGCACAAATAATCGAGACAACACTCTGCAGAAGCACCGCGTCGCCAGTGCGTACGATTGAAGATGTTTTTGAGGCCGACTCGCGAGCAAGAGATATTGCCGAACAGTTGGTTTTATCAAAAAAATAGTATCTTTGCGTGACACAAAAGCAAAAGAATACGAAAAGAAATTTAATAACAGACTAACCCATATGGTAATAAAAATCATTCAATTCCTAATGAGCATCTCGCTCATCATTCTCATTCACGAATTCGGACACTATATTTTCGCAAAGATTTTCAAATGTAGGGTTGAGAAATTCTATCTGTTTTTCGATTGGAAATTCTCGCTGCTTAAAAAGAAATACGGTGAGACAACCTATGGTATTGGTTGGATTCCACTGGGCGGTTACGTGAAAATCGCGGGGATGGTGGACGAATCAATGGACAAAGAGCAACTCCGCCAAGAGCCCAAACCGTGGGAATATCGCAGCAAACCAGCGTGGCAAAGGCTCTTTATTATCGTGGGGGGAGTATTGATGAACTTCATTCTTGCCATATCGATTTATATTGGACTCTCGTGGGTTTATGGGCATAGCTACGTCCACAACAAAGATGTTGCTTATGGCTATGAATTCTCGCAAACAGCCACAAGCATTGGCTTTGAGAATGGTGATAAAATCATCTCCATTGATGGCATCGCCGTGGAGAACTCAGGTGCATTAGCATCTGAAATTCTGCTCAGCGACGAACGCAATGTGCTCGTCGAAAGAAACGGAGAAGAGATACTGGTACAGATTGATGATGCGGCAGTTGGCAAGCTACTCAACGAGGGCAGCTTTGTTAGAACTCGTATGCCATTTGTCGTGGCGGCAATCACCACTGCTCAAAACAGCGAGGCTCTCGCTGTTGGGGACTCTATGGTCAGTGTCAATGGCGCATCGATGCGCTTTTCTGATGAGTTCCAAAGCGCACTCCTCGCAAACGCAGGCGATAGCATTACACTCGGACTGGTAAGAGAGGGCGAACTAATCAACAGTCGAGTGCTTGTCAATGCTGAAGGAACGCTGGGCATCGCACTCAAAAACATTAATATTTACCCCGTAACCGAACGCCAATTCACATTCCTCGAGGCAGTACCACAGGGAATTTCAATGGGCGTGGAACAACTTTCGAGCTACTTCGACCAGCTATCTCTGATTTTCTCGCCCGCGACCGAGGCATACAAGGGTGTCGGAGGGTTTATTACCATGGGTAGCATCTTCCCTGATGTGTGGGATTGGCAGTACTTCTGGAGCATTACTGCTCTACTCTCCATCATGATTGGGGTGCTGAACATCATGCCTATACCTGCTCTTGATGGCGGTCACTTGGTGTTCATCATCTACGAAATGATTACTCGCCGCCCACCATCGCAAAAATTCATGGAAGCGGCACAAACAGTTGGCTTTATCCTCATCATTGGAGTGGTGTTGCTTGCCAACGGAAACGACATCATTAAGCTATTTAATTAGTAACATAGGGTCGCCCCCCTCCACTATTAATTACGCAACAATAGCAAATAAAAACAGAGCGAGAGGTTATGTACCTCTCGCTCTGTTTTTATCATCGTGTTTTTGTATCTCTTTGTTTCTATCTATGAATCACTATAGCAGTGGAGATATATGTTTTGTCTACGCGGCGGGAGTAGCAGTCCCGTGTGCATCGCCTAAGTTAGAGCTGCGAGAGTGCATAGGCATAAGCCCCAATCGAGATTGCACGGCTGGTGCCAATGTGCGAAAAGCCCACACCCACACGTGCTGCGGGGTCATACTTCACTCGAACATCGCTACCCGGCACAAGAACCTCGCGCACATCGCCATGGCAAAAAGCCTTCAATTCAGCCTCGTCGTCAAGGTTATAGACCTTCTGAGCCAATCGTGGGTATTCATCCCCCGTGGCGCTTGTGAAGTTACTGCGCATCTCCTCCAGCATAGCCGGAACAAAAAGACTGCGTGCACCAGACACTCCACCACCAATCACTGCCACGCCATCACTAATGGTGAGCACATTGCACAGAGCATCGCCAAGAGCTTGCCCCATACGGCGATAAGCCTCACGAGCTGCCTCGACATCACCCTGCTGAATCCCAACGCCAATATCGTAGATTTCTTTTGGCGAGGGCGTATGCTCGAACGGCGTGTTGGTTAGTTCGCCATAAACCCTCTTGACAGCGCGAATGGAAATATCCTCTTCGATATTGCGCCCTGGGTTATACTTCTGCGACAAGAGCCACACTTCACCCGCTGCCGAGTTGTCACCCTGGTAGAGCCTACCGTCACTCACGATTCCACCACCGAAACCAGTACCCAGAGTAAAACCCACCAAGTTTTTGAAACGTTTGGGCGAGCCCGACTTCTCCAGCTGCTCGTTCACAAATGGAAGATAGCCTGCAATAGCCTCACCATAGGCATAGAGGTCGCCATCATTGTTCATAAAAACGGGGATACCAAACTCCAGTGCCAACATCGGCCCCAATGCCACCCCGCCTCTAAAGGCAGGCAGGTTGCCCAGATTGCCCACAATACCCTGCGGATAATCGCACGGCCCAGGAAAGGCAAAGCTAATGGCCACTGGCGCTTCCATGAGTTTGGAACGCACCGCATGGAAACCATTACGCAGGTTTGCCAAGCATAGTTCGAGGTTATCGGCCGCCGAAGGCAGAGTTATCGGCTCTACTACTTCTTCGCCACCCTGAATTGCGGAAAACACAAAATTTGTGCCCCCAGCGTCAAGGGTCATTACAATTCGCTTGTCTTCAAATAGTGAACTCATCTCTTTAAAGGGTATATGTGTGTAAATGTTGTGGTATTTCTTAGAGATTAATTGCCGCTCATCCTGCCGCTGTCTCCCCATCCCTTCACCCCTACCCCTACTCCTCTCCCTCGCTCTTGCACAGAGTTTTTTGCCGACTTCAGAACAGTGAGCAGGGATAAGCTAAAGACTATGATAAGGCGGCGGCGGGGCGCGTTGCTACGACTACTTAGTTTCTTCTGGGGTAGTAGTTGGCGTGCTTAGAGTCTCTTCGTAGCGGCTGTTAAGCGCCTCGATTACCGTTGCTGTAATGTCCAAGGCTGGGTCAACAAGCACAACTGGGTTACCGCCCATTGTTTGGATAATCATCGAGTATTTGTTCTCAGCATTGTACTCTTTGAGGTAGCTCAAGATTGATTCAGAAATTTGTGCCGAGATAGCAGCCTCTTCTTGAGCCAATTCGCCCATCACTTTATCACGGTAGGCGATAATTTCTTGCTCTTTTTTCTGAAGTTCTTCTTGTTTTGAGCGAGCCTGGTATGTTGTAATCAGGCCTTTTTGAGCTTTTTCTTGGAAGTCATTGATTTGTCCCTCCAACGAACGCATTTGGCGTTCGAGCTCTGCTTGAGCTTTTTCTTGTTTTGCGCCAAACTCAGCTCCTTTGTCAATATAGAGTCCATAGTTGGTCATTAGTGAATCCATTCTCACCACAGCAATTTTACCGTTGTACTCTGTGCCAGCGGAAAGAGCCTCAGCTGTTTGCAGCGAACCGGTCGACTGCGAAGCGTTATTTTGGCACGAAAAAAAGGTTGAAAGACAAAGTACTGTTGATGCTGTTAGAATAAGTTTTGCGAGTTTCATAGTTGTTTAAAAAAAGGTTAAGAAAATGTTACAAAAAAAATATACTTACTTATTTGTTTGGCAAAGATGCAAAATATTTTGTAATTTTGCACCACGTTTTTGTTACTTTTTGCTGGGCACTCACCTTTATGGCTGAGTTTCAAGCAAATAGAGCCAAAAACGAAAGAGAGGCACCAGCAGACAAACTACAAATAACACAAAAGACTGCCGGAGCAAAAAAAGGATACAAAGATATATTGAGTGTAGCACAACATGTACGATTTCATTAAAGGAGAAGTTGTTTCGCTAAGTCCAACAGCAGCAGTTGTTGAGACTGCGGGTATTGGCTACTACCTATGCATATCACTGACCACGAACTCGGCACTACAAGGCCTAAAGGAGGCGAAACTCTATACGCACCTATACACGGTTCAGGATCAAGCACCAATACTATTTGGATTTCACAGCGAAATGGAGCGAGCTCTGTTTCGACTACTAATTTCGGTTAGCGGCATCGGCGGCGGCACTGCACGCATAATGCTATCGTCGCACACCCCCGAAGAACTTGCCACGATAATCAGCACAGGAAATGTTGCAGCCCTCACCAAAGTCAAAGGTATTGGAGCCAAAACTGCCGAAGTGGTGATTGTCAAGCTACGCGACAAAGTGCTTGGTATTGGGTACAGCGTGGCGGAAAACGGAGAATTTGCTACGGCTGCAGGCTCGCAAATCTCGGGCAAAGCACACGAAGCTCTCGAAGCACTAATAGTGCTGGGCTTTAGTCGTGCAGCCACCCAAAAAGTCATTAAAAAAGTGATGGCCGCGGAGCCAGAGCTAAGTGTCGAAGATATTATTCGCAAAACGCTCTCGCTGCTCTAACCCCCCCTTCTTCTTTCACTTCAATAATTCTTACAGAACAAAACAACTAACACAAATAACAAAGTATGGATTCTATTTACTACGTAATTATTGCCATTCTCATGGCACTTGCGGTTTCTGACCTCATCGTTGGGGTTTCTAACGACGCCGTAAACTTCCTGAACTCAGCCATTGGTAGCCGTGTGGCTCCACGCTGGGTGATTATGACTGTTGCCTCGGTGGGTATTCTACTCGGGTCGGTCTTTTCCAGCGGGATGATGGAGGTTGCTCGAAGCGGGATTTTCTTCCCTGGGCAGTTTGATTTCAACTCGGTGATGATGATATTTCTCGCCGTGATGTTCACGGACGTTATCCTTCTGGACATGTTCAACACCCTTGGCCTGCCTACCTCGACCACTGTGTCGCTGGTATTCGAGCTCTTGGGAGCGGCAGTAGCCGTAGCGCTTGTGAGCATCTGGAGTGGAGAACCAGGCGTGGCTCAAAACTTGGCAGAATACATCAATAGTTCCAAAGCATTGAGTATCATAGCGGGGATATTACTATCGGTGGTCATATCGTTCACCGTGGGTGTTATCGTGATGTTCATCTCACGCCTTATCTTCTCGTTCCAATACAAAAAATCAATTAAATGCGTTGGTGCAATTTGGTGCGGTATCGCCCTCACAGCAATCTCCTACTTTGCGATTTTCAAAGGACTAAAAGGTTCTACTATCATGAGCCCAGAGGTTGCGGATTTCATCAACAACAGTAGCACACTGGCTATCATTGGCATGTCACTGGTGGTGTGGACTGCACTAATGCTCATCCTACAGTTTATCTTCCGCCTCAACATCCTAAAACTCACTGTACTTGCAGGAACTCTTTCTCTTGCTCTTGCCTTTGCGGGTAACGACTTGGTGAACTTCATTGGAGTATCAATGGCAGGGTGGTCGTCAGTGGATATTGCAAATGACTATGTAGCGGCAGGCGGCGACTTAAGCACACTCAAGATGGGTGCGCTCTCCGAAAAAGTACAAGTTAACTGGATATTCCTCTTCGGTGCAGGTGCGATTATGACCCTCACACTGTGGTTCTCGAAAAAAGCTCGCAAAGTTACCGAAACTGAAATTAACCTCTCTCGCCAAGGCGAAGGTTCTGAGCGCTTCGGTTCTACAGCCTTTTCGCGTGGCTTGGTTAGAGGCGCAGTTGGCATCAACCGCACGTTCGAGGCAATCACCCCAAAACCAGTACAAAGATGGATAGACAGACGCTTCGAACCATTAGCAACTACCGCTGCCGATAAAGCTCCTTTCGACCTTATCCGTGCTACAGTGAACTTGGCGTGTGCGGCAATCCTTATCGCCCTTGCAACATCGCTCAAACTACCACTTTCTACCACCTACGTGACCTTTATGGTGGCAATGGGTACCTCGCTCGCCGACAGAGCGTGGGGAAGAGAATCGGCCGTGTATCGCATCACTGGCGTACTTACAGTAATCTCGGGATGGTTCCTAACAGCGTTTATCGCCTTTACTGTTGCGTTCATCATTGCACTCGTGCTTATGTACGGTGGAGAGTACGCTATCTACGGTATGGCAGTGCTATGCGTGACGCTACTATGGCGCAGCAGAGCTATGTTCAAAAAACGCGCTCGCAAAGAACAGAGCGCAAAGGCTCAATCTACTGAAGACACTCGTTCGGTATTGGAACGCAGTTCTGACGACGTTATTGAAACACTTGAGAAAGTGGCTAAAGTATACGCCGACACCATCTTTGGCATTGGTAGCGAAGACCTCAAGAAACTGAAGAAAAGCTATAAAACCTCTAAGAAACTTCACGACAGCATAAAAGAGAAGAAACAACGTGTTCACTACGACCTACGCACACTGCAAGTCGAGGGATGCCAAACAGGACACTACTTTATCCAAGTAGTAGACTACCTTTCTGAGGTGGCAAAGAGCCTTCTGCACATCACTCGCCCTGCGTTCAGGTATATTGAAAACAACCATGCTGGATTCAACGAAGAGCAGCTCAAAGACCTCAATGTAATCATGGAATTCTCGCTTGCTCTGAGCCAAGCTCAGTCTGTAATGATTCGCTCGTGTGAGTTCTCACAGTACGAAAGTTCAAGAGCGAAACGTGAGGAATTCCTTGGCCTGCTCAACGAAGTTACGCAGAACGAAATCAAGCGTATCGGCGAGAAGAAAGTAAACGAGCGTAGCTCTATCCTCTTCCTCGACGTTGTGAACGAAACTAAAACTCTATTCCTACAGTCACGCAACCTTGTTGATGCTCAACACAACTTCATGACAAAGTAAAGAGTCGCAACGACGACGCTACACAAGCTAATAGTGCGTGCGCATGAGCCTTATAGTGCACCTCTCACTCGCAAACCCTTCGGGGGATGGGGCACGAGAAATCCACCGAGCGCTCATGTGACACAACAAAATAAGTAGACTCGAGGCACCCTGCCTGTTCTCAGCATCACACTTCTTTTGAGTGTAGCAAAAGAACACGCAGGGTGCCTTGTTTCTGAGTGAATTTTTATATTTTTCTTGCATTGAAAAAGAAAAAAATATAACTTTGTGTCTATGATTACGTTATAATAAAAACCATATCTACAAAAAAATATGATACCAGAAAACTTAATCGAACTATACGAAAAATCACTCAAAGAGAACTGGGAACTCCCAGCTCTTACGGACTACTTCAAAAAGGAAACATTCACCTACGGAGAGCTCGCACAGCAAATACTAAAGCTCCACATGCTCTTCGAGTCGATGGGCGTGAAGAAGAGGGATAAAATCGCCCTGATAGGCCGCGCAACTCCGCGTTGGGGTACCACTTTTCTGGCGACTATCACTTATGGGGCTGTAATCGTGCCTATTCTCCAAGATTTCAGTCAGAACGACATACACCACATTATCAACCACTCGGACAGCGTCTTGCTCTTTGCCGGCGAGCATTTTTACGAGAACATCGAAGTGGAGCACATACCCAACATCAAGGCAGTGTATAGTCTCGACAACTATGCAACCTATCATATCAGCGAAGTGTACTCCTCACGCTCGGGCGGCATCAGCAATGCTGAGGCGGAATTCAAGAAACTCTACCCTGCGGGAATCATCCCCGAACAGCTAAAATTCAACCACACCGACAACTCGGAGCTGATGCTACTGAACTACACCAGCGGCACTACGGGCTTTTCGAAGGGTGTGATGCTTTCGGGCAACAACATCGCGGGTAACATGCTCTTTGGACGTAGTCTAAATGTCCACTGGCCAGGCTCCAGAGCACTCGCATTCCTTCCGCTGGCGCACGCCTATGGCTGTGCGTTCGACTTCCTCTACCCCATAATGGTAGGTGGACACGTCACGATGCTCGGCAAAATTCCTGCGCCTAAAGTACTCGTGGCAGCTCTTGCCGAAGTGAAACCAAATGTAATTTTCACCGTCCCGCTCATCATCGAGAAGATATACCGCAAGCAACTGCTCCCGATGCTCGAGAAGCAGATGACAAAACTCGCCCTAAAAATTCCGTTGCTCGACCAAGGCATATACTCGATTATCCGCAAAAAACTATTCGAGGCATTTGGAGGAGAGTTCAGCCAGATCATCATTGGTGGAGCGGCATTGAATAGCGAAGTGGATGAATTCTTGAGAAAAATCAAGCTCCCCTTCACTGTAGGTTATGGCATGACTGAGTGCGCTCCGCTGATTAGCTACACAGCGCCTGATGCCTTTGTACCGAAGTCGTGCGGGCGAATCCTTCCAGATATCATGGAGGTGAGAATCGACAATCGTGAGCCTCTGAGCGGCGTTGGAGAGATTTGTGTGCGCGGCGAAAACGTCATGATGGGATACTACAAAAACGAAGAAGCCACACGTGCTGTGATTGACGAAGAGGGGTGGTTGCACACCGGCGATATGGGCTCTACTGCCGACGATGGCACAATCTTTATTCGAGGGCGCTCTAAAACTATGATTCTCAGCTCCAGCGGCCAGAACATCTATCCCGAAGAGATTGAAAGCAAACTCGACAACCTACCCTGCGTGCTTGAGAGCCTTGTGGTAGAGCGCGATGGAAAGCTCGTAGCGCTCATCTACCCCGACTACGATAGCCTCGATGCTATTGGTGCTAAGGGACAACAGATGATCATGGATATTATGAAGGCTAACATTGTGGAGCTGAACAAGCAAGTGGCAGCGTATGAACGAGTGAGCGACGTGGTGCTCTACCCCGAGGAGTTCGAAAAGACTCCTAAGCGCAGCATCAAACGCTACCTCTACACCACGTAGTAGGAATGCCAGCAATCATCTAAAAAGCCGCACAACGGCTCCTAAACATCAGACCCCGCTACCGAAGAAGATCTCTTCAGTAGCGGGGTCTAACGTTATTATAGCACTCAACTCTCAGAAAGAAAAGCAGTGAATGTACAAGGGGAGGAGGGGGGGGGGAGATTACTCAACCTCCAGCTTTTTCTTTATGTTCTGCATATCGCCCAAATCAAAGAAATGACCGAACAAGCCAAGAGCAATAATTTGCTCATCGCCCTCCACATCAATTGCCGTTAACGAGAAGAAAAAGTAATTCTTGCGGGTGATAAACTTACCCATCAAGTCCTCCATTCTCTCTTTTCCCAAGAGCCCCTCACCAATGGCGAGGTAATCTTTATTGATGCCGTAATTCTCCACCCCAATTTCTTTGAGCAACTTCACAGCATTTTGTGCATGTTCCTCTTTGGTGGGATTGAACTTGAAGGCAAAAAAACCTACGACAACAAAGATAACAAGGCATCCTAATTTTTTCATATTCAGTAGTGCTTATGTATGAGTTTGAGAGTAAGCTACTCTGATGGTAAAGTGTGTTTATTCTACTTCCCACGTCTCGCCACTGTGAAGCAGCCCATCGAGGTTGAATATCGAGGCATGTGCACCAATTTCGATTAGTTGGTCGCGCACTGCATCGTCATAGGTGTTGTCCGCCACATCACGAATCACACCGAGTGCTACTGGCATTTCGGGAGCTTTCATATTCACAAGCATCATGTGAACCCCCGGGTCTTTAGCTTGGGCGTTGTGGGTCAGAATGTCGTGAATCGAGTAACCATTCTCGCCAATTTTCACAACCCTTAGGCTACGTCCCGATAGCACAAGTCCCTTGTCTTTATTTGCTCCAAAGAGCATTTTTTCGCCATGGCGCAGAACGATAGTATTCTCCTCACGCAACTCTTTTTTCGAGAAAACGTCGAACGCTCTGTCATTAAAAATCACGCAATTCTGCAAGATTTCCACCACTGATGTTCCGTCATGCGTTGCCGATGCCACCAAGCACTCCTTGGTGAGGTTAATATCCACATCTATCGAGCGGGCAAAGAAAGTACCCCTCGCACCCAGCACGATTTCGCCAGGCAGGAACGGGTGCTCGATAGTTCCATAGGGCGATGTTTTAGTAACAGTACCTATGGGCGAGGTGGGTGAGAACTGCCCTTTTGTGAGTCCATAAATTTGGTTATTAAAGAGCATGATATTGATATCGACATTGCGTCTGATGGCGTGTATAAAGTGGTTACCACCGATGGCAAGCGAGTCACCATCACCAGTTGCCACCCACACCGAGAGCGTTGGGTTTGCCACCTTCACTCCAGTGGCAATCGCCGCCGCGCGCCCGTGAATACCGTGAAAACCGTATGTCTGCATGTAGTAGGGGAAGCGGCTCGAACAGCCGATACCACTAACAAACGTAAAGCGTTGGTGGGTATAATTGCACGCCTCGGCAACCTCTGGAAGAGCCTTTGCCACAGAGGATAGTATGGCATGGTCACCACACCCCGGACACCATTTAACTTCTTGGTCGCTTCTGAAATTTTGTGGAGTATATTTCATAATTTCTGATGGCTATAAAATTTCGTTAATTTTCTTTTCGAGCTCCTCTACTGTAAAAGGCAACCCTTGTACTTTATTGTATTGCAGGTAGTTAAATTTCTGCTTTTTCATTCTCAGGTAGTTTGCAAATTGTCCCATGTTCAATTCACACACAATTATTTTCTTGAACTTCTCGAAAATTTCATCCACACCACGAGGCAATGGGTTTATTAGCTCGAAGTGGCAGTGCGCAACGCTCTTATCTTGTGCTCTGAGCCTATCGACTGCTGAGCGCACGTGTCCGTAAGTTCCACCCCAACTCACCACCAACACCTCGCCACCGTCAGCGTCTCCATACACCTCCTGCTCGGGGAAAAACTCGGCAACTTTGGCGATTTTCGCTGCACGAATATCAACCATCTTCTGGTGATTCTCAGGAACATGCGACACAGTACCCTTCAAAAAATCTTTCTCCAATCCGCCGATTCTATGCTCCAAACCAACTGTTCCCGGGAGCGCCCAACGCCTTGCCAAACGCAACTCGTCACGCTCATAGGGCAGATATCCACCCTCTGGCACCTCGGTAATCATCGGTGGGGTTATGGATGGATAGTCGGACATCTGTGGTATTTTCCACGGCTCCGAACCATTACCAATAAAGCCATCGGTGAGCAGAATCACGGGAGTCATGTGTTCGAGCGCAATTTTCCCCGCAGTGAATGCCGAATCAAAGCATTTCGAGGGCGAGCTTGCCGCCATCACCACAAGTGGACACTCACCATTTCTACCCCACAGGGCTTGGTCAAGGTCCGCTTGTTCTGTTTTTGTGGGCAGTCCTGTCGAGGGGCCACCCCTTTGCACATCTACGATAACAAGCGGCAACTCTGTCATCACGGCAAGTCCCAACGCCTCGCTCTTGAGCGAAAGTCCTGGTCCTGAAGTCGTTGTTACCGCAAAATTACCCGCAAACGCCGCTCCGATAGAGGTACAGATACCAGCTATCTCGTCTTCGGCCTGCAAGGTCTTCGCCCCCAAATCTTTGCGTTTGGAGAGCTCCTCGAGGATAGCCGTAGCAGGTGTTATGGGGTATGAACCGCAAAAGAGCGGACGACCGCTCTTCTCCGATGCCGCCAGCAGTCCCCAGGCTGTTGCCTGATTACCGGTGATTGAGCGATAGGTGCCTTTTTCGAGTTTCGCCTTAGGAATTTTATAGGTATTGGCGAATTGATGAGTATTGGCTGCATAGTTCATTCCCGCCGTGAGCACGAGCTTATTAGCCTCGGCAATTGCAGGGCGTTTGTGGAATTTTTTTTGGAAGTACTCAATAGTATGCTCTGGAGTTCTGTCAAACACATAGAAACAGACTCCAAGGGCAAACATATTTTTACACTTCACAATACTTTTATTGTCGAGTCCGCTATCTTTGAGCGCATCTTTGGTCATCGAGGTGATGGGGCAGAGCACTATATTATAGTCTTCGATGTTGAGTTCCTCAAAGGGGTTCTCGGTGACAAATCCTGCACGTTTAATATCTTTGAGCGTAAAGCTATCGGCATCACAGATGATTGTAGCATCTTTGTTGAGCCAACAGGCGTTAGATTTGAGTGCTGCGGGGTTCATTGCCACCAACACGTCGCAGTAGTCACCCGGGGTGAGCACTGGCACAGAACTGAGATGCACCTGAAAACCCGATACACCAGCCACTGTCCCCTGTGGGGCACGAATCTCTGCTGGAAAATCCGGAAAAGTTGAAGTTGAATTACCTTGGTGGGCACTCGCATCGCTGAAGAGCATTCCTGTGAGTTGCATACCGTCGCCCGAATCCCCAGAGAAACGGACCACTACCTCTTGAATTTGCTGAGCCATAATGTCTTGATTTACATATAGTTTTTTACGGTATCCGCCCTCCATCGGGCAAATACACTTACACAAAGATATGAAATTTATCTTTTTTTCTCACAAATCGCCCCATTTTATTACCAAAAACAGCGCTTTGTGCAACTTTTTGGGTTAAGTTTGCCCATCACATGCAATAAAACAGCCGCATCACTGCGAGAAATTGCGAGAAATTTGTTAAATTTGCACTCCATCAAATGCTCTTTCAACAATGACAGTGTGGAACTACATACTCCTCGCCACGGTGATTTTCTACACCCTTATGGTCATCACCTCGGTGTATACGGTGCTCTTCGAGCGTCGCAACCCTACCCGAGCTTTGGTGTGGATTGTAGTAATCGTGATTATTCCCATTGTGGGGTTAATTTTCTTTGCATTCTTTGGGCAGAGCTACCGCAAGCGAAAGATATTCAACCTGCGAGGGCTCAGAAACCTACGGCAAGTGGAGCTCTTCTCGGCATGGCAAATCGACAACATCTCGCACATACAAAACAACGAACTCTCGCACATAGAAATCATAAAACTGCTGCTCCACAACAGCAAATCCCCGCTCACAGTCAACAACTCGCTCACCATACTCAACAACGGGAAGGAGGCTTTCCCTGCAATTTTCGAAGCGCTGCGAAATGCCACCGACCATATCCACTTGGAGTACTACATCATCGAGAGCGATGAATTGGGACGAGAACTCGCCGACATTCTGTGCGCCAAGGCAGAAGCGGGAGTGGAGGTGAGGTTAATGTACGATGACGTGGGGAGCTGGTCGCTCAAAAAAAAATTCATCAAACGCCTCAAAGCGAGTGGCGTGCACGTGCGCAGCTTTATGCCAGTGGCATTCCCCTTCTTCACCTCTAAGGTGAACTATCGCAATCACCGCAAAATTGCTGTGATTGACGGCAAAATAGGTTTCATGGGCGGGATGAACTTCGCAAAACGATACATGAGCGGAACCAAAAACAACACTTGGAGAGACACTCACCTCAAGGTCGAGGGCGAGGCTGCAAGATTACTTCAGGTCATCTTCATGACCGATTGGTATGCTTGCTGCCAGCAAACGCTCCAAAATGCCGAACGATACTTCCCCGAGGTGGAACTAAACAACAAGTACGTGGCGTGCCAGATTGCAGTGTCTGGGCCAGATAGCGACTACGCCGCCATCATGCAGGCATTCTTTGCCGCAATATCAAGAGCCAAAGAGTACATCTACATCTCCACACCATACTTCATACCCGGGGAGTCGATGCTCACAGCCCTCAAAGTAGCTGCACTAAGTGGCGTGAATATAAAAATCATACTGCCCGAACACTCCGACTCAAAGATTGTGCACTGGGCATCACGCTCCTACTTCACCGAACTGCTCGAAGTCGGAATTGAGGTCTACCTCTACCAGCCAGGCTTCAACCACAGCAAAACAATGGTTATTGATGGTACTTTCTGCTCGATTGGCTCGGCAAACATGGACGAACGCAGCTTTGAGGACAACTTCGAAATAACTGCTATGATTTACAACAAAACCATTGCAGGGGAGATGCGAGATACATTCTTGCACGACACCGAAGAATCGCGACTCATTACGCTAAAGAGTTGGGAAAATCGCCGCCGCAAGGATAACTTCAAAGAATCTGCGGCACGCCTCTTCTCGCCGCTGCTTTAATCTGCGCAGACCAAGAATTCTCGCTAACAATCGTCAAGTAAGAAGATTGCCACTGCCGTATGAAAAACGGGGCTTATACTCCACGAGAATCTATGCGAGTGGGGGTAGTTCTACACTACTCAGAGACTTCACAACTAACTCTTCGCCATGCCCTGCATCGTGGCTTGAGGGGTTATCCTGCTGAGATTTCTGACCAAAAGTAGTCATCTGCTCAAAGGGCACGGATCTGTGGATGATTGATGCAATGGTATTTTCCTCGAGCTCATCGCCAATCCCAACATAGAGTTCGGCTCGTGGCCTGGTCAAAGCAACGTAGAGCATATTAACCGCATCTATTATGGAGGAGACTCCCTCCTGAAAGTAGACCTCACGAAATTTTGTATCGGCAAGTCCCTTGACGTTCTTGAGCGGGTAGCACCCCAGCTCCGAGAGCACACCCTCATCGCTGCTACACCACACATAGCTATCACGGTGGTTGGAGAAGAATTTCCAGTTACAATACGGCACAATTACTGTGTCGTACTCCAGCCCCTTGGATTTGTGGATGGTAATGATATTTACAGCCTCTGCGTTGTGGGAAAGGGTGACCAGCGTGCTCGAGAGCTTCTCATCCCACGCCTCCACAAAGGCGCTTGTTGCGCCAACACCACTGTTCTGCCCAAAGTTGTGGCACAGAGTATAGAAAGTCGATAGGTAGATAACGTCAAGCTCACTGAGCCTCCAGTGAGCAACAATCTGCTCGACAGCACCGAACAAGTCCACAGGACTGAGCCTATTAAGCAATTCTTGCTCATCGCTTTGAAGCGGATTTTTCAGCTCCCGCCCCAAATAACTGTTTATTGCAGCGAGATGCAACTCGCTCGGAACTGTGCTATACCTTAGCACATTTACCACGAAGCCAACGACACGAGATTTTCCAACCTTGAGCACCGCCTCGCTCACAAACTCAATGCCCTCGTCCAGCAATCGCTCTGCAATGAGATTTGCCTCGCTACCCTTACGCACCAGAATCGCTATCTGGGGATTCCTCATTCGTTCTCGTTGCTCGCGGATAATCTGTACCACCCAATCCAGGGTCTGAGCCTCACCATAGGCGGTAAGCTCCACATAGCCTTCTCTCTGGGCTCCGATTTTATGGGGCGGCAGGTCTTGCTTGTAATTATCGTAAGCGCCCCTAAATTCCTCGACAAGAGCCTCTCTGTGCGCAGAACTCTGAGCAAAATCATCGATTGCGTGTGTCGTATTTTTCACAACCTTTTCAAAGAGGTTGTTATTAAAATCCACTATCTCGCTGTGGCTGCGCCACGAGGTGCTCAGGTTTTCGAGGCGTTGGTCGGCAAAGCTCAGCGCTCTTTGCGCCTCGCCACCAAGCAATGACCATTCCCCTCCCCGCCAACGGTATATCGCCTGCTTCACATCACCAATGAGCATCACAGCCATTGTCTGCGCCTTTGAGAGCGCCTCTTGGAGCAGCGGCAAAAAGACCTCCCACTGCGAACGCGAGGTATCCTGAAACTCATCGATGAACACCACCGAATAGCGTGTCCCCAGTTTCTCGAAAATAAAAGGAATCTCGCCACTCCCCGTGATTTTTTTGAGAAGCTCGGGCGTGGAGGCAATATCCAACTCGCCACGCTGAGCCATGAGCGTACTGACTGTTTCTTCGAGGTGGCTCAACAGCGAATAACGCAAAAACGTAGCCTGCAAAGCCTCGAAAGTCTTAATCGTGGAATGCAGCTCTCGCAGCTTGAACACAGTGTCCAGCAGTTGCGCTGTGAGTGCCTCGACAGCAGGGTTTGTGATAAATTCTACGGGCGAGCTATCCTTATCTATTGCAAGCACCGCTTTTGTGAATTTTTCGACAGCGCCACTCTTGAGCACCTTGTAAAAATAGCTAACAAACGAACGACTCTTACCCTTAAAATCAGAGTAGTCAGCCCCTTGGCTCTCGATTCGCTGCACCGCCTGGGCACAAAGCTCCACGTAGAGAGCTTTTTCGCCGTCGTAGACCTGCTGCATCATGGCGAAGGTTCGCTCGCGCTGAGCAATATCCACATCACTGCCCGAGAGCACTCCCGCCATCGAGGCCTCGTTGTAGAGTGACGACAATTCTCGTTGTATGTTCACCCTCTTGCCCTGCTCGATATTCGAGCTCACAAAGCGCCATATCTTCTTGGAAAGCTCCTCATCATTGCGACTATCACGCACCAATTGCTCGATTGCCTCCTGCAAAGCCTGCTCTCTTTCGAGCACTATTTCATAGCGCAAATCAAGCCCCAACTCATAGAAAAAACTGCGCACTATGCGCTGAAAAAAAGTATCGATAGTGGAGACCGCAAAAGCTGAATAATCGGTGAGAATGCCGCTGAGCAACTCCTCCGAATTTGCCATCACCTCGCCGCGAGTCATCTGGGTCAGCTCCATAATCTGCTCCATCAAGGCTGGGCTGCTGCCACTCATCAACTCCTTGAGCATTGCAATGATACGCTGTTTCATCTCGGCAGTTGCCTTGTTGGTGAAGGTCACTGCAAGTATAGAACGAAAGCTCTGGCGGGGATTGGGCGACATAATGGCCACCGCAATATAATTCAACGCAAGGCGATAGGTCTTACCCGAACCTGCCGACGCTTTAACTATATGTAGAGTTTGAGCCATTTAGTATTAAACAAGAAGCCTATGCCCGAGGGCTATAGCCTGAAAAATGAAAAATTCACACTCCCATACTTACGTTGCTGCCAGAAGTGCTCCATCTGAGTGAAATCAAAATCTGCCGAGTGCTCGAAAATCAACAAACCGCCCTCACTCACAAGCCCCTTCTCGATAATCAACCCAGGCAACGTATCGAGCTTGGGCAAATCATAGGGAGGGTCGGCAAAAACAATATCGAATTGCTCGCAATAGGAGCTCTTCAGAAAGGTAAATACATTGCTCCTTATGCTTTTGATAGTGTCCAACGAAAGGTTTTTCGCAGTAGCGCCAATAAATTTTTGATGCGCAGGGTTAGCCTCCACGCTGAGCACGTACTGAGCACCACGGCTGGCAGCCTCATAGCTTATTGAACCGGTGCCCGAGAAAAGGTCCAGAAAACGAACCTCCTCGAAATCAAAATAATTGACCAACGTGTTAAAGAGGTTCTCCTTTGCAAAGTCCGTTGTGGGTCTTGCATTGAACGACGATGGAGGGGAAATAATGCGCCCTCTGTGAGTTCCACCAACTATTCTCATCTGATTTGTACTGCTATAAAATAATTCTTGAGGTACGCTGCCAATTCTTCAGCCCCATCACTATCCCCAACCACTACTCTACTGCCTTGGCCGAGCGGAGCTGCTTGAAGGGCATAAAAGAGCACATCCTCGAAACTTGTAACCACGAGCGAGCGTGCCGCCGCAATGCCCGAGGGCGCACCTGCTGCTATGTGTAGGGTTTCTGCGTCATCGAGCTCCAGAGCAATCACTCCTGTTCTTTTATCGCAGTTCCCAATGGCTGAGAGCAGGGCATGGCTGTGAGTCGCATGTGGCAATCTATGGGTAATATAGTCATAGAGCTCCTGCTCGACCGCCCATACCGCCACATAATCACCGTGTACGGCAAAGAGTGAATGTTGGAAGGAGGGGTCCATTAGCGATGCGCTTTGCAGGTAGGCATCCACAGCGTTATGATCGAACAGCTCATATGGGATAATCAACACCCCTGGTACGCTCCACTGCACGTGTGCGTCAAGTTCGTAACACTCATCGGTAAGCGCACTATCCAGCTCATAGGAGTCAACCGTGCCACCTCTGAGTGTGTCATGAGTATTTATAAAAAAGGAAAATCCACCCAGAGTAATCTGAATGGATAATTCCTTTGCGTTATTTGCCATAGTTTTATGTACTATAATTTCACGCCTTTTTGTTTTCGTCATTTAGCTCACCACTCTTTTTTTCCCTTTTGCATTACGCCTATGCCACACAAGGGCAGACAAAGAAGGCTAATGGGCGGGGAGGGGGGGGGGAGCGAGAGAGTGCCGACGAAAAGTATTATTCCCAGTTACCAGCCTCGTTGTTAGCCGCCTCAACCGAACCTACTTTGAGTCCATCTTCACGGCCAAGAGTGTTAACTCTTTCGTCACGATAGTTGATCAGTTCTTGTTTGTCGAGGTCGCCAAGGAAAGATGGGTAAGCAGCGTATGCTTGGAATACAGGTACAACCACTTCAGACTCGGTCACAAGCGTTGCAGTATCCATTTGGAATGCCACTTTGCTACCAGTTGCCTCAGCCGAGAAAGGAACGTACTCGATGTCTTCGATTTTGAATCCACTGCGAGTGTGGAACAGAGTATCTTTGATGCTAACAAGGCTTTCGATACGAACGAGTTTATCCATAGCCGAAGAGTCATCCTCGCTACCCACAGCAAGTACTACTTTAATAGAGTCGTTGTGGTAGAAGTTGAATAGATCTTGGAATGAACCAGCGAATTTGCCATTCTCGTTACGGTAGAATCTCTGGATAGTACGAATGTCTTTGAGTCTTTCAATAACAGCAGCCTCGCGCTGTTCTCTCTGGCTTTCAAATTCGATTGGCGTTTTGAAGATAATGTAGATCCAGTAGCCGAGTGCCACTACTGCTGCAATAAGAATAATTTGTAAAATTGTTTTCATTATTTATTTGATTTTTTTATATTTGCCTTATGATACTGTCCGACTTTTCGACCCAAATATACAACAATTTTGGTTTCCCACCAACTTTAGAGCAAAAAAAAATAATAAATTCACTATTTCATTACATTTATGAAGGCAGTGAAGAGGAGATATTCATTCTCAACGGCTATGCCGGAGTGGGTAAAACCACAGTCATCGCCGCGCTCGTAAAAGTGCTTTGTGCCAACCACCAAAAATTCTTCATGCTCGCCCCCACCGGCCGCGCTGCAAAGGTCGTCAGCCTATACAGCGGCCATGGAGCCTCGACCATCCACAAACGAATCTATAGGCAAAAAAGTCTCGGAGCTGGGGGCGGAAACTTCACGCTGGATTTCAACAAAAGCAAAAACACTATTTATATTGTGGACGAGGCATCGATGCTTGCCAACAACAGCAATGAGGCCACCTCCTCGCCCTTTGGCAGCGGCCACCTCATTGACGACCTCATCGACTATATTCGCATGGGCGAGAACAACAGGTTGATTCTCGTGGGTGACGACGCTCAGTTGCCTCCAGTTGGGCTCGGGTTCTCGCCTGCGCTAAATCCCGATGAGATGAACATGTACGGCACAGTGCACTACACCACTCTGCGCAAGGTGATGCGGCAGAGCGACAACTCGGCCATACTACTCAACGCCACTGCAATACGAAACGAAATTGACAAACAAGTGGTGGCTTTCCCAAAGATTCAAACCGCAAAAGACGTGCGTTCGATAAATGGAGGAGAGCTCATCGAGGAGCTCCAGGACGCATACTCAGAGGTGGGCATCGAGGACACCATTGTCATCACTCGCTCCAACAAGCGCGCCGTGGAGTACAACAAAGGAATACGAGGCGCTGTGCTCGACAACTACGAGGAGCTCTCCTCGGGCGATATGATAATGGTGGTGAAGAATAACTATGCTATCATAGAGAGCGAGAAGCGAGCAAAAGCGCCTGGAAGCGAAAAACTGGACTTCATAGCCAATGGCGACATTGCCATTGTGGAGCGAGTGCTCAAACACCACGAGATCTACGGCTGCCGCTTTGCAACGCTGCGAATCAGACTACCAGACTATGACAACTACACGCTCGATTGCAAAGTATTACTCGACACTCTCTATAGTGAAGCGCCTGCGCTGAGTCGCCAGCAGAGCGAACGGCTCTTTTTTGAAATCGAGAAAGATTATGCCGAGATTGGCGAAAAACGCAAACGCTATCGAAAAATCATGGAGAATGAGTATTGGGGGGCTCTGCAAATCAAATTCGCCTATGCCATCACCTGCCACAAGGCACAAGGAGGGCAGTGGAAGCGTGTTTTTGTAGACAGGTTGCTCTTTGGCAGCGAGGTGGTGACGCGCGATTTTCAGCGATGGCTCTACACCGCCATTACTCGAGCCACTCAGAGGGTTTACTTTGTGAATTGGGACGACTCGTTCTTCGAACAATAAAACGTGCGAAGATACCAATAGTGCGGGTGTGGGTGTGTATTTCTTAAAAAATATCGCTATCTTTGTTGTGATAACAGAACTCAAAACAAAAACGCGAATCATTATAAATAATAAAAAAATTAAGCGCATGAAAGTAATTGCAATTCAGGGCAGCCCACGCAAGGGTGGAAACACTGCTATGGCGCTCGACATCGTCGGCAAAGAACTCCAAAAAGATGGCATAGAATTCGAGGTGCTCGACATCGGCGCTAAAAACATTCGCGGGTGTTTGGCGTGCCGCGGGTGCGTGCAGAGAAAAGACGAACAATGCGTGATTGATGACAACGTAGTGAACGAGGCGATACAGAAGTTGAAAGAGGCTGATGGTATTGTACTTGGTTCGCCCGTCTATTTTTCGGGTATTGCGGGCACGCTCAAATCATTTTTGGACAGAGTTTTTTATGTATCTGGGGCAAACGGGGGGCTTTTTAGAGGCAAGGTGGCGGCGGCAGTCACTGCTGTTAGGCGTAGTGGCGGTTCGCACACGCTCGATGGCCTCAACCACTATATCACCTATGGCGAAATGGTGGTTGTGAGCTCTACCTACTGGAATATTGTGCACGGTCGTGAGGTGGGCGAAATGTCACAAGACCACGAGGCGGTACAGACCATGGAGGTGCTGGGCCGCAACCTCTCGTGGATGCTACGCGTGAAAGAGAAGGCGGGCATTGAACAGCCTGCCAAAGTGGAGAAAATCCACACTCACTTCATACGATAAGGGGCACTATGGCGTAGAGCCACTCTACGCCTCGATTGCCGCAAAGAGCATGTCCTTTAATTGGTCGATGTGGTAGCCGGTGACCGCGCTGATGAAAATCACAGGCAACCCTTCGGGCAAAGACGTACTGAGTTCCTCTTGGAGTGCCAAGGTGAGCTCTTCATCGAGCATATCGCACTTCGTCACGGCAAGTACTCTACTTTTATCGAGCAGTTCGGGGTTGTGTTCGCGCAGTTCGGTGAGCAGAATTTCATATTGCTGGGCTATATCCTTTGAGTCGCAGCTCACCATGAATAGCAGCGTGGAGTTTCGCTCAATGTGCCTCAAAAAGCGCAGACCCAAACCGCGACCCTCGGCAGCTCCCTCAATAATGCCAGGAATATCGGCCATAACAAGCGATTGTTGTCCGCGACCGCTGACAATACCGAGATTTGGCTCAAGTGTGGTGAATGCGTAGTCGGCAATCTTTGGCTTGGCGGCGGAAACGACGCTGAGCAGCGTTGATTTTCCAGCATTGGGGAACCCCACAAGCCCAACATCGGCAAGCACCTTGAGCTCTAACACATACCAACCCTCTTGGTTCGCACCTCCCGTTTGGCTATATCTGGGAGCCTGATTGGTAGAGGTGCGGAAGTGCCAGTTGCCCTTTCCTCCTCGCCCGCCACGACACAGTACAACCTCTTGCTTGCTCTCTACAACCTCGCACACTTGTTCGCCCGTCTCGCCATCCTTGACAACCGTACCCAACGGAACATCAATATAGACATCCTTGCCATCGGCACCGTGCATCCGAGCTCCAGTGCCACGCTCGCCATTTTCGGCACGGTGGTGCTTGTTGTAGCGCAGGTGCAGTAGCGTCCAGTGGTTGGTAGAGCCTCTGAGGATGATATGTCCTCCGCGCCCTCCGTCACCACCATCGGGACCTCCAAATTCAACGAATTTCTCCTTGCGGAAGTGCGATGAACCTGCTCCACCCTCACCGCTGGAGGCAAATATTCTTGCGTAGTCTACGAAATTTGAATCAGCCATTTTTTTAGTATTTTTTTAAAATTTATTTCTCTCTCTCTTTTGTTTTTGTTTCATTGCGGGGTTTTGTAACGTTACGCAATGTGTGTGGGGGGGGTATCTTCGAGGAATTACAACACCTCCAACTTCGCAAACCGTTGCAATAGAGTCTTTGAACCGATGGTCGAAAACTCTACAGTCACCTTCACATCATTGTGCGTTGGTTCGAGCGCCACTACGACTCCCTTTCCGAAGTTACGGTGCGAAACATTCGTCCCCACCTCCAGCTTCACCGCCTCGAGAGGCTGCTGCATCGATGACGATGCCGTTGAAACCCGCCTCATGTTCGAATTCAGAGTCGTTGGCTTGTTGACGTTGAGCCAGTCGTTGTTATTGGGGGTGGGACTCTCACGCTTTTTGTAAGTGGTACTACCTCCACCACCATATCTACTACCACTGCCATAAGCTCCACCGCCACCATATCCGCTCCCTCTCGGAGTTGCAGTCCTCGCGCCACCGCTGGCTTGCGAGCCTTCAGCGCCCTTCGAACCACCGCCACTCACCTCGCTATCCAAGTACTTCTCATCTATCTCCTCAATGAATCGACTCGGAGAGTAGTACTCGAAATCGCCATACTTAAATCGAGATGTGGCATAGCTGAGCGTTGCGCGTTTTTTGGCTCTTGTCAGGGCGACATAGAACAACCTGCGTTCTTCCTCTATCTCTACTGGCGACATTTGCGCTCTTTGCGATGGGAAGGTTTTTTCCTCCAGTCCCACTATGTATATGTGTTCGTACTCCAGCCCCTTGCTGGCGTGTATTGTCATCAGAGTCACTTTAGGTTCGTCATCTTTTTCGTCTTTTTCGCTATCGCTGAGCAGCGACACCTCGTTCAACCACTCATCAATAGTGAAACTCTCACGCACACCATTTGGGCTCTCTTCATCAGGCACGGTGAAAGTCTTAATGGAACTGAGCAATTCTTCGAGGTTATCGAGTCTTGCAACATCTTCCAGCGCAGTGCTTGCTTTGTAGAGCGCCAGCAGTCCCGATTTTTGCGCCACTTCCCTGGCAAATTCATAGGCATCAAGCTCCGCCGCTTTTGCACCGAAATCGCCGAAAGCCTCCACAAACTTGCTTATCCCACCCACGGCAACTCCTCGAATACCCAGCTCCGAGGGAGCAGTGGTTCTGAGCACTTCGAACATCGAGGCGCCACGCTCACGAGCAGCACTTTCGAGTCGCGAGATGGAGGTGGCTCCAATTCCACGCGCTGGGAGGTTGATAATGCGTTTGAGCGCCTCATTATCCGCAGGGTTCACCGCCAAGCGCAGGTATGCGAGCAGCGCCATAATCTCAGCCCTATTATAGAATGAGTTACCCTCGTGAATTTTGTATGGGATACCCCTCTCTCGGAGCTTGTCCTCGATGGAGCGCGAGAGCGAGTGCGTGCGATAGAGCACCGCAAAGCTCGAAGGCTTGGCATCGGTGGTGTACATAGTGGTGGCAATGTCGCTTGCTACTCGACTCGCCTCGTCCTTGTCCGAGAGGGACTCGAAGACACGTATTTTGTCGCCAATTTCGCTGGTCGAATAGAGCTTCTTCTTCAAGCGAGCCTGATTCTTCTCGATCACAGAGTTAGAGGCCTCGACTATAGTCTGTGTCGAACGATAGTTCTGCTCCAGCCTACAAACCTTCACCTCAGGGAAATCCTTTTCGAAACGAAGTATGTTTTCTATTCTCGCCCCTCTGAACGAGTATATACTCTGACTGTCATCCCCCACCACACATATATTTCTATACTTCTGAGCCAGCAGCTTCAACACCAAGTACTGCACATGGTTGGTATCCTGATACTCATCCACCATAATGTACCTGAACAGCTCACTATAAGTCTCCAACACCTCGGGAAAATTCTTGAGCAGGTAGTACATAATGAGCAGCAAATCATCAAAATCCATAGCCTTGTTAGCTCGACAACGCTGGTTGTAGAGGGCATATATTCTATAGATTTCGGGGCGGCGCATCTCCTCATCCTCTCCTCGTGCTGCAGCATTAGCCTCGTAGGCAGCAGCAGTGATGAGGTTGTTCTTGGCCAGCGATATTCTCGAAAAGACATCTCGTGGTTTATATTTATCATCGGGGAGCTGCAACTCCTTGACGATTGCCTTTACCAGATTCACCGAATCGGAGTTATTATAGAGCGTGAAGTTTTCTGGATAATCGATTCTGTGTGCTTCACGGGATATGATGCGCCTGAAGATGCTGTGAAAAGTCCCCATCCACAAGCCCCGCTGCATGTCGGGGGTGAGTACTCCCGAGATACGCTCCCTCATCTCTCTTGCAGCCTTGTTGGTAAAGGTCAAACACAAAATATTGTGGGGAGAGATTCCACTGTGAATCATGTGAGCTATGCGCAGAGTCAGAGTGCGAGTTTTGCCGCTCCCTGCTCCAGCTATGATAAGTGTTGCGCCCTCAATATTACTTGCCGCTTGACGCTGAGCGGGGGAAAGCCCCTCCAAAAAGTTATCTGTCATAATCGAGTGCAAAGGTAGGATTTTTTCAGAAATTTTCATACATTTGCCCAAACTAATTGCCCTCAAATTAATATAATTCGGCTATGCGCATAGTTCTAAAAACGATAAAGATTTTTCTACTCGTTCTGCTACTCATTGTGGTGACGAGTCGGGCTATTGTCCCCATCTATGACCACGCTGCTCCAACCCCGTTTAGCGGGAGCGAATTGCACAATCCATACGCTGGTATTGACTCCACTGAATTCGCCCGAGAGTTCAAGAAAGCTAACCTCCATGCTCACGAATCAAACGCCGGAGCGCCTTTTGAGAGCATGCACAGTTATGCCGAGGGAGAGTTTTCGAAACTCTACCGTGATGCAGGCTACGACTACGCTCTTATCTCCGACCACCAGCACATAAACCCCGCATCGCCGATACCCGTCTACGAGCACGGAATGAATCTAAGCAACTTCCACATCAATGTCTTTGGAGCACAGAGCGTGTGGTGGTTCGACATTCCCTTCACACTCAGTAGTACTAGCGTGATGCAGTGGAAAATCAATCGCCTGCGTGATGATGGCGAACTACTGAGCATCAACCACCCACACAGCCTGCGGGCGGGCTCGAGCGCCGAGGATCTCTCCCTGCTTACGGGCTACGACCTCATAGAGGTCTTTGTCCACAACAACCACGCGTGGGATAGCGTGCTATCGGCCGGGAGGTATATAATGCTCTGCTCAACAGATGACTCCCACTATCCCGACAGCGACAACTACCCCTTCCAAAACAGATACACTATGGTTGCAGCACAAAGCCCCACGGAGCTACTCGGAGCGCTGAAGAGTGGCCTGAGCTACGGCGTACAACACATTGCGCACAACACCAGAGTAGGAGCCATGGAGTCGCCACGACTCAAAAGAGTGGAGATGAGTGGTGACACTCTTTTTGTAGAGGCAGTTCAAAGTGTCGATTCTATCAACTATATTGGGCAAGGTGGTGTGATTAAAGCCAAGAACAGCGATTTTTACGTATTTGAGAGCGAGGACACTTACATTCGCGCCGAGATATTCCTCAGCGATGGCAAGGTGATAATACTCAACCCCATCGCCCGAATCTCAGCGCTAACACCCCTGCCCGAGGCTCAGATAAACTGGCTTATGACGATTCTAAACTCCCTACTGAAGCTCGCTATCGTTCTCGTAATCATCATTTTGACAGTGAAACCCTCGCGCCGCCGCCGACCCAAAAAGCGCCGCTTTAAGTACAGAAACAGAGCGCTAAACATATAACCACACTCAAAAAAAAAGCAACCATGTACGGACTTCTTGGATATCCGCTCTCTCACTCATTCTCACGGGGATGGTTCGAGGCGCGTGGCTATGAGTTTGAGAATTTTGAATTTTCCGACATTACAGAGTTCACCAACAACATCCCCGCCAAACTCGAAGGCTTTAGCGTCACAATCCCACACAAGCAAGCTATCATGCCCTTTTTGGATGCGATTGATACCACTGCGCAAGAGATTGGCGCTGTAAACTGCGTGGTGGTGCATAGTGATGGCACGCTTGAGGGGCATAACACCGATGCCGAAGGATTTTTGAAGAGCCTCTCTCCACTACTCAACAGAGCGATACACAAGCGCGCAGCTGTGCTCGGTTCTGGCGGCGCGTCTAAGGCCGTGCAGTGGGTTCTACGCAGCGAGGCGATTGATTTCGAGGTAATTTCCCGCTCCAATGGCGGTTACGATGATTTCCGGGCTCAGAACTATGACATCATCATAAATACGACCCCCCTGGGCATGCACCCAAAGGTTCATGAATCCCCACCGCTGGACTACCACAATATTCGTCCACACACGATTTGCTACGACCTTGTGTACAATCCCGCCGAGACCGAATTCCTGCGCCAATGTCGCCAACAAGGCGCTGCGGTTATATGCGGATTTGCTATGCTTGATGCTCAGGCACAAGCTGCTCTACGGCACTACGCAAAGCGGAAATAGAGACGTGGGTGTATATCTCAGTAGTGGCAATATTTTGGTGCCCCAACATCTGCTGCACAGCGCGAATATCAGCTCCACCCTCCACCAGATGAGTGGCAAAACTGTGGCGTAGGGTGTGCGGATGAACATCTTTTTTGATACCAGCAGTAGTAGCCGCCCCCCTTACAATATTGAAAATCATCACGCGAGATAGCTTCGCCCCCCGCCTGTTGAGAAACAACACATCCTCGCTACCCTGCTTGGGGTGCATCTCTACACGTTGCTCCAAATAAAGCTGCACGTATTTCAGTGTCTGCGCAGCAATTGGCACCAATCTCTGCTTATTACCCTTGCCAATCACCCTGACCACTTGCTCGGAGGCAAAGAGGTCTGCAATTCGGAGCTCCGTGAGTTCGCTTGCACGAAGACCACAACCATACAGCATCTCGAGAATGGCCCTATTGCGATGCCCCTCAGGGGTGGAGAGGTCAACAGCACCAAAGAGAGAGAGCACCTCTTCGTAGCTCAAATAGTCGGGCAGTTTTCTTCCCTGGGTCGGCATTTCCAACAGCTCAAAGGGCGAAGTCTCCATTCTATCGGTGTGCAACAAAAAATCATAAAACGCACGCACTCCGCTCATTAGCCTCACCACCGACGAGCGTTTCAGCCCGCTCTGAGAAACCGTAGCCATAAAATTCTGCGCCCCCGAACTCGTGAGCTCAGTCGGCAACAAACCCTCACCCGTGCAGTAATCTCGGAGCACTCCCACATCACGCAAGTACGCCTCCACAGTGTTGCGCGAGAGCCCCCTCTCCAGAATCAAAAAGTCCCGTAAAGCAAAAAAAGCAATTTCCCAAGTAAAAAGTTCCATAGTTTGGCAAAAATAGACTATTTTTGTGGTATAAACAAATTAAAAACATGACCCGAATACTCATCATCAATGGCCCGAACCTCAACCTGCTTGGCACTCGAGAGATCGATATCTATGGCTCCACCAGCTTCGAGGAGTACCACCACTCACTCAAAGAAAAGTACAACCAAACCGCCACTATTGACTACACTCAGAGCAATATCGAGGGCGAAATCATCGACACGCTACAAAGCGCACGCGGGAATTACGATGGCGTGGTGATAAATGCTGGCGGATACACCCACACTTCGGTTGCCATTGGCGATACAGTTGCGGCGCTCACCAGTGCAGGGGTAAAGGTCATCGAGGTGCATATTTCTAACATTCTGGCTCGCGAAGAGTTCCGCCACACATCCTACATCTCGCCCAAAGCATCGGGCACAATTTGGGGCTGTGGAATGATGGGCTATGAACTCGGAGTGGAAGCAATACTTCGCTCAGCAAAATAATGGAAATAGTAGTAGTACTCGATAACGTGCGCTCGGCTCATAATGTCGGAGCGGTCTTTCGCTCGGCCGACTCACTGGGAGCTAACGAACTAATACTCTGCGGAATAAGCGCCACTCCACCACACAAAGAAATCCACAAAAGCGCGCTCGGAGCTGAACTCAGCGTGCCCTTTAGATACTTCCAAGAGACAAGCACGGCGCTGCAAACACTCAAGGACGAGGGCTATAGAGTGGTCGCCGTTGAGCAGGTTGAAGGTGCCGTGATGCTGCAAAATTTCGTAGCTCGCAGTGACGAAAAATACGCCTTTGTACTGGGCAACGAGGTTGATGGCGTGAGCAAAGAAGCCCTCGAACTCTGCCACAGTGCCGTGGAAATCGAACAAAAAGGCGTGAAGAAATCGCTGAACGTGAGCGTTGCCGCTGGCATAGTGCTCTTCTGCGTCACCAACCCAAGATAGATTTTACCCCCCCACTCTCTCCCCTCCACGCCCCACTTACTCCACTATCGCTCGACCCTTTCGACTGTTGCGCACTTGTTCACTATATTTATATACGTACGCCCCCCCGCTCACAAGCCCAAAACGTGACGTCCACACGCCATTGTGCGCAATGCTAAGAGCTATCAACCTGCTAAAAAACCACCCATTTCCGCCTCTTAGAACAACCCCTAAGTATTGATTTTGTTGAGGATAGCGAAAAAAAGCAGAAAAAATAAAAAAAGTGTGGGATTTTAAAGAAAAAGTAGTACCTTTGCACCTCATTTTGTGTGCATTACGCCCACGAGTGAGCTAAGTTAAACAAATTAAAAACAAACAACTAAAAAGAAAAATGCCAACAATCCAGCAACTTGTACGCAAAGGCAGAACAGAGCTTGTAGACAAATCGAAGTCTCCAGCCCTTGATTCATGCCCACAGCGTCGTGGTGTGTGTGTACGCGTCTATACGACCACACCAAAGAAGCCAAACTCGGCTATGCGTAAGGTAGCACGTGTGCGTCTTACAAACCAAAAAGAAGTCAACGTCTACATTCCAGGCGAAGGTCACAACCTCCAGGAGCACTCTATCGTGCTTGTACGTGGTGGTCGTGTGAAAGACCTTCCAGGAGTTAGATACCACCTTGTACGTGGTGCACTCGACTCATCAGGAGTAGAGGGTCGTACTCAACGCCGTAGCAAATACGGAACAAAACGCCCTAAGAAATCGTAACCCCCCAAAAGTTTAACAACAAACACACTTAAAAAACATTTAAACAATGAGAAAAGCAACGCCCAAAAAGCGAATTCTACTTCCAGATCCAAAGTTCGGTGATACGTTGGTTACTCGCTTTGTAAACAACCTAATGAACGACGGAAAGAAGAGTATTGCTTATGGTATCTTCTATGACGCATTAGATATTATAGGTGAGAAGATGAAAGATAACGAACTCTCACCTCTGGAAATCTTCAAAGCCGCATTGGCAAACATTACTCCCCAAGTGGAGGTGAAATCTCGTAGGGTCGGCGGCGCCACTTACCAAGTTCCAATGGAAGTACGCCCTGAAAGAAAAGTCGCCCTTGCTATCCGTTATCTGCTATCTTTCTCGAAGAAAAGAGCTGGACGCTCAATGGCAGAAAAACTTGCAGGCGAAATTCAAGCCGCATATAACAACGAAGGTGGTGCAATCAAACGTAAGGAAGAGATGCACCGTATGGCAGAAGCTAACAAGGCTTTCGCACACTTCAGATTTTAATTTTAATTCCACTGAATTATAAAAATGGCAAGAGACCTTAAATTTACAAGAAATATCGGGATTATGGCTCACATCGATGCTGGTAAAACTACCACATCAGAGCGTATCCTATTCTACACTGGTAAGACCCACAAAATTGGTGAGGTACACGAGGGTGGAGCAACAATGGACTGGATGGTTCAAGAGCAAGAACGTGGTATCACAATTACCTCGGCTGCTACTACAGCTTTCTGGGCATACAAAGACGACACATACCAAATCAACATTATCGACACCCCAGGTCACGTTGACTTCACCGTAGAGGTGGAGCGTTCACTACGTGTACTTGACGGTGCTGTTGCAACTTTTTGTGCAGTAGGTGGTGTTGAACCTCAGAGTGAGACAGTATGGCGCCAAGCTGACAAATACAAAGTGCCTCGCATCGGATACGTTAACAAAATGGACCGTACAGGTGCTGACTTTGCGGCAGTATGTGCGCAAATCAAAGAACGCCTCGGAGCTAACGCACTTCCTATCGTACTACCTATCGGTTCGGAAGATAAATTCGAAGGCGTGGTGGACTTGGTGTACAACCAAGCATACATCTACTTCGATGACAAAACCGTTCGCGATAACTATAAAATCGAAGAAATCCCTGCGGCACTTGCTGCAGAAGCGGCAGAAGCTCGCGCACATCTTATCGAAGAGGTTGCAGCGTCTGACGATGCACTTATGGAGAAATTCTTCGAAGATCCAGAATCTATCACACCAGACGAAATCATCAAAGCACTTCGTGTTGCTACTATCAACATGTCAGTAGTACCAATGCTTTGCGGTTCTTCGTTCAAAAACAAAGGTGTGCAGCTTCTTCTCGACTCAGTAATCGCATACCTTCCTTCGCCAATTGACGTGGAGGCTATCGTGGGTACTGACCCTAAAGACGAAGAAAAAGAAATTACTCGCAAACCAAGCGAAAGCGATCCATTCTGTGCACTTGCATTTAAGATTGCAACTGACCCTTACGTAGGTCGCCTTGGTTTTGTTCGTGTATACTCTGGTAGACTGGATGCAGGTTCTTACGCTTTCAACAGCCGTTCGAACAAAAAAGAACGTATCTCTCGTATCTACCAAATGCACGCTAACAAACAAAACCCTATTGAGTTTGTAGGCGCTGGTGATATCGCAGCAGTTGTAGGTTTCAAAGATGTTCGCACAGGCGACACGCTTTGCGACGAAAAGAACCTTATCGTACTTGAGTCGATGACCTTCCCTGATCCAGTTATTGGACTTGCGGTTGAGCCTAAAACTCAAAAAGACTTGGATAAACTCGGTGTTGGCCTTTCTAAACTTGCAGAAGAAGACCCAACATTTACAGTACACACAGACGATATTTCGGGTCAAACCGTTATTTCGGGTATGGGTGAGCTTCACTTGGAAATCATCGTTGACCGCCTAAGACGTGAGTTTGGCGTAGAGATCAACCAAGGTGCTCCTCAAGTTAACTACAAAGAAGCACTTACTCAGACTGTCGAACTTCGCGAAACATTCAAGAAGCAAACCGGTGGTCGTGGTAAATTTGCTGACATTGTATTTGAAATCGGCCCTTGCGAAGATAAAGAAAAACAAGGACTCGAATTCGTAGACGTTGTTAAAGGTGGTAACATTCCTAAAGAATATATCCCAGCTGTACAAAAAGGCTTCACCTCGGCTATGAGCAACGGTGTGCTGGCTGGCTTCCCTATCGACGCTATGAAGGTTACACTAAAAGACGGTTCTTTCCACCCTGTGGACTCTGACTCACTATCATTCGAGATCTGTGCTCGTAACGGTTTCCGCCACTCTGCTGGCAAAGCTGGCGCACAGCTAATGGAACCAGTTATGTCTGTTGAGGTTGTTACTCCAGAAGAAAACATGGGTGATATCATCGGTGACTTGAACAAACGCCGTGGACAAATCGCTGGCATGGAACAAAAAGGTACTGCACGTGTGGTGAAAGCCAAAGTGCCTCTATCTGAAATGTTCGGCTACGTGACTGTTCTTCGTACCATCTCTTCGGGACGTGCTACCAGCTCTATGGAATTCTCTCACTACGACTCAGTACCGCCAGCAATTGCGAAAGAAGTTGTTGAGAAATTCAGCGGAAGAGTTAAAAATGAAGACGAGTAATTTAATTTAAAGTACATATAAAATAATGAGTCAAAAAATTAGAATCAAACTAAAGTCCTACGACCATAACTTGGTGGACAAAAGTGCTCAAAAAATCGTAAAGACTGTACAATCTACAGGTGCAGTGGTTAGTGGTCCTATTCCACTTCCTACGGACAAAAAAATCTTTACTGTTAACCGCTCTACGTTCGTGAACAAAAAGAGCCGTGAGCAATTTGAACTTTCTACCTTCAAGCGTATGATGGATATCTACTCATCGACTTCTAAGACTATCGATGCTCTTATGAAGCTTGAGTTGCCTTCAGGTGTTGAAGTGGAAATCAAAGCATAAGGACACACACACTGAAAAAAGTATCTCTTAAGAGCTGCTCTTCGAAAACGAGCTTTTCCGCTTTACTCTCGACAGAAAATGAAGAAGGCAAGCGGGCGAGAAAAAATGGGAAGAGCAGTTCAACTTGAGAGAGAAAAAATGTGTGTATTAAGAAAATAATATAAATAAAACAAAATAGTTTAGAGAGGGAGAACTCTGGAGGAAAAGTGTGCCATGGGCATCAATGTAGCGTAAATTACGCGAGATGGGAAAAGTCGAAAACCAAAAAAATTGGATTTGACTTCCAAATCAAAATAAAAAACACTACCTTTGCTTGACCACGCCTTACCCCCAGTAAGCCCACACGAACTATTGGGTAATTTTATTGAAGTAAACCCAGACTTTATACAAAGAAAATGACAAAAGCAGAAATAGTTAGCCAAATCGCAAAAAACACTGGTATCGAAAAAGTACTAGTTATGGAGGTTGTGGAAAATATGATGGAGTGCGTAAAAGACTCACTCGAAAGTGGTGAGAATGTCTACCTCAGAGGCTTTGGTAGCTTTATTCTAAAACAGCGCGCTCAAAAAGTAGCTCGCAACATCCTGCGCAATACATCAATGATGGTCCCTGAACACTGTGTCCCTGCATTTAAACCCTCTAAAGAGTTTAACGCAATGGTACGTGAGGTGAAAATCAAAAAGTAAAACAGAATTCAACGAAGTCTAATATTTAAAACCTTAAAGCTATGCCAAGCGGAAAAAAAAGAAAACGCCATAAAATGGCAACCCATAAACGTAAAAAACGTCTAAGAAAAAATCGTCACAAAAAGAAAAAATAACCCTGGTTACTTTTTTTTAGTATAATAAAGCTGCACGAGAGTGAATAACGATTGATGATATGACCTCGTGTAAGCGATTATTTTAGACCCAAACACTATTGAAGAGACCTGGGAAAGTTTTTTTCTGTGTCTTTTCAATAGTGCTTTTTTTTTATTAAAAACAATATAGATTTAGTACGCCACCACTACCCCGACCCCCAAAACTAAAGGTAAGAGTAAGAGCATACATCGCTAAGAAACAAACGGTACAAAGAGAGAAAAGCAAAAACAATTAAGAGATCGAATATACAAAATAGTAAATAGCAAGAACGCAATACGTGTAAAACACAACACACGTAAAACAGAGGCTACCAAACTTCAGGACAACACGCACGTAGTGCCCGCTCCCCCCCCGCCCGCCCCAGCCACTGCACCATAGTATGCGCTGCTGCCTGAATTTGATGAAGCCCATCACTATTCATAACCGAACTCTGCACACCCCAACCCCACACACACCTGATCGCTAACTCTCAGAGCCACGCTTAGCGCCGAAAAGCTGCTTGCTGCGCCCCCAAACGCAAACCACCCTCCAAACAAACCAAAGACCAAGGAGGTATAGGCACAATGTACGAATCTCAAAAAAACAGATACAAAATTATATAATGACAAAAGAGTTGGTAATAAGCAGCAGCGGCGGAAAAATTAACATTGCCCTGCTCGAGGATGGATGTCTTGTGGAACTAAATGAGCAGAAAGAAAAGAGTGATTTCTCGGTAGGCGACATATATATAGGCAAGGTACGTAAAGTTATGGCGGGATTGAACTCCGCCTTTGTGGACATAGGATACCAGAAGGATGCATTTTTGCACTACCTCGACCTTGGCCCACAGTTCACTACCCTACACCGCATATCTGCCACAGCCGGACACAACAAGAAACTCACAGACATCTCAAGAGAAAAGCTATCTGCACCGCTTCCCCGTGAGGATAAAATCGGGAATCACCTAAAGAGCGGCGACGCAGTGATTGTACAGGTGGCAAAAGAACCTATCTCGCAGAAGGGGCCACGCATAACCTCCGATCTCTCTATTGCAGGGAGACACTTGGTTCTAATCCCGCTGTCGAACAAAGTTCACATCTCACAGAAGATAAAATCGAGCGAAGAACGCAAGCGCCTCAAGGCAATTGCACTGAGCGTGTTGCCTAAGCACTTCGGAGCGATTATTCGCACCGCGGCTCAAGGCAAGAGCGAGGAGGATATTCGCAGCGATATTGAGAACCTATTGGGCAGATGGAGACAAGCAATGGTGAAGCTCCAGACAGCAAAGGGTCCCACGCTGTTGTTGGGGGAATCGTCACGCACGACAACAATCCTGAGGGATTTGCTCAACGACAGCTTCTCGAACATCCACATCGACGACCCCGATATCTACAACAATATCAAGGAGTATATCGGCGCTATTGAGCCCGATGCCGAGCGGATAGTAAAATACTATAAGGGTAACATCCCGATTTTCGACCACTACGGCATCACCAAGCAAATCAAACAGCAATTCGGTCGCACAGTGCCGTTCAGACGCGGCGCGTACCTGATTGTTGAGCACACCGAAGCACTACACGTTATAGACGTAAACTCGGGCAAACGAGCAAAAGCAGACGAGAACCAAGAGCACAATGCTCTGGAATGTAATATGAACGCTGTGCCTGAGGTTGCTCGCCAGCTGAGGCTCAAGGACATGGGAGGTATTATCGTAATCGACTTTATCGACCTTTACGAGTCGGCCAACAGAGCCAAAATCTACGAGGCCATGAAGATTGCAATGGCATCGGATAGAGCCAAGCACAACATCTTGCCGTTGAGCAAATTCGGCTTGATGCAGATCACCCGCCAGAGGGTCCGCCCCGAGACCAAAATCACTATCAGCGAGAGCTGCCCAACGTGCCACGGTACTGGACAAGTAAGCCCTACGCTGTTGCTCGACGAGCAGATTGAGTCGCGCGTGGCATTCCTTGCTCGCGAAAAAGGCGAGAAACACTTGGTCGTACACACTCACCCCTACGTTGCCTCGCACCTCAAACGAGGGCTAATCTCTATGGGGTCTAAGTGGGGTCGCAGATACAAAACTAAAGTTAAGATCTTGCCTAATGATTCGTTGGGTATGATCGAATACAAGATATACAACAAGGCTGGAGATTTGATATAGGTATTTTTTTGACACCGTAGAAATGGCTATGGACACACAGGACGTAAAACAGAAGTTAGGCATTATTGGAGGTTCGGCAGCGCTGGACAGAGCCATTGATGTGGCTCTGCGTGTTGCCCCCACCGACCTCTCCGTGCTCATCACGGGGGAGAGCGGTTCGGGTAAGGAGTTTTTTCCTCAAATCATCCATAACTACTCCACTCGCAAACACAACAACTACATTGCGGTGAACTGCGGGGCAATTCCCGAAGGGACTATCGACAGTGAGTTATTTGGACACGAAAAGGGTTCATTTACGGGTGCTACATCCGAGCGTAAGGGCTACTTCGAGCAAGCCAACGGAGGTACTATTTTTTTGGACGAGGTGGCCGAATTACCCCTCACCACTCAGGTACGCCTGCTCAGGGTGTTGCAAACGGGTGAGTTTATCCGTGTGGGCTCATCAAAGGTCATAAAGACAGATGTGAGAGTAGTTGCTGCAACCAACATCAATCTTTCCAATGCGATAATGGCAGGTAGATTCCGCGAGGACCTCTTCTACCGACTCAACACCGTACCCATTGTCGTTCCACCGCTCAGAGAACGCAGCGAAGATATACCACTGCTATTTAGGCGCTTTGCGGCCGACATAGCAGCCCAATACCGCATGCCAGTGGTTACGCTGCAGAGCGACGCCAAGGAGATGCTCCAAAGCTATCGTTGGCCAGGTAATGTGAGACAGCTCAAAAATGTTGCCGAACAAATCTCTGCCATCGAAACCAAACGCGAGATTGACACGTTGACTCTGAGCAAGTATCTGCCCAATGTCGAGCAGAGCATCCTGCCTGTATTCGTGGGTGGTGGTGGCGCGCCCTATGCAGGTGGCGCAGGCGACCCGCAAGGTGCTGCCCAAAGGGATATTCTCTACAAGCTCATCTTCGAGATGCGAGACGAGTTGACTCAGCTACGAAACGTAGTGGGGGAGCTGAGTAACAATGTGGCTGTGGGTGGAGGAACTGGTGGCGGAGCCCGCCACAACGTGATTATGGCAGAGAGCAGCTCGAAAGCACCACTGCTACACGGCGAGTTTGCCACAGTAGAGGACGTGAGTGAAGGACTGGGGAGCACAGAGCAAGAGCGCCCCAAAACCAAGAATGAACAGATGAGAGCCACCATCATCGAAACGCTGGCAAAACATCGAGGTAGGCGCAAAGAGACCGCCGCTGAGCTGTTTATGTCCGAGAGAACGCTCTATCGCAAGATCAAAGAGTTGGGAATTGAATAATATTTGCAAGCAATTGCAGTGCTGAATCATAGAACAAGAGATAGATTGTACTTTTTTTAATAGCCGTTGAACAGAGCACAACAAAAAAGATGAAAAGAAATTTTTTATATAAAATCTGTGGCGCACTACTCCTCATCATAGTTGTGGCGGGGTGCAGCGTGCGTTTTTCGTTCTCTGGAGCCTCGATTTCTCCAGACGTGAACACAGTGAAGGTGGAATACATCCCCAACATGGCAGCAATGGTAGCTCCTATTTTGAGTCCCACGCTCACCGACGAACTCATTTCCAAGATTCAGAGGCAAACTCGCCTGGAGTTCACCAACGACGACCCTGACGTGCTCTTCCAAGGCGAAATCATCGACTACGTGAACGAGCCTACGGCTATCTCGGGTGACGAGCAGGCTGTGGAAAACCGCCTCACCATTGCCGTGCGAATCACCTTTACGAACTTTGTGGAACCCGAGCTTTCGTTTAGCAAGAGTTTCACCGCCTATGCCAACTTCCCGAGCTCGCAGATGCTAACATCTGTGGAGGGCGGGCTGATTCCCGAAATCTGCGCACAGCTCGTAGAGGACATCTTCAACGCAGCATTCTCTAATTGGTAGCATGCTGAGTTTCAACGACATAGCACAAGACATAACTTTGGTACACAGTGCCGAGGGGCGAGCACTGTTGATGGAACTGCAAGAGAAATATCCGTACTTCACGCTCGGCGAACTGTACAGCAAATGGGCAGGAGTACTACCCCACGAAAAAGCTTCGACACTACCCTATTTTTTCGCACCAGCGGTCGTAAACTTCACCCCCCCGCACAAAAAAAACGAAGTGACCACAATTGCCAAAGGTCGCACCATTGAACTCTACGACGAGATTGAAAACATTGACCTTGCTGCACCATTTATGAACGAAAATGACGGGGCTTTGAGCGAAACTCTTGCCAAAATTTACGCCTCTCAGGGAAATATTTTCAAGGCAGCTGAAATTTATGATAAACTTTGTTTGAAAAATCCCGAAAAAAGTCGTTACTTTG
>CAYJIF010000002.1:0-54673 GCA_964370175.1 uncultured Rikenellaceae bacterium
CCAATTTTCAACGCGAAGGGGTTTTTGGTTACTTTTTGCCCCTACAAAAAGTAACGGAAAGAAAACCACTATTAAAATGGTACCGAACAATACCCCTAAAACAAATTGTGCGAAGCACGCGGGATGCCGCCGCCCCAAAGCGGCAGACCGCAATCTCACCGCACCCTTGGTGCGCTCAATTACGTTCTCCCGCCGGCGGCATCTTGAAGATAGGACGGAAGAAGTGCTTGGTTGCTCTATCCGCCTCGCCGGGGAGGGCGCGCTTACGCCGCGCGGGCGGTGCCTGCGGGCACCCCGATTGGAGTTTTGATACCTTTTTCTATGCCATTAGAGCAAACAAAAACAATTGCCCAGCGAGGGCACTCGCCACCCGCCGCCGCGCGGGCGGTGCCTGCGGGCACCCCGATTGGAGTTTCGATACATTTTCACACCATCAGAGTAACCAAAACAATAGCCCGGCGAGGGCACTCGCCACCCGCCGCCGCGCGGGCGGTGCCTGCGGGCACACCGATTGGAGTTTCGATACATTTTTTACACAAGCAGAGCAACCAAAACAAATGCCCCGCGAGGGCACTCGCCACCCGCCATCCCCTTACTCAGGAATCCAAGTACTCAGTATCTTGCCCTCGCCACTCAGCGACAACTGCCCAAGTACTGCCGGCAACAATATGCTCTCACCCTTACTGATTTTCTCACTGCCTCGCGCTGTGGCAATTTCTACCTCCCCCTCCAAACAAATATATATCGTAAACGAATCGCGAGAAGCATAATCCACACTCATGCTCTGATCCACCTCGATGAGCTCGGAGGCAAAGTACGGACAACTCTGAATCTGCACGCTCTTATTCTTCTCAGCACCTTTAGTAACCACGAGGTCCTCGCGAACGTTGTAATCTATGGCATCAAGCGCCAGATCGGTGTGCAATTCTCGAGTTTTGCCTTGGCTATCGACCCTGCCAAAGTCATAAACACGGTATGTAACGTCCGAGGTCTGCTGGATTTCGGCGATGAGGATTCCAGCCCCGATGGCGTGGATTGTCCCTGCTGGAATGAAGAATGTATCTCCTGCTTTGACCTCGTAGCTGGCAAGCAGTTCTTCGAGTTTATCGTCTTTGAGGTATTCCATATATTTGGCCTTATCCACATTTTCGTTGAAGCCCATGTAGAGCCTCGCCCCCTCTTTCGCACTGAGCACGTACCACATTTCGGTCTTGCCATAGGCACCGTGCCGAGCGGCCGAGAGTTCATCATCGGGGTGCACTTGAATTGAGAGGTTATCTGCTGCATCGATGAGCTTGATGAGCAGCGGGAATTCGGTAGAAAAGCGTTCGTAGACCCTTTCGCCCACCAGTTCGTCCATATATATCTCGACAAGTTCCGAGAGCGAATTGCCCTTGAGATTCCCGTTGACCACGACCGATTCGTCACCGCTCACGCCTGATATTTCCCAACTCTCTCCGATGGGTTCGTTGGTTTGTGGGAGTTTTCTGTTGAATGTTTTTTGGAGTTCATCACCTCCCCATATTCTTTCTTTGTAGATTGCTTTAAATTTGATTGGGTATAGCATATTTATTTAAAATGTTTGTGTAGATTCGTCCTTATTTATTTCGTGTGTGATAAGTTGTGTGCAGTAGTTTATGTGACTTATGGCCGAGAGGTTTCCCCAGGAACTCGTTGTAGAGGCGTAGGATGTCTTCATTTTCATGGCTTTTGCGCAGAGGTTTGGCTTCGTCCTCACGATAGAGTGCACTTGCGCGTTTTTCGAGTATATCTTCGTGTCCATGGTGGAGTGGTTGTCCTCCGCCTCCGATGCAGCCTCCGGGGCATGCCATGATTTCGATAGCGTGTAGTGCCTCTTCTCCGTCCCTTACTTTTTGCAGTAGTTTACGAGCATTCCCGAGTCCGTGAGCTATTCCGATTTTGAGCTCTAGTCCGTTGAAGTCGACCGCTGCGGTGCGAATTCCGTCAAGTCCTCGGAGTTGAGTGAAATCGACTTTTTCGAGTGTTTTTTTCGTGTGGAGTTCGTATGCGGTACGCACGGCGGCTTCGATCACTCCACCCGTAGTGCCAAAGATTGCCGCAGCTCCTGTTGAAGAGCCCATAGGCGTATCGAATTCTTCGTCTTGGAGTTCTGCCAGATCGATATTTGCTTCTTTGAGCAGGTGTGCAATCTCCCGTGTCGAGAGCGAGTAGTCCACATCGGGGTTGCCATCTACCGAGAATTCCTCTCTGCTACACTCGTATTTCTTTGCCAGGCAGGGCATTATCGATACCACTACCATATCTTCTCTTTTCACGCCAATTTTGTCGGCGAAGTATGTTTTTGCAATCGAGCCGAACATCTGTTGTGGCGAGCGTGCTGTGGATGGCACATCGAGCATATCCGAAAAATTCGTCTCTATGAAATTCACCCACGCGGGGCAGCAGGAGGTGAGCATCGGCAGGCGAGCAGTTTCATCACCGCCCAGATGGCGGGTGATTCTGTCGAGCAGCTCTGCGCCCTCCTCCATGATGGTGAGGTCGGCTGCAAAATCCGTGTCAAAGACGTAGTCGAAGCCGAGTCGGCGGAGTGCTGCCACCATTTTGCCAGTGACGAGCGTGCCAGGCTCTAAACCAAACTCCTCGCCAATGGCTGCTCTCACTGCTGGAGCGGTCTGCACGATGACAGTTTTGGCAGGATTGGCAAGCATTCGCACCACTCGTGCCGTGGAGTCAAACTCTGTGAGTGCTCCCGTGGGGCACACTGCCACGCATTGCCCGCAGTAGGTGCAGGGAGATTTCACGAGGTCTTGCTCGAAAGCAGGGGTGACAATAGCATCGAAACCACGGTAGGAGGCATGTAGCGCTCCCACGCTCTGAATCTCATTGCACATGGTCTCGCAACGGCGGCACAGAATGCATTTGTCCATGTCTCTGATTATCGAGGGCGAGCTATCGGGGGTATACGTGCTCATCTTGGCGTACTCTTGCCCGGGGATATAGCGGATGCCGAGTCTTGCGGCCATACTTTGCAGGTCGCAACGTCCCGATTTGCTGCACGTAAGGCAGTCTTTGGGGTGGTCGGATAGTATCATCTGCATTACCACTTTGCGAGCGTTCATCACCCGTATCGAGGAGGTGGTCACGACCATTCCTTCGGCACATTTTGTCGAGCATGCCGGAGCAAGGTTACGTCGCCCCTCTATCTCCACCACACAGATGCGGCACCCCGCCGGGCAGCTCTCGATGCCCAGGTGTGGGAGTTTCAGGTAGCATAGCGTAGGGATGTGAATACCTTGTAGTTGTGCTGCGGCAACGATTGTGGTTCCTACCTCAACCTCTACCTCTTTGTTGTCAATTCTTAGCTTTACCATTTTTCGTAGGTTATAGAAGTGTGTTAGTGGAAAAATAATTATGAGGTATAGACTGCTCCAAATTTGCAGCGTGTCACGCACACTCCGCAGCGTATGCAGGTGTCGTTATTGATGACATAGAGTTTTCGAGGTTCGCCCTTGATTGCGCCCACGGGGCAGTTCTTGGCACACGCGCTACACCCAATACAGGTGTCAGGCGAGATGTTGTACTTCACCAGCGCACCGCACTTTCCAGCAGGGCAGGTCTTGTCCTTGACGTGTGCGAGATACTCGTCATAGAAGTTGTCGAGGGTCGAGAGCACAGGGTTTGGGGAGGTTTGTCCCAGGCCGCATAGTGCTGTGTCGCAGATTACGTGGCTGATGTTGCGAAGCCTATCGAGCTCGTCCATGTTGGATTTGCCCAGTGTGATTTGGTCGAGCATCTCGTATAGTCTGCGGTTGCCGATTCGGCATGGTGCGCACTTGCCACAACTCTCCTCCACGGTGAACTCCAGATAGAATTTCGCCACGCTCACCATACAGTCATCCTCGTCCATTACTATCATCCCGCCTGAGCCCATCATCGAGCCGGCGGCGAGCAGATTCTCGTAGTCGATGGTCATATCAAGGTGTTTTTCGGTGAGGCATCCACCGCTGGGGCCGCCAGTCTGCACGGCTTTGAACCTCTTTCCCTCTTTGATGCCTCCGCCAATCTCAAAAATCACCTCTCTGAGAGTAGTACCCATGGGAACTTCAATCAACCCCACGTTATTTATCTTGCCTGCCAGCGCAAAGACCTTTGTGCCCTTAGATTTTTCGGTGCCAATGGAGCTGAACCACTCAGCGCCGTTGAGCAGGATAATGGGAATATTGGCAAGCGTCTCCACGTTGTTTACGTTAGTGGGTGCGCCTTTATAGCCTCTTTCGGCAGGGTATGGAGGTTTCACGGTTGGTTCGCCTCGTTCGCCCTCCATGGAGTGAATCAGCGCAGTCTCTTCACCGCAAACAAAAGCTCCAGCACCATAGCGAATGTTAATGTCAAAATCAAAATCACTGCCCATAATCCCATTGCCAAGCATGCCCTTTTCGCGCGCTTGCTCAATGGCGATTTGGAGTCGGCTAACAGCCAGCGGGTATTCGGCACGGATATAAACCAGCCCTTGGTTTGCCCCGATTGCATAGCCACAGATAGCCATAGCCTCGATAATGGAGTGCGGGTCGCCTTCCATGATTGAGCGATCCATAAATGCGCCAGGGTCGCCCTCGTCAGCGTTACAGACCACGTATTTTGTATCGGCATGATTCTTTGCTGCAATTTCCCACTTCACCCCCGTGGGGAAGCCTCCACCGCCACGACCTCTAAGCCCCGAGGCTTTGATCTGCTCGACAGCCCAGTGGGGTTCTTGGGCGAGCGTCATTTTCAGAGCTTCGTAGCCACGCTCGGCGAGGTATTCCTCTATGTTTTCGGGGTCGATGAGTCCGCAGTTGCGAATAGCCACGCGCATTTGTTTGCGGTAGAAATCCATGTGGGCAGAATCTTCAACATGGATGCCAGTCACGGGGTTTGTGTACAGCAGGCGTTCTACTCTGCGGTTGTTGTCGATATGCTCGGTGACAATCTCTTCGACGTCAGCGGGTCTGACCTCCACATAGAAAGTGCTCTCGGGCATAATCTTAACTATTGGGCCCTTCTCGCAAAAGCCAAAACAACCTACCTGCACAACCTCGACATCGGGTTTCGATGCCGTTAGCGCTTTGAAGTTCTCTAAGATAATTGCCGATGAAGATGCCTTGCAGCCTGTGCCGCCACATATTGCGATTCGTCTTGACATGGTTTTATGTTGAAAAAAGTGAATTTTAGTGCTTGATTTCCTCAGTGGAGTGGGGAGGACATTACTTTTTTTTGCATCCGTCGCTCTTAAGTTTTTACTTTCCTTCTCTCGCCTTCCCAACAAAAAGAGAGAGGGGGGGGTGAAAACGCGCTACGGCTTAAACTCCTCTATCGCAGTGGATAGGTTCCCCTGCCACAACAGTTCGCCCTGGGCACTCACCACCACCGTGTAGGGGATGTATTCTACGCCCAGCAGCTTGTGAAAAGTCCTATTCGGGTCTACTGCAAAGTGACATTTCTTGCCATCGCTCAGAGCCAAAGCCTCGAATTCATCGGACGAAGCCGTAGTCACAATAATAATTTCGGCATCGTCACCCACTATCTTTGCAATCTCGTCAATATTCTCGTAGTAGTATTTTTTTGCCGTAGGGTTTTTGGTCGAGAAGAAATCGATAACCCACGTTTTTCCAGGATCTGGAGCGTCAGTGAGCCACTGCAAGTCAGTCACTTCGGCGTGTTCATCAATCTCGGAGCCAATGACCAATTTCTGGGCATTCGCACTCCACACAGTCGCCATCATTAGGCTCAGAATTATAAGAAATTTTTTCATAGTGGTCTGTACTTAAAAAAAATATATCGCCATGCTATTACCACAAATATAAGAAAAAAAAGTTAAATTTGCACCCATCATGGCAATAAAAAGTGCAAAATTTTTGTGTAGTTCGCAGTTTCTACACCAGTGTCCACCCTCTGTGATTGATGGTGCGGCAGCTGTCGAAGTCGCCTTTATTGGGCGTAGTAACGTGGGCAAAAGCTCGCTAATCAACATGCTAACCTCTCAGAAAGGACTGGCAAAAGTATCCTCCACGCCGGGTAAAACCAGACTCATCAACCACTTTGAGATTGATGGAAAGTGGCTGCTTGTCGACCTCCCGGGCTATGGCTACGCCAAAACCAGCAAGAAGGACAGAGATGCCTTTGGCGAACTCATCAAAGACTACGTGCTCAACAGAGCTGAACTCTACTGCCTCTTTGTGTTGGTGGACGTGAGGCTCGAACCCCAGAAAATCGACCTCCAGTTTATGGAGCTGTTGGGCGAAAATGGCGTGCCATTCGCAATAGTCTTTACCAAAAGTGACAAACTCTCCAAAAGCCAACAACTCAGAAGCATCGAACTCTACAAAAAGAGACTCAGCGAGCAGTGGGATGAATTTCCTCTGCATTTTCTCACCTCGGCAGCCTCGGGCTCTGGAGCGGAGGAATTGACGGGCTATATCGAGGGTTTGGTCGATGAATTTGATGCGAACAAATGCTCAAATCCATAGTCATAGACAGTAAAATCCCTTATATCAAAGGGGTGCTGGAGCCATACTTTGAGGTCACATACCTCGATGGAGACAGAATAACGGCCGCCCAACTGCACCGCAGTTCAGCGGTGGTGGTACGCACCCGAACCTGTTGCAACGAGGCACTACTCGGCGGGAGTAGAGTTGAGGCCGTCTTTACTGCCACCTCTGGCACCGACCATATCGACAAAGCCTATTGCCACAGCGCAAACATTACGCTCGGTGATGCTCACGGAAGCAACGCTCGTGCGGTTGCGCAGTGGGTGTGGGCGGCGCTTTCGCACTTTGTTGGGGCGGGGACTCTGCCAGGCGGATTCACTCTCGGTATTGTGGGGGTAGGAGCGGCTGGGGGTGAAGTTCTTAGAGTTGCATCGCAGCTCGGCATCAGAACTATACTTTGCGACCCTCCTCGCCAAAAGACAAAAGATGATAGCCTTGAGTTTGTGGCGCTGGAATACCTCTTGCAAAATTGCGACGCCGTGACGCTGCACACTCCGCTCGATATGACCACCAGAGCAATGATTAACCCACAGAACCTCTCACGGTTGCGTAGTGGAGGAGTGGTGTTGAATGCCTCTCGTGGCGAGGTGCTCGAAAATAGCACAATTATAGCCGATGAGTCCCATCACTTCGCCATAGATGTGTGGGAGGGCGAACCGCAAATATCATTGGCAGCTCTACACAGAGCCACCATAGCCACTCCCCATATTGCAGGGTATAGCGAACGTGGAAAGGCGCTGGCAACAACAATGGTGGTGAGGCAAGTTGCTCAGTATTTCGACATTCACGAGCTTATGGGTTGGGACTGCACCGCAGGGATGGGGGAGGAACGGTTCGAGGATTTCGATATAATGAGTTATGATGAGGCATTGCGCCGCACCCCAGAAGAGTTCGAGGCGCTGCGCACGGTTAGATAATAACTTTTTAAGAGTAAGATAAGACTAACAAAAAAAGACACCAAAGGAAATTTCTTGTCCTTTGGTGTCTTTTGCTTTGTATTGTTCTTACCATAAAACCCGCGCTCGCGAGTTCCGATCTGAAAAAAAAAGTCTTAGAATCTAAAACCAACAGAGAAAGTGAAACCTTCACTCTTCATGTGGTTAGTGATGTTGTGGATGTTAGTGCCCAGCTCAGAAACCGAGTTGATGTCGGTAAGTCCGAACTTGTAGCGAGCATCAAGAATTAGCCCGAAGTCAAATTCGTAGCTAAGTCCAATAGGGATTGATAGTCCAACAGTGTTGAAGTTTATTTCTGTGTCTTGGAGAGTAGTCGATGAGTTAACAATGAACGAAGGCATAATACCGGCATTGATTGCAACTTCTGGCGTGATGTAGAGTTTTGCCAAGATGGGCACATCGATAGTACCGTAGTCCACATCGAATTTCACTTCCTGGAGCGAAATGTTGCTATCCACTTGGAATCCGTTACCACTGTAAAGTAGCTCTGCGCTAACTCCGAGAAAAGAAAGAGGGCGAACCTCTACGAAAATACCACCACTAAGGTCGCTTTGGAAAGCACCCACAATATCAGAAATGCCGCTAACAGTGCTGACATTACCACCGACCTTAACACCGAAGCTCAGCAGGTCATAATCTTGTGCCGCAGCCTTTTGTGTGCTCATGTTTGCGCAAAGTGCGACAGTGCTTAAAAATAATAAGAATTTTTTCATATCTTTGTTTTAAAATTTAGTGCTGGGGTGGTCTAAAACCCCTGCGGTTACACGACAAAGATATGGTTTTTTCCTCAAATTTCAAAATTAATCTCTCGCTGAGCCTGCTGGGCAAGCGCGATGATGGCTATACTGAGATTGAAACGGTGCTCTATCCGCTGGGGGGTAGTGAGGGTGAATTGTGTGATATTGTGGAGGTGGTGCATAGGGGGGCGAACAGTACGGGAGGAGGCGAAAACGGCGGTGTTCAGGGCGGTGCTCAGAGCGGGGATGTGTTGTTCTCAAACTCTGGAATCGTGGTCGATGCCCCGGCGAGTAGTAATCTGTGTGTGAGGGCTTTCGAGCTGATGCACAGCCGCTATGCTGTCCCTCGCGATGTGAACATTCATCTCCACAAGCGTATCCCCTTTGGCGCGGGGCTTGGGGCAGGTTCTGCCAATTGCGTGGCGGTGCTCAAGGCGTGCAATGAACTCTTTGCTCTGGGGTTGGGCGATGGCGAACTTGAGGCTCTTTCGGCCGAGCTTGGCAGCGATACTCCTTTTTTTGTGCGCAATGTGCCAGCTCTTGCCACTGGCAGGGGGGAGCAGTTGGAGGAAATTGCGGTTGATTTGAGTGGCTACTATGTATTGTTGGTGAAGCCATCGGTGGGGGTTTCCACTGCTGAGGCGTATGCATTGGCTCGCTGTTCGGAGCCAGAGATTCACCCACGTGAGGCTATAAGACTTCCGATTGGGCAGTGGCGCGGGGTTCTTCGCAATGATTTTGAGGAGGCGATTTTCCAGCGGCTGCCAGTCCTTGAGATGATAAAGTCTGAAATCTACGGAGCAGGGGCGATATATGCTTCGATGAGCGGTTCAGGTTCAACGATTTACGGGATATTTGACCACCGTCCGCGCGTGAAATTTTCTAACCATTTTACGGCTATTCTCAGGGCGTAGCACACTGTTTGCGAGCTGGCGTTATCAATGTTGTGGAGATCATAAAAGGGTCTTTGACCCCGCCCGTGCGACTGTGAGTTCTCTATTCTTCGGACTCTTCTTCAGTGGCAGAGCCCTTGAGTTTGAAGTCAACGCCAAGCATTAGCGATTCGAGCTGTCGGATATAGTTGCGTTTGGGGTATCGTGGCGATGGTGAATAGACAAACATATCGATGGCGATATACTTGTTAGTGTTGGGGTTGAGCGTAGTGTAGTTCATGAAGGGCCCTCCCATAAAATCCCCTACTACCTTCCAGTACCCAAGCGTCTGAATCCACGCCACACTATCAATCTCCACCACCTCTGACTCAGGCTCGAAAATATCATCACTTGCCATATACGACCCCGGTACAGGCCCTGGAATTTGCCTCACAGCACGGTTGCGTTGTTCTACGGGGTGAAGATTTTTGCTATCCCCATCTTTGGGTCGGTCGTAGTTGTATATGACCACCCCCAGAGTGGCGAGCGGTAGCTCATATTTCACCCACAGAAAGTCTGTGGTGTCGTTGGCGACACGGTAACCGCGAGGTATGGTCATGGTGAAGTCGAACTTCTCTTTGATGGTTTTTTCTACATACTCGGCGTTGTGTCTTGCTGCTCGCACTCGCATGCGTTCTTGCTCAACGTCGTGGAAGAAGGTAGTGATTTTGTCGCCATGCTCACTAATATAGCCCGCCAACGCACTATCACTGGGTGCACTCAGCTCCGCAACAATCTGCTCGCTTGCCCATCTGTCCCTGGTGATGGTAAACCTCGCCGAGTCGAGCTTCGCATCAATACGTGTGATAAGCAGATTTCTGTGACGTTTAGTAATATCGTTGAGCGCCTGTGGAGTGATGCTAATGAGGTCAAATATTGGTTCAGGCTGGTTCACCCACAACACCTCTTGCTCGGCGAGCTTGCGCAGACTATCCCCAACAGCTCCATTCCATACGTCTTTGGACGTGACTACAAAAATTTCATAAGGTTTTCCCGTGGCTGCAATGTTAACAAATCCGCTGCCCGAGCACCCCCACAAGAGTGCGAAAATTGGTAATAGTGTGAAAAATAGTCGAAGTTTCATCATTTTTTTGTACTTTTGTTCTCAGCAAAGTTACATATTTTCTCAATACCAAACAAATCTGTAGCACTATTGTAGCAAGTTTGTAGGATAAATGTATCTGTGCCAACTGTTAATCTTTTGTTATTGGCTGAATAATGTATTTTCCACCATACGGCATATATCGCACAATTTATCGTCGCATTGCGCCCACAATGTTGTGGAGCATCGAGAGTGAGGACTCTGTCTTTTTGACCTTCGACGATGGGCCGAATGTTCACGTCACGCCGTGGGTTCTGGAAACCTTGCGCAAGTATGATGCCAAAGCTACTTTCTTCTGCATCGGCAAAAACGCCGAACAACACCCCGAACTGGTGAAGCAGATTCTGGACGAAGGGCATGCCATTGGTAATCACACCTACTCGCACACCAAAGCTCTGTTGAGCAACTGTGAGGTGTATGTGGAGGATGTCGACCTTGCTAATGCTTTTTTGCAGAGCAACCTCTTCCGACCCCCATACGGCAGGCTCTCTGCGTCGAAGGCGCGACGCTTGAGCGAGAGCTATAACATCATCATGTGCGATACACTTTCGCGAGATTACAGCAAGTACGTTTCGCGCCAAAAGTGTGTGCAAGAGGTTGTGCCGCATCTCAAGCCAGGAGCTATTGTGGCGTTCCACGATTCGCTCAAGGCCTCGCGCAATTTGCGCTACGCCCTACCTCGAGTCTTGGATGCAATAGCAGACATGGGGCTGAAGTGCAAGCCCATTGTTTTGTAGAGTGTTTTTTGCAGAAGTGTTTTAGCAGACCTTTCTTTCATTCCCCTCGCAGCAGAAGTGCTTTAGTATCGCCCCCCCCAGCTCACAAGAAAAATTAGACCAGCTCGCCAATCAGCGTTGCCGAGGTCGAGTCGTTGATTCGCACGCTCACAAAGTCGCCCTTCTTGAGCCCCTCCCGCTTGTCAAATACCGCCACTTTGTTCTGTGATGTGCGACCATAGAGTTGCTCTTCACTGCGTCTGGAAGTCCCCTCGATGAGCACTTCGTAGACCTCTCCAATATCCTCCTTGTTGCGTAAGGTGGAGAGCTCGCCCTGAGTTGCAATTATCTCGTTGAGGCGTTTTATCTTCTCGTCGTGCGCAACGTCATCCACCATAGTCTTCTCGGCCATGGTGCCCTCGCGCAGCGAATATGCAAACATGTATGCAAAATCAAACCCCACTCGGCGCATTAGGCTGATAGTTTCGAGGTGGTCGGCAGCGGTTTCGCCACAAAATCCCGCAATAATATCGGTTGTGAGTGCGCACTCAGGCATTGCCCGCTTGATTGCCTCTACTCGTTCCAAGTACCACTCCGTTGTGTACTTGCGGTTCATGGCTCGTAGCATATTGTCGCTCCCACTCTGCACAGGGAGGTGGATATGGCGGGCGATGTTCGGGTGCTTTACCATTTCGGCGATAAGCTCATCGCTCAAATCCTTGGGATGAGAGGTCGCAAAGCGTACGCGCAGTTGCGGACTCAGCATTGCCACTCGAGCAATAAGCGCCGCAAAGCTCAACCCCTGGTCGTTGTAGGAATTGACGTTCTGCCCCAGAAGAGTAATCTCCTTGTAGCCGCTGTCGATGAGCTCTTGGACTTCGCCAAGGATTGTTGAGGCGGCTCGCGAACGCTCGCGACCACGAGTGTAGGGCACCACACAATAGGTGCAGAAGTTATTGCATCCGCGCATAATGCTCACGTAAGCGCTCACGCCATTGGTGCCAAGTCGTACGGGCGAGATGTCGTCATAGGTTTCAATGCTCGATAGTTCGGTGTTCAAACTCTTAGCGCCCCCCTGTGCCTCGCTAATGAGCCTGGGTAGGGTTCTGTAAGAGTCGGGGCCAGCCACCACGTCCACCTTGTCGAAAAGCCCCTCGCCAAGTCGCTCCGCCATACAGCCAATGACTCCGAGTAGCAGTTTTCTTGTATTCTTGTTCCCTGCTCGGAGCTGAGCCAGGCGCGAAAATATCTTCTGTTCCGCATTCTCGCGAATTGCGCAGGTGTTCAGCAGTACGATGTTGGCCGAATCGAGTGTCTCGACCATCTCATAGCCGTTGGCAGTGAGTATTGAGGCGACAATCTCCGAATCCCCCACATTCATTTGACAACCATAGGTCTCGATATAGACCCTCCCTCCCATCAGAGGCTTAATTTCTTTGAAATCCATCGGCGTTTGTTTAGCTTTGATTTTGCAGTTGGAAAGTCTTTAGCCCAAACAATGGCAAGGTTGCCAGCAGGTGTTCCATCACTCCGCGGTGTACGGTGTCGTACAGGGCCGCATCTTTGAGGTAGGTGAAAGCGTAAATTTCCAAGCCGAGCCCAAGGCCACTGTCTTTGTTCTCGATATAGCGGACATAAGCAGGCAGAGTTTCGTTCACCTGTGGGTGAGCTTTCAAAAACAGTTCGAAATAGGCGCGAAAGAGCGACATGTTGCTCACCGCAGCCGCCCCAGCAGGACTGTATTTTACGCACAATTCGTAGCTCTGCTTGAAGCTGTCGGCCGTGAGTGGGTGTTGCTCTAACTTTTGCAACAGCTCCTCGTCGGCCAGCGAAATAGACCTGTTGTCGATGTAAAAATAACGCACAAAGCGTCTACCCTTACTCTCCTCCATGCCGCGCCAGTTGGTGAAACTCTCCGAAACCATCGAGTATATGGGTATCATAGTGATGGTGTTGTTCCAGTTCTGAACCTTTACCGAGTTGACGTTAATATCCAACACCACGCCGTCAGCGTTTTTGCACGGCATCTCAATCCAATCACCCAAGCGCACCATGTCCTGCGCCGAGAGCTGAATCGAGGCGACAAACCCAAGAATCGTGTCCTTGAAAACAAGAGTGATGATTGCCGCCGTAGCACCAAGTCCGACAAGCAGCGTTGCAGGACTCTTTTGAATGAGTATCGAGATTATTATGATGCCAGCGGCAAGGGCGAGTACGATTTTTGTCACCTGGAAGTAACCCTTTATCGATCGGTTCTGCGCCGAGGGGCGGCTGAGCAATAGTTCCAGCCACGCATCCAGAAGCGAGTAGGTCACCATCAAGCAATAGTAGGTCAGCAGTGATTGCATAATCAACCCAAATGTGGTGACAACCTTGGGGTCAAAACCCTGAAAGAAAAGGTCGTCAAGACTCAGTATCACCACCAATGGCAGCAGGCGAATGCTGCGACGAAGTACTTTTTTTTCGATTAGTATCGCTCCCAATTTCCAGCCGTGACGGTGGGTTTGGGTTCGCACAAAAGTGTGAATGAAATGCTGTGCAATGCGGTACAATAGCGCTGCAAGTCCAAGCAGTACAAGGCATACTAACGCAAAGGTAATGAGGTCAATCCACTTCTCTCCCATGCCTATGCGATAGAGAAATTGCCACAGATCCTCGACCTTCCAGAATTTTGCTTCTAAAAAAAACATAGCGTGCTTTTGTTTTGTTCAACTTATTTTTTTATCTTTGCGCCTCGTTGTGCTTTAATGTAAGCAATTCAACGATCCTAAAGCCCCGGCAAAGGTACGAAATAAAAGAGAAAATTAACAACATATATCACAAAAAAGTATGCAAAATAAAGGCGCTATCAAATTTCTTGCTGTGATGCTCACAATTGCGTGTGCATTCCAGCTATCGTTTACATTTATGGCATCTGGAGTGACCGACAAAGCTGAATCACTACCAGTCGAAGAACGTACAGCATTTTTGGATTCAATGCGTGGCGAGGTTATCTATGACCTTGGCTTCGTGGAGTACACCTATGCTGACTGCTTGGAAAAAGAGATTAACTTAGGTCTCGACCTTAGAGGCGGTATGAACGTGACGCTGCAAATCGCAGTGGAAGACATCCTCACCGCTCTGGCAGGAAGCAACGCCACTATGCCCGAATTTACTGAGGCAATGGCACAAGCAAAAGCTGCTCAGGCAAACTCAACAAGCGATTTCATTACGCTCTTCGCTGATGCATACCAGAGCGCAAATCCTCAAGGTAGCTTGGCGAGAATCTTTGGCACATACGAACTCCGCGAACAAGTCAACCCAAGCTCAACTAACGATCAAGTTATCGATGTGCTACGTGCCGAGAGCCAAAGTGCTATTGACAACTCGTTCAACGTGCTTAGCAACCGTATCAACCGTTTTGGTGTAACTCAACCTAACGTACAACAACTCGGTAACTCAGGCCGCATCTTGGTGGAACTCCCTGGGGTGAAAGACCCAGAGCGTGTGCGCAAACTCCTACAAGGAACTGCTAACCTTGAGTTCTGGACAACATACAACGCTACGCAGATGATTCCAATGTTTGTGAATGCAGCTGGCGTGATTTCATCGCTTGAGGCTGACAACAATACAACGGTTGAAACTGCCACTGAAGAAGTAGTAGAACAAGAGGGTATCGCAACGACAGAGGCAGTTGGCGAAGAAAATATCGTGGCTGACCTCGCTGCGCAAAGCACCTCGACAGTTGACACCACTGGCGTTGTAACCGCATCGGGACTCTTTGCAGTGTTCCAACCATACGAGTTCGACTCGCCTGCAGTGGGTGTGGCTCGCTCGTTTGACACCGTGAAGGTGAACGAGTACCTTGCACTCCCACAAGTAAAAGCTCTCTTCCCACGTGACGTGAAATTTATGTGGGGTATTAAAGCCGCTGACGAAGCTCAAAACATCTTTGAACTCTTCGCTATCAAAGGCGGTGCAACAGGCAAAGCTCCACTTGATGGTGGCGCAGTAGAGGATGCAGTGGGTGAGTATGGCCAACAAGGTGCATTTGCTGAGGTGTCAATGGTGATGAATGCAAGTGGTGCTAAGACTTGGGCACGCCTTACTGCCGATAACATCGGAAGCTTTGTAGCAGTCGTTCTGGATGACTATGTATATAATGCGCCAAGAATCCTTGGTGAAATCACAGGGGGTCGCACCTCTATCACCGGTGACTTTACTATCACCGAAGCACGTGACCTTGCAAATGTACTCAAATCGGGTAAACTTCCAGCTCCAGCTCGCATCGTGCAAGAATCTGTTGTGGGACCAACCCTCGGTCAAGAATCTATCGACGCTGGTATGGGCTCGTTCATCATTGCGTTCGCTTTCGTACTACTATATATGATATTCTTCTACAGCCGTGCAGGTCTTGCTGCATCGGTAGCACTTATTGCTAACTTGTTCTTCCTATTCGGAGTGCTCGTGAGCTTCGGTGCAGTGCTTACCCTGCCAGGTATCGCAGGTATCGTACTGACGATGGGTATGGCAGTGGATGCTAACGTGATTATCTACGAGCGTATCAAGGAGGAGATGAATGCGGGCAAAGGCTTCTCAATGTCTGTGGCAGATGGGTTCAGAAACGCATACTCCGCCATTATTGACGGTAACGCCACAACACTTATCACCGGTATCGTGCTATTTGCATTCGGTTCGGGTCCAGTTCAAGGCTTTGCAACAACACTCATCATCGGTATCTTGACTTCGCTTTTCTGCTCTATCTTCATCACAAGACTTATCTTCGAAGCAATCGCAGCAAGCGGCAAAAAACTTCCTTTCTGGATTGGAATGACCAAGAACTTCTTGGCAAAATCTAAAATCAACTTCATCGGAATGCGCAAAAAGATGTATATCTTCTCGGCAATCCTCTTCGTAGCTGTGGTAGCATCGCTCGCGACTCGCGGTCTGCAACTCGGCGTAGACTTCTCGGGTGGACGTACCTACGTGGTGCGCTTTGACTCGGAGGTGAACTCTGAAGAAGTGCGTGGCGCTCTGCAAAATGTCTTCACCGACGGACTCGAAGTTAAACAATTCGGTACAACAGAACAGATGCAAATGCGCATCACTACTCAATACAAGTATGACGATGTTGCAGATGGCGTTAATGCTGAGATTGAGTCGATGCTCTACAACGCACTGAGCTCACTGTACAATGGTGGTATCACTCTGGAAGAGTTCACCAGCACTACGACCAACCCACTGGGTATTATCTCCACAGACACTGTTGGGCCAACCATCGCTCACGACATCAAGCGTAACGCATTCATCGCCGTTATCTTCGCTCTTGTGGTGATTGGACTCTACATCGCAACGCGATTCAGAAACTGGCAGTACGGTGTAGGTGGCGTTGTGTCACTGCTGCACGATGCGATTATCACAATCGGTATGTTCTCGCTACTGTACACAATAATGCCGTTCAACCTTACCATCGACCAGTCGTTTATCGCAGCAATACTTACCATTATTGGTTACTCGATCAATGACACCGTGGTAATCTTCGACCGTATTCGCGAGAATGTGAACTTGTTCCCAAAACGCTCGCTAAAAGACAATATGAATAACGCACTGAACCAAACACTGGCTCGTACAATAAACACAGCAGGTTCTACCGTGATCGTGCTTCTTGCAATGTTCATCTTCGGTGGCGAGGTTATCCGTGGATTCGTATTCGCGCTGCTATTCGGTGTTATCATCGGTACTTTCTCTTCACTCTTCATCGCAACGCCTGTGGCTTACGACCTAATCCAAAAAGGCGAAAAGAAAAAAGGAGCGAAGAAATAAGTAAAATGCGAGTGTGCGGCCCCTTTGTGGAGTGTGAAAACGCTCTCACCGATGATTGTGAAGTGGGGCTATAAACATAGTTTAAGAGAGAGGTAAACAATGGAATTTATCATTACCATATTAGTAATCGTAGCAATCTTCTGGTTGCTACGATTGCTTTTTCCATTCATCGTGATCTGGCTGCTAAAACGCCAACAAAAGAACTGGGAACAACAGTTCGGTCAAGGCAGAGCACAAGGTGGATCGCCCTTTGGGTCAAGAGACCCCAGAGCCAGAGCGCAACAGCGTGACAAAGCCAAAGAAGGTGAGATCAGAGTGGAGAGAATGAGCGGCGAACATAAGAGAGTAAAGGATAATGTGGGTGAGGATGTGGAGTTTGAGGATATAATCGATGATCCAAAAACAAACTAAGACCAACCAATAATAAACAGCATTAACAAAGAAATGAAAAAAGCAGTACTACTTGTAGCAATGCTACTCGGTTTTATAGCAACGACAGAAACAAAGGCTCAAGGCTTCTACCTCGGGCTAAAAGGCGGACTAAACCTCACTTCGGTTAGCAACCGCGTGAATGCAGAGACAAAACTTGGTGCAAACTTTGGAGCAATGGCAGGATACCAGATTTCGCCAAATGTGGCGGTTCAAGCCGAAGCTCTATATTCTTTTCAGGGCTACTCGAATGCAATGATGGACGGACTCCTGACATCTACGAACATGAATCTTGACTACTTGAAAATTCCTGTGCTGGCAAAGATATACCTCATAGATGGTTTCAATGCTGAGGTGGGATTGAGTTTCAATTTCTTGACCTCATCGCTCTTGGGAACCGAGCCGTACAGAGGAAATAATGGCTTTGATTTGTCAATCCCCATCGGGGTTGCTTATGCCTTGGGAAGAGATTTAGAGATTGGACTCCGTTATGATATTTCGCTTGTGGACGTTAGCCCCATTCAGAACGGAACGAATGGTGCTCTGTCACTGAATCTCGCTTGGAGATTGTGGTAGAGTGAGTCGACCAACAGTGAGTTCTTGGACTCTTTCTCTTGCGCTCACTACGCTGCGAGTGATAGAGACCAATAGCGAAAGTAGATAGTAAACGCCAAAAGAATTAGGCGAAAATACATAATAAATAAGGAATGAAATTTACTGCACAAAATATTGCTGATTTTCTGGGCGGAACGGTTCAGGGCGACGCGAACGTATCGGTGTGGACTGTGGCCAAAATCGAGGAAGGAGAACCAGGAGCACTGGCATTTCTCTCGAACACCAAATACGAACAATATATCTATACCACGGCTGCCTCAGTAGTAATCGTTGCAAAGGATTTCGAACCGAAAAATGAAATCACAGCAACACTCGTCCGCGTGGAAGACCCCTATGGAGCTTTCGCAAAGTTGTTGGAGATGTATGCGGCGGCACGTCCAGTGCGCCAGGGTGTGAGCGAACGTGCCTCGGTGGCAGAAGATGCACAAATAGGCCAAGGGGTCTATGTCGGCGACTTCGCTGTGATAGAGAGTGGTGCAGTGGTGGGCGATGATGTGAAGATATATCCACAGGTTTTTGTGGGCGAGGGTGTGAAAGTTGGGAGCGGCACTGTGCTGCACCCAGGGGTGAAGATATATGAGGGCTGCGAAATCGGTTGCGGTGTGATTATCCATGCAGGCACTATCATCGGCTCCGATGGCTTCGGCTTTGCGCCCCAGGCGGATGGTACGTTTGCCAAAATTCCGCAGATTGGAATCGTAGTGCTGGAGGATGGCGTGGAGATTGGCGCAAACTGTACTATAGACCGTGCCACAATGGGCTCGACAGTGGTGAAGCAGGGTGCGAAAATAGATAATCTGGTGCAGCTCGCACACAACGTTGTGGTGGGTGAAAATACTGTGATAGCCGCGCAATCGGGACTGGCAGGCTCGACCAAAGTGGGCAAAAGCGTGATGATTGGAGGCCAAGTAGGCTTGGCGGGACACATGACTATTGCTGATAGAGTGAAAATCGGCTCGCAAAGTGGACTCAACCATAATGTCGAGAAGGAGGGAGAATTTTTCCTCGGCTCGCCTGCGCAGAGCGGAATGGGTTTCCACAAATCACACAAAGTCTTCAAAGAACTACCACAATTGCAGCGAGATGTGAAGAAATTAATGAAACTACTCGACAAAGAGGAGTAGTATTCTGAGCAGAGGTAGTAAGTTAAGAGGAATTGAGAATTATAGAGCGCAACGATAGCAAAAAATGACAATGAGCTACTTAGTGGTAGACATAGGCAACACAATGTGCAAGGCGGCTCTCTTTACCCAGAGCGGCGAGATGGAGGCTGTGGCCAGAGCCAAGCGAGTGGTGAATTTCAGAGAGTTTCTACAAGGCGTAGACGTGCGCAAAGCCATAGTCTGTGCAGTGGGAGTAGAGCCAAGTGAAGTAGTGCAACAGATTGCAGAGGTGGTGGACGTAGAGGTGGAAGTGCTCGACCATAAACGAGCACTTCCCGTCAAAAACATGTATAAAACACCCCATACACTGGGTATGGATAGGCTTGCAGCGGCTGTTGGAGCACAGGCGGCACACCCCAATGAGGATCTGTTGATTGTGGATTTCGGAACGGCAATTACAATTGACCACCTCACAGCAGAGGGAGAGTTTTGCGGTGGGAACATCTCGGCAGGATTGCTGACCCGCCTGAGCGCACTGCACGCAAAAACACAACTCTTGCCAGAAATTACGCCAGCCACACTGGACGAGCTCAAGAGCTCATACACAAAAGGCAAGATTGGCGCGACGACCATCGAAGCGCTATTTTATGGTGCAGCTGATGGCATTAGATACGAAATTGAGGGATATTTTAGAGAAAATAGTTCGAAAAAGATAATATTTAGCGGTGGAGATGCGTTTTTCTTTGAGAAGATCCTAAATTTCCCGATATTTGCAATTAATGACCTGACCCTAAGGGGGCTATATGAGATGATAAAATAATGTTTAAGAGATTAGTAATAGCACTTGGAGTGCTCGCCATTACAGCACTACCAGCCAAGGCGCAAATTGACCACTCGCTGGCAGCCTTTTCGCCTTACACCATGTATGGACTTGGCGATTTGTCTGTGGGCGGAACTGCCGCATCACGCGGTATGGGAGGAATCGGTATTGCGACAAGCAACGGCTATGAGTATAACTACCTCAACCCAGCCTCACTTAGCAATATTGCGCAGAATTCGGCAATCTACAACTTTGGCGGAGTAATCTCGAACTACTACCAACAGAGCCAAACCAGCTCAAATGTCTACAATAGTATCGATCTTCACGACCTTGGCTTCGCAATCCCAATTGCTCGTGGTCTGGGTGCTGGTATTTCGCTTACACAATATAGTAGCGTGGGTTACAATACTTTGATTATCAACGACAATCCCAGTATTGTTGAGAATATCGGACGTGCGATATACAGTTACTACGGCATGGGCGGAATCTCGGAGCTCTCAGCATCTGTGGGTTGGCAACCGCTCCCTGGCTTTAGTCTGGGCGCATCTTTGCACTATGACTTTGGCTCGGTTGATCGTCACTGGAACTCTGGCATCCTGCCCATGTTGATTGACGAAACCTATGCAGGCATAAATACCGTAGAGACGCAACACCTCAATGCCTTGCGCTTTAGCTTTGGCCTTCAGTACGAATTTAGAGTGGGTTACCAAGATGACATCACAATCGGAGCTACCTATGCGCTGGGCAAAGACGCAGGAGTAGAAACCACTCAACTCACTACCAATACAGCTTCGGTGACATTCGATACTGTTTCGTTTTCTCGCAGTGTGGATCCGCTGCACATGCCTCAAAAATTCGGGGCAGGTATAACATTCACAAACCGCCACTGGCTCATCGGTTTCGACTACACCCAGCAGGACTGGAGCGGAGCCTTTGCCACTCCCTCGCACATCACCCTTCACTCTATCCAAGATTACCGCTTTGGTATGAGTTACACCCCCGATAAGATGAGCATGAACTCGCTCTTTTCGCGCATGAGCTACAAAGCTGGCTTTAGATACAACACAAACTACTTGGCCATGAACGGCAAACAGAGTACGGAGTGGACAGCCTCGCTCGGCTTCACCATCCCGCTAAAGGCGCAGAACTTCTCGGCACTGAACCTCGCCTTTGAATACGGAAAGAGAGGCGCACCAGGTGCAATCCTCAACGAAGACCATTTTAGAGTTGTGCTCGGCTTTTCATTCTTTGGCTCGGATGATATGTGGTTCGTAAAACGCCAATTTAATTAATTTTTTTTTGCATTTCCAATCTTTTTTTGGTACTTTTGCAGAGTTAGGAACATTTAGGAAACTTCAATAATACTCAAAATCAAATGAAAAAAATCTTACTATTTATCGTGTGCATGTTGGGCACTAGCATGGTGGCTGTAGCGCAGGCGGACTTTAGCGACCCGAAATGGGCGAAGTTTGGCGAAACCGTTGAGGAAAGAACAGAAAATGCAAAGACACTTGCTTACTTTGACGCAGCATATAAAGCTAAAGATTATGATAGTGCACTCCAGTTTATGCACCAACTCATCAAAAATGCGCCAACCGCATCGCTAAATACTTATATCCGTGGTGGAGATATGTACCGCACGAAAATGGCGAGAGCGCGCACCAAAGATGATAGAATGAAATATCTGGATAGCATGCTCTATCTATTTGATTTGCGCATTGAGCACTTCGGCGACCACCCAAAATATGGTAAAAACTACCTGCATGCTCAAAAAGCAATCGTCTTTAACGAAAACAACCCAGCTGATAGAGAACGTGCATTTGAACTCTTCCGCAAAGCTATCGAAAGCGGTAGCCATGAAGTAGATCCACAAATCTGCGTAGTCTTCTTCAACTCGCTTACCGAGAGCTTCAAACTCGATGACATCGCCCCTGATGAGTATATCGAAGACTTCGAATTCGTGATCTCAATACTTGAGGCTGATGCTCAAAAAGAACACAAAACAGCAGAAGATCAGGAAGCAATTTCGATTATCGAAAACATCTTTGCTGGTAGCGGCGCTGCCTCGTGCGAAAATATCGAAAGAATATTCAAGCCTCAGTACGAAGCTAATCCAGATGATATCGTGCTTGTGCAGAAAATCCTCTCTATGTTCCAACGTAGCAAATGTAGCAGCGACTTCCAACTCGCTCTAACCGAGAAACTGTACTCAGAAGAACCAACAGCTGACCTCGCAGCAATGCTCGGCGGAATCTTCGTGGAAAAAGGCGATAATGCTAAAGCTGCTGAATACTACAACCTCGCAATCTCTATGGAGACTGACCAGGAACGTAAGTTCAACTTCCTTGCACTGATTACTAATATCTCGCTTGAGGATAAAAAATACCGCGAGGCAGCAGAAACTGCAAGACAAATGATCTCGCTCAACGAAGAAAATGGCCTCGGTCACCTCTTCTTGGCAAGTGCCTATGCTGGTGGAGCTGCTGGTTGCTCGGGATTTGAGCAAAATACAGCTTACTGGTTAGTGGTTGATGCTTACGCTCGTGCTCGTGCTAAATTCGAAGGCGACGAACAACAAGTTAAAAACATCAACTCTATGATTGCAAACTGCTCGGCTAACTTCCCTGACGTGGATGCAACCTTCATGCGTGGACTAAGCCCTGGTGATAGCTACACAGTACGTTGTGGCTGGCTATCGGGTACTACCACCGTTAGAGAAAAAAAATAATCGGGAATGTTCGTAAACTACATTTCGAAAATACGAGGAGAGCTATTGGCAGCTCTCCTCGTGTTTTTATTGCCCAGCTGTAGCGAAGTAGAACCTACACCCAGAATCACCGACCCAAATACCGAACCCACACAAGTGTCGGTTGACCTCACTACGCTCGAAAGTAAAGACGGGACAAGAACCTATCGAATGAAAACTCCGCTGATGGAGTACTACGAGCTCGCTGATGAGCCCTTTACGGAATTCAAAAAAGGAATTCACGTAGAGACTTACAACGACTCGACTGGGGTTATCGAGAGTGACTTGGTGGCGGACTATGTGCACTACAATCAACGCAAAGAGCTGTGGGTGGCGCGCGGCAACGTGATTGCTAACAACTACTCGGGTGATAGAACCCTCTACACCGAAGAGCTGTGGTGGGACGAGAAAGCTAAGGAGATATACTCCAACGTCGATGTCCGAGTGCGTGAGGGAAAAAGCGCGCACGTGGGCAAGGGTTTCAGAGCTGACGAGGGTTTCAACACTTGGATGTTCACCCGACCGCGTGGTCAAATGGAGGTGACTCGCGACTCGACTGCTACTGCCAGCCCTGCAGATTCGGTAGCGCTTTCCCAAGGTGCTAATGCAGGTGCTGAGGCGGCTGGTGCAGTTGGTGGCGCAGTTAGTATCGACACTGACAATACTACGCCTGGTGCTGAGGCAAGTGCAATTTCTCCTTCACAGAGTCCAACTGCTGGTTCTTGGGAAACTGCGGAGCCGGATGATAAGCCGGTATTTATAGTCACAGATACTCTTTCATAGACTGTTCCCAATCGACCTTAGTCTTTTTCTCACTTTTTCTCACTTTTTGGCAAGAGCAAGAAGGTGTACGCATGAGTCGTACAAAGCTACTACCAGAAAAAAGAGTGTAACGTGTGAATCAGCGGTAAGAAATTACTTTTGGAGGCGTTTGGCTGATTTCGAGCTCAATGTTGTGTTCTTCGAGCAACGCCTCAATGTTCTCTATGCGAGTGAGTTGTTGTTTCATTGCCGAGGTGGTGATTGAAATTGTGCGCAACTCGGTGAGCCTGTCGTTTAGCTCATCAAGCTCGCTTTGACTACGCTGCGCGCTGAAACCAATCGCCATATACACCAGCATTATGAAGCCCAAAAATGCAAGGATAGGCATGCGCCTGAGTACCTGCGAATTCACCAGCACACTCCCCGAAAAGAGCCCCTTTAATATGCCGCCAAGTGATTGTCCCATAGTTCTTTCTATTGATATTGTCTCTGTATAGCGTTGTCTTTTTGTAGAGAGTGTACGTGGTCAAGTGTGCGCTGTTGTTCTGCGCGGTGGAGTTATTGCTCGGTAGTTAAGGATTGGTGTGCAGTAGTTCGCCTACTCTGAGTTTCGCTGAGCGAGCTCGTGAATTCAGCTCAATCTCAGTGGGAGTGGGTGCAATTGCTTTGCGACTGATGGTCTTAAATGGCGAGAGGCTTCTGCCATAAAAATCCTGTTGCAATTCGCCGCTGAGGTTGCCGCTGCGCAAGAAATTCTTAACAAGTCTGTCTTCGAGCGAGTGGTAGGAGATGACCGAGAGTCGCCCTCCTTGGGCAAGCACGCTCAGGCTTTGGGTCAGCATCATCTCCAGGGCGAGCATTTCGCCATTGACCTCAATTCTCAGAGCTTGGAAAATCTGCGAGAGTCTTTTGCTTCGTTCTTTTTGCGGAATTGCTTTGTCGACAGCTTGGCACAGTTCGCCACAGCTGGCCATAGGGCGTGCAGCCTCTATGAGCTTTGCCAGTTTGTAGGGTTTGTCGCACTCGCCATACCTACCCAAGATTGTGGCGAGCCGTTCGAGCTCATACTCATTGACCACATTTTTAGCACTCACCCCGCCTCCATCTTGGTTCATGCGCATGTCGAGCTCCTCGTCTTCGAAACGGAACGAAAAGCCGCGTTGTGGCGTGTCGAAGTGGTGGGAACTGACTCCCAAGTCGGCGAGTATCCCATCGACCTTATCCACCCCAGCAGCTCTGAGGCATGGTGCCAAAAAGCGAAAGTTGTTGTGAATGAGCGTGAATCGCTTATCACTCACTGTCTTTTTTGGGGCATTGAGGTGAGCGTCGGGATCTTGGTCGAAGGCTATTAGCCGCCCTTTGCTGCTGAGGCGTTCGAGTATGGCGGTGCTGTGTCCCCCTCCTCCAAAGGTCACGTCGACGTAGACCCCCTCGGGGTTAATGTTGAGCCCCTCGAGGCTCTCTTGGAGTAGGACTGGGATATGATACACTATTTTGCTGTTGCTCTTTGGTTTGATGGTAGAAAGTTCTGCTGTGCGATACAGCGCTACAAAATTAGAAAATATTTTCAAGATGTTACCTACACTTCATAGAAAATTATTACCTTTGGGCTTGGAAAGGGAAAAAACAGGCCGAAACTCCACATTTAAGGGCGGTGTTGTGTAGACACCACAGGCATAGAACTATGCAGAAAATAGATTTAGCAAAAATACTCAAATCCAAAAACCCTCGTCTGGCACGCTGGGTGCCTCGCTTTGTGGTGGGGTGGATTGAGGCGTTGTTGAAGCTCAAGCACCATAACGAGATTTTGCGCCTCTATGGCGATTGTAATGCCGAAGGTTTTGTGGACGGTGCACTGGACTATATCGGCGTGAAGTATGAGTTGTATGGCACCGAAAACATCCCTCGTGGTGTTGACCAAAATGGAGAGCCTGCTCCCAAGCTGCTCTTTGCGGCGAACCACCCGCTGGGCGGAGTGGACGGAATGATGTTGGCAACAGCCATAATCAAAGAGAATATTGGCGGTGTGAGACTCATCGTTAACGACCTGCTGCTGAACCTCAAGCCATTGCAGGAAATCTTCGTGGGGGTGAATAAACACGGAGCGCAACGTGCGGAACTTAATGCCGAGATGGATAAGCTCTATGATTCGAGCCATCCGATTGTGAATTTTGCCGCAGGGCTGTGCTCGCGCAAGATTAAAGGCGAAATCATCGATACACCATGGAAAGTGAGCTACGTGAACCGCTGTAAAAAAAGTGGTAGAGTAATCATCCCAACCTATGTGGAGGCAAGGAACTCTCAGTCGTTCTACTTCTTTGCGAATCTCCGTAAATTCTTGGGCATAAAGGCAAACTTGGAGATGATGCTCCTGCCGCGCCAGGTCTTCTACCAAAAGGGAAAGACAGTGAAGATGTACTTCGGTGAGCCTATTGTGCTGGACGACAAAATGAGCGCAAAACAACAAAACGACTACATCCGTGCAAAAGTGTACGAGATGAAAAATAATGTAAAGGCGGATTAGTTCTTTGCATAAAATACACTATAATTTTAAGAAAGCGAAAATTAAGATAAGAAAATGTCAGGGAAGATAATAGAGCCAGTAGATAGAGCGTTACTCAAGGCGGAGTTGTGCGAAAACCTCTTTTTGAGAAAAACCAACAAGGCGAGCAACATCGTGTACGTGTTCCACGCCAGCGAGGCACCAAACCTCATGCGTGAGGTGGGTAGACTCCGCGAGGAGGCATTTCGCGATGCAGGCGGTGGTACTGGCAAGGAAGTGGATATTGACGAAGCCGATCTGCACCCCGAAGGCTACTCTCAGCTCATTGTCTGGGATCCCGAACAGGAGGAAATTCTCGGTGGCTATCGCTACATAATACCACGCTCCACACACCCCGTGTGCATGTCTACGGAGCACTACTTTGACTTTTCAGAGAAATTTCGCCAGAAATATCTGCCCTACACAATGGAGTTGGGGCGCTCGTTTGTGCAGACCAAGTACCAACGACAGGGGTCGCTCAAAGCACTCTTTGCGCTGGACAACCTGTGGGATGGGCTCGGTACGATTTTGAGCCGCAATGCCGATATTAAGTATGTTTTCGGCAAAGTGACCATGTACGGTCACTACAACGTGGAGGCTCGCAATATGTTGATATATTTCCTCAAAATGTACTTCCCCGATCGTGATAACCTAATGGCGACACGCTTCCCCGCTAAGTTCAATATCGATGAGGAACACATGAAGACGATTTTCACGGGCAGAGATTATATGGAAAACTACAGGATACTCTCGCGTTCGGTGCGCAATTTCGAGGAGGTAATCCCCCCGCTTATCAACGCTTATATGAGCCTTTTGCTTACAATGAGAGTCTTTGAGACGGCTATCAATCACGACTTTGGAGACGTGGAAGAGACCGGTATGCTGGTGACCATCGGAGATCTGTATAAAGAAAAAGTGGCTCGCCACTTCGAGGAGCCATTTTGGTTGTAGAATAGAGATAGCTGCGCGCGCTCTGGAAGGGGGGCGTTGCAGTGTAGTTAATCCATGAGTGAATTGCTGAAAATAAGTAATGAGGAGCTTGCCGCTCTGCCGCTCTGCCGCTTCGAGGGAGAGATGATAGTGGTGGACTCACCCCAGAGCATGGCTCGTGCCGAAGAAGTGCTCAGAGGCGAGCGATTGCTCGGCTTTGACACCGAAACACGCCCGTCTTTTACTCGCGGAGTGGTGCACAAACTCTCGCTGTTGCAACTCTCAACCGCTAAGGTTGGGATGCTCTTTCGCCCGCGTAAATTCCCGCTCAGTGCCGCTGTAATTAGCGTTTTGGAGGATGAAAAAGTGGTGAAAGTAGGTGCAGCAATCAGAGATGATATCAAAGCGTTGCGTGGAGTCGCACCCCATAACCCCAAAGGCTTCGTGGACTTGCAAAACATCGTGGAGCAATGGGGTATCGGAGAGTTGAGCGTGAAGAAGATGGCAGCTGTGGTGCTGGGCGTTCGCCTCAGCAAAGCACAACGCCTGAGCAACTGGGATGCAACCTCTCTGACCCATGCCCAGAAGGAGTATGCCACGCTCGATGCGTGGGTGTGCCGCGAGATTTTCCGCAGACACAACAAATAAACTCTTCTCCCCGCCCCCCCCGCCTCTCTCCCAATTTATGCCTGAGCGCGAGCCTCGAAAAGCGTAAATCGCTGTAATAGAGGAAATTTTGTGCAAAAAAACTAAAAAAGTATGGAATTGTAAGAAAATTTTACTACCTTTGCCACTCTTTGCTGTGGGGTAAAGTCAGTGATTTTTGCCACTAATGCATTGAATTAAAGTAAGTTAAACAACAAAAAAAGAAGAGTCAAAATGACTGATCCTATTGCAGACTTCCTGACCAGAATCAGGAACGCGGCGAAAGCCGGCCACAAAGTGGTCGTAGCTCCCGCATCGAAAATGAAAAAGGAGATAGCTCGTGTGCTACACGAACAAGGCTACATCCTTGCCTACAAAATCGACAAAGACGAAAAAGGCTTTGACGTAATCAAAGTAGCGCTGAAGTATCACCCAGAACTTAAAGTGAATGCCATCAAGACAATCACCAGAGTATCTCGTCCAGGTCTTCGCAACTACGCAAGCGCAGCTAAAATGCCAAGAGTGCTTAACGGCCTCGGTGTTGCCATTGTTTCAACCTCGTCTGGAATCATGACCGACAAAGAAGCAAGAGCAAAGAACGTTGGCGGTGAAGTGCTTTGCTTCGTATCGTAAATTTGTGAAAAGAAAATAACAATTATCTAAAATAAAATAAAAAAATGTCAAGAATTGGAAAAGCACCTGTGATGCTACCAGCTGGAGTGACTGTAGAGGTTAGCCCAGCAAATGTGGTAAGCGTGAAAGGGCCATTGGGACAACTAAGCCAAGAAGTTAACAGCGAGATCACTGTTACTGTGGCAGATGGCGTTCTAACGGTTACTCGTCCCAGCGACGCTCCAAAACACCGCTCAATGCACGGTCTCTACCGCGCACTTATCTACAACATGGTGGAAGGAGTATCGAAAGGATATGAAATCAAACAAGAATTTGTAGGCGTAGGTTACAAATGTGAGGTTAAAGGTCAAATCATCGAGATGAGCCTTGGTTACTCGCACGACGTACACCTTATGATACCAGACGAAGTTAAAGCAGAAGCAGTGACCGAGAAAAAGAATAACCCTATTCTTACTCTTCGCAGCATCGACAAACAACTTGTAGGTCAAGTAGCAGCGAAAGTACGCTCACTTCGTAAGCCTGAACCATATAAAGGTAAAGGTATTAAATTTGTTGGCGAACAACTACGCCGCAAAGCAGGTAAATCAGCTAACTCTAAATAAAAACGCATCATTTTAAATTATGGCACTAACAAAAATTCAAAGACGTGCACGTATTAAGATGCGTGTTCGCAAAGTAGTAAGCGGAACGGCCGAGCGCCCAAGACTAACTGTGTTTCGCAGTAACAAACACATCTATGCACAACTTGTTGACGACAACAAAGGTGTAACTCTTGCTCAAGCAAGCTCTTTCGATAAAGAGACAGCCTCGCAAATCACTAAAGAAATGGACAAAAAAGCTCAAGGCGCAGCAGTGGGTAAAGCAATTGCAGCAAGAGCAGCAGCAGCAGGCATTTCAGAAGTAGCATTCGATCGCAACGGATACCTTTATCACGGTAGAGTTCAGTCACTGGCTGAAGCAGCACGTGAGGGCGGACTTAAATTTTAATTTTTTAGCATAGACTATTACAGAAAATGGAAAATATGAAAAAAGTTCGCACAAGCGACATCGAACTCAAAGATAAATTGGTTAGCATCCAACGCGTAACAAAAGTTACGAAAGGTGGTCGCACATTCTCGTTCTCAGCAATTGTTGTTGTAGGAGACGAGCACGGTGTTGTAGGCTACGGTCTTGGTAAAGCATCGGAGGTGACTTCGGCGATTGCCAAAGGCGTAGAAGATGCTAAGAAAAATTTGGTTAAGATACCTATCCTCAACGGAACAATCCCTCACCAACAAGAAGCACGTTTCGGCGGCTCACAGGTGATCATGCGCCCAGCAGCTCCTGGTACTGGAGTTATCGCGGGTGGTGCGATGCGTGCCGTGTTTGAGAGCGTTGGTATCCACAACGTACTGGCAAAGAGCAAAGGTTCTTCAAACCCACACAACTTGGTCAAAGCAACCTTCGCAGCCCTTATGGAGCTCCGTGATCCTATCACTATTGCACAAACTCGTGGCGTGAAACTCAGCAAAGTTTTCAACGGCTAACAACTGCGTGTGAATACAACAAGAGAGAATCTAAACACAAATTCTTAGAACAAACAAAACAATGGCAATCATAAAGATTACACAAACACGCAGCCGTATTGGTGCCACCAAAGTGCAAAAGGCAAACCTTGATGCACTGGGCCTCAGACGCAACTACAAAAGCGTGGAGCATAACGTATGCCCAGAGATTATGGGTAAAGTAGAAAAGATTAAACACTTAGTAAAAGTAGAGGAGGTAAAATAAGACAATGGAACTTTCAACACTAAAACCAGCAAGTGGGGCTACCCACAGTGAAAAGAGAATTGGTCGTGGGCAAGGCTCAGGCCGAGGTGGTACATCAACACGTGGTCACAAAGGTGCCCAGTCTCGTTCAGGTTACTCACGCAAACGTGGATTTGAAGGTGGTCAGATGCCGCTTCAACGCCGCCTGCCTAAATTTGGATTCAACAACACTAACCGTGTGGAATACAAGGCAGTTAACATCTCCTCAATCGAGCTTGTGGCACAGAAAACTGGCGCAGCAAAAATCGGCGTAGAAGAACTAAAAGCAGCAGGTCTTGTTTCAGGACGCGTGCTTGTTAAGATTCTTGGCGACGGTGCTTTGACTTCGAAAGTTGAGGTTGTGGCTAACAAATTCTCAAAATCTGCAGTTGCTGCTATCGAAGCGGCTGGCGGAACAGCGACAACACTTTAAATTTTGACACTATCAAAAAAATATGAAAAGATTTTTTGACACTTTGCGCAATATCTTCCGTATAGAGGACCTCCGAAAGAGAATCCTCTATACGTTTGGTATTCTGCTCATATACCGTCTTGGTAGCTTCGTGGTTTTGCCTGGCATCAACCCCGAAGCACTTGCAAACTCTGAGTTGCAAGACCAAACAGCAAGCGGTATCTTAGGACTATTGGACATTTTCTCAGGAGGAGCATTCTCGAATGCATCAATTTTTGCTCTTGGTATCATGCCCTACATCTCTGCCTCAATCGTAATCCAGCTACTGGGCATAGCAGTGCCTTACTTCCGCAGATTACAAATGGAGGGAGAAAGCGGCCGCCGCAAAATTAACCAATGGACACGCTATCTGACCATTGCAATTTTGTTGGTTCAAGCCCCAGCTTACCTTCTGAACCTTAACGCAACAGTGCCAGCAGGTGCATTTGTGCTGAGCGATTCTCCAGTGCTATTCACCATGACAGCAACAACAATCCTCATCGCAGGAACTATGTTCTGTATGTGGCTCGGCGAGAAGATCACAGACAAAGGTATCGGCAACGGTGTATCGTTGATAATCATGGTTGGTATCATCGCCACCCTCCCACGTGCTTTCTTAGCTGAGATGAATGCTCGCTTCACGACAGCAGGTGGTGGTTTTGTGATGCTACTAATCGAACTTGTAGTACTATTCTTTGTTTTTGCAGCAACCATCGCACTCGTGCAAGCGGTTCGCAAGATTCCGGTACAGTACGCCAAGAGAATCGTTGGAAATCGTCAATACGGTGGTGTGCGCCAATACATCCCATTGAAGATCAACGCAGCTGGTGTAATGCCAATCATCTTTGCGCAAGCAATCATGATGCTACCAGCACTCTTCGGTAACTTCGAATCTACACAAGGCTTAGCTGCTACATTCTCTAATATCTACGGATTTTGGTACAACTTCACTTTCTTTATATTAGTGGTGCTTTTCACCTACTTCTATACTGCAATCACTGTGAACACAAACCAAATGTCAGAAGATATCAAGAGAAATGGCGGTTTCATCTCAGGCATCAAGCCTGGTAAAGCTACTGCCAATTACCTTGACCAAATTATGACGCGAATCACACTACCTGGATCTGTTTTCCTGGGATTCATCGCAATATTGCCAGTCTTTGCACACCTTATGGGAGTGGACGGACAATTCGCAATGTTCTATGGTGGTACTTCGCTATTGATCTTGGTCGGAGTTGTGCTCGACACATTGCAACAAATCGAAAGCCAGCTGTTGCTGCGCCACTACGATGGAATGATGAAAGGCGGTAAACTCAAAGGTCGCAATTCTTAAGTTTTTTTGACAAGTTAATCTAAGAGAAAAAACTCAAAAATTGTAGTAAACAATGGCTAGGGCGAAGAGTAGAGAGGAGATTGAGCTGCTAAGAGTAGCCAACCAATTAGTGGGGAAGACCCTGAGCGAAGTGGCAAAGCACGTCAAGGAAGGCATCAGCACCCTTGAGCTCGACCAAATCGCAGAAGAGTTCATCCGCTCACAGGCAGCAATACCAGCCTTTAAAGGCTATGGAGGGTTTCCCGGAACACTCTGCACATCCATCAACGATGTGGTGGTGCACGGAATTCCCGCCAAAAATAGAGTTCTAAAGAACGGCGATATTGTATCCATAGACTGCGGTGCAATTAAAAATGGTTACGTTGGCGACTCCGCCTACACTTTTAAAGTGGGAGAGGTAACAGAAGAAATCCAAAATCTTCTGACAGTCACTAAGGAAGCTCTTTTTAAAGGTATCGAAGCCGCCAAGGTGGGAAATAGAATTGGCGATATTTCCCATGCGATACAATCACACTGTCAAAACTATGGTTATGGCGTTGTGCGCGAGATGGTAGGACACGGCATCGGGCAAAACTTGCACGAAGAACCGCAAATACCAAACTACGGACACAAAGGCTCTGGCCCCAAAATAGTTGAGGGAATGACGCTGTGCATAGAACCTATGATTACCCTTGCTCACCACGCTGTGGTGTTTGAGTCCGACGGATGGACATGCCGCACAAAAGATGGCAAAGTCGCCGCCCACTTCGAACACTGCATAGCAATAGTTGACGGCAAAGCAGAAATACTTTCTGTGGGTGAACACTGGGACAAATACTAAAGAAGAGACAATAGAGGAGAGTGAAAGGATTGGGGAGAGTGAGCTAAAATCAGGAAAAAGCTCCCCCGTCAAAGTAAAAAACAAGAACTAAAAAACAAAAAATGGCAAAACTCGCTGCAATAGAAAAAGACGGAACAGTAATTGAATCGCTGTCCAACGCAATGTTCCGAGTGGAACTCGACAATGGACACGTAATCATTGCACACATCTCAGGTAAGATGCGTATGCACTACATCAAAATCCTGCCTGGAGATAAAGTCAAAGTTGAAATGAGCCCCTATGACCTTTCAAAGGGACGAATCTCATTTAGATACAAGTAGAGAGAGCAGAGAACGACACCATACACAGTTAAAAAGTAAAACAAAAATGAAAGTAAGAGCTTCAGTAAAAAAACGTAGCGAAGACTGCAAAATCGTTCGTCGTAAAGGCAAACTATACGTAATTTGCAAGAAGAACCCTAAGTTCAAGCAACGTCAAGGATAGAGATGCCCCTCTCCTACATGGAGAATGCATCGCTACTCGCATTTTTTTCACTTCGTTTTTCGGCGATCGAACAAAAGAAAAAAAGAAGAATTTTTTTTAAACAAAATAAGTAAAAAGATAAACAATGGCACGTATAGTTGGTGTTGATTTACCAAAGAATAAAAGAGGCGTAATCGGACTGACCTACATCTATGGAGTGGGTCGCAGCCTTTCTACGCAAATCCTCGAAAAAGCGGGGGTTGATGAAAACATTAAAGTTAAAGACTGGAGCGACGATCAAATCGCAGCAATCCGTAACACCATCGCTGGTGAAGGAATCAAAGTTGAAGGAGAACTTCGCTCGACAGTACAACTGAACATCAAACGTCTTATGGACATCGGATGTTACAGAGGTATCCGTCACCGTATCGGTCTACCACTACGCGGACAGAGCACCAAAAACAACGCTCGTACTCGTAAAGGTAAGAAAAAGACCGTTGCTAACAAAAAGAAAGCAACTAAATAGGTAAGTAACCAAGAGTAAAACAAATTAACAAAAGCAAGTAATGGCTAAGAAAACGACACAAACCAAAAAACGAGTTGTTAAGGTTGATGCACTTGGTACTGTCCACGTATCTTCAACGTTTAATAACGTAATTGTAACAATTGCAAATTCACAAGGTCAAGTGATTTCGTGGAGTTCTGCAGGCAAAATGGGCTTCAGAGGTAGTAAAAAGAATACTCCTTATGCAGCGCAAACAGCAGCAGCAGACTGCGCTAAAGTAGCATACGATCTGGGACTACGCAAAGTGAAAGTATATGTGAAAGGCCCTGGCTCAGGAAGAGAATCGGCAATACGTACTGTGAACGCAGCTGGTATTGAAGTTACCGAAATCATCGACGTGACACCAATCCCTCACAACGGATGCCGCCCACCAGCGCGCCGCAGAGTGTGATGCTACAGAGCAGCATAATTCAGTAATTACAATCGTTTAAAAAACAAAGCAAAAATTAAGACAAAAAATGGCAAGATATATTGGACCAAAGACCAAAATCGCCCGTAACTTCGGTGAGGCAATCTTCGGAGCAGACAAGGCATTTGACCGTAAGAACTACCCATCGGGACAACACGGTGTTATGCGTAAACGCAAAAAAGTGAGCGAATATGGTGTTCAGCTCAAAGAAAAACAAAAAGCTAAAGCAATCTACGGCGTGCTCGAAAAACAATTCCGCCGCACATTCGAAGAAGCATCGAGAATGTCAGGTATCACAGGTCAAAACCTGTTGGTATTGCTCGAAAGCCGCCTCGATAACCTCGTATATCGTATGGGTATCGCTCCAACTCGTGCAGCAGCACGCCAGTTGGTGAGCCACCGCCACATCACCGTGAATGGCAAAGTGCTCAACATCCCATCATACAAAGTGAAAGTTGGCGAAACAGTAGGTGTACGCGAGAAATCTAAATCACTCGAAGTGGTTGAAGCATCGCTAAGCGGCGTTTCTACTAACCCATTCTCGTGGATTGAGTTCAACGCAGCACAAAAAGAAGGAAAACTAATTGCAGTTCCAGTAAGAGAAGACTTCACTGAGAACATCAACGAGCAGCTTATCGTCGAGCTTTACTCGAAATAGTAATTCCTAAGTTTTTTATAAAAAATAAAACAATAACAAAATGGCAATTCTCGCATTTCAAAAACCAGATAAGGTGGTTATGCTCGAAAGCACCGACACAATCGGTCGCTTTGAGTTCCGTCCCCTTGAACCCGGTTATGCAATTACAATCGGTAATGCCCTGCGTCGCATTCTATTGGGCTCGCTGGAAGGCTATGCTTTCACCTCGGTGAAGGTTGATAGCGTAGACCACGAGTTCGCTACAATCGACGGCGTGATGGAAGAGATGATAGAAATTATTCTGAATCTCAAACAAGTACGCCTGGCACGAATTGATAATAGCGTGGATTCTGAAAAAGTGACAGTGAACGTCAAAGACCTCACCGAACTTACAGCTGCACACCTTTCTCAATTTATGAGCGGCTTCAAAGTGCTTAACCCAGAGCTTGTTATATGCAGACTCGACAAGACGGCTAAATTCCAAATGGAACTTACCATCGAAAAGGGTAGAGGTTACGTGCCTGCCGAAGAAAATAGACCAGCTGAAGCTCCTATAGGACTGCTGCCAATCGATGCTATCTTTACGCCAATCAAAAACGTGAAATATAGCCGCGAAGACTTCCGTGTGGAACAAAAAACTGACTACGAAAAGTTGGTAATGGAAATCACCACCGATGGCTCTATCTCTCCTAAAGATGCGCTTAAGGAAGCTGCGAAAATCCTTATATTCCACTTCCAGTTGTTCTCGGACGAGAAAATTACACTCGAAACCGAAGAGCAAACTACACAAGAAGAATTCGACGAGGATATCCTACACATGCGTCAGCTGCTTAAAACCAGACTAACGGAACACGACCTCTCGGTACGTGCGCTTAACTGCCTCAAAACTGCGGAAGTTGAAACACTCGGTGACCTCGTGAGATTCCACCGCTCGGAACTACTCAAATTCCGTAACTTCGGTAAAAAATCGCTCACTGAACTCGACGAACTCCTTGCTAACAAAGGACTCAGCTTCAGCATGGACGTGAGCAAATACAAACTCGACAAGGAGTAAGTATCTTAAAGAGTGTAAAAAAAAGAAATAATTAAGACTAAAGAGATAAAATGAGACACGGAAGAACTATCAATCACTTGGGGCGTACATCGTCGCACCGCAAGGCAATGATGGCAAACATGGCATCATCGCTGATTCTTCACAAAAAAATCGAGACCACCCTTGCTAAAGCTAAGGAACTCAGAAAGTATGTTGAACCACTAATCACAAAGAGCAAAGAGGACTCGACTCACTCACGCCGTACAGTGTTTTCGTACCTGAAGCGTAAAGAAGCGGTTACTGAACTCTTCCGCGAAGTAGCACCTAAAATTGCTAACCGTCCTGGTGGATACACTCGTATCCTTAAGACTGGTTTCAGAAAAGGTGATGCTGCGGAAATGTGCTTTATCGAACTTGTAGACTTCTCGGCTTACACACAAGCTAAAGAGGCTGCTCCGAAAAAACGTACCCGTCGTTCGGGTGGTGCTGCGGCTGCAACTGCTACTAAAAAAACTGCGCAGACAGTTGAAGAAGCTGTAGTTGTGGAAGAAACTGCACCAGCGGTTGAAGCAACTCCTGCTGAGGAAACTGCTGCTGAAACAAAAGAATAAGTACAGCATCAATATATACAACAGTGGCCGCGCATTCACTATGGCCAACTGTGTCTTGTGCTCTTGAGCAAGTGTAGCTAACACATATGCACACACACGCACGAGAGAAATCGCAAAGACAACAGAACCAAAGTCTGCGCGCCTAAGTGCACCGAGGGTGTGGGAGAGTCCAAATCATATGAGGACACACTCCCACACTCTCTTTTTTTGTGTGCAAACGAGAGGCAATATTGAGAATTTTTACTATATTTGTATCACAAACCACTCTTATTAACCATTATTCCAACAACTACAAAACAATGAACCTACTACTAATCTCAAACTCCACAAACGCAGGAGAAGCGTACCTCGACTACCCGAAGGAAAACATCAGAGTATTCCTGCAATCAAAAAATGTAAAAAAAGTGCTCTTTGTCCCCTATGCGGGAGTCACACTCTGCTGGGAGGAGTATGAGTCAAAGGTGAAAGAAAGATTCGCCGAAATCGGCATAGAAGTAGAGAGCATCCACCACAGCGCCAACCCAGCCGATGCAGTCAATAATGCTGAAGCTATCGTTGTGGGAGGAGGTAATAGCTTTGCACTGCTCAAAAACATGCAAGATAACGGTATTATGGAACCAATACGCAGGCGCGTGAAAGAGGGACTGCCATACGTTGGTTGGAGCGCGGGTAGCAACATGAGCTGCCCTGGACTCTACACAACCAATGATATGCCAATAGTAGAGCCAATGTCTTTCAAAGCACTCGGACTCGTTGATTTCCAGATTAATCCGCACTACCTCGACGCACATCCATCTGGCCATGCTGGCGAAACTCGTGAGCAGCGCATAGAAGAGTTCTTGCAGTTGAACTGCGGCACTTATGTTGTGGGACTACGCGAGGGGTGCATGCTGAAGCTCGAAGGTGGTGAATTGCAACATATTGGTGCTCGTTCGCTCAGGATTTTCCGTCATGGCGATGAGCCTCGTGAAGTGCCATCGGGTGGCGATTTGCAATTCCTCTTGGAGGAATAGTTCCCGCCACACCCACACATGAGGAATGGCAGACGACTATTCTTTTTGTGCACCGAAGAATATATTTAAGAAGAAAGAAGAGCAGGGCGATTAATCGTCCTGCTCTTCTTTCTGTCTTGTTATACGTTTTTGAAAACGCTTTTATTCTGCCTTTTCGTTCTGTGTGCTTTTAGAATCCTTGAGGCGACTCTCTCCTCCCGCTCTCTCTCCCTTCCTCCCATCTTTTTCACTCCCTTTCTTGCTCCCTCCTCTAAGCACTCACCTCCCCGCGGAGGTTATTCGTCGAAGAGCGATGTGGTGTTCTTCTCCTCATTGTTGCGCGAGCGTGAAGAACTTCCGCTATCTTCGAGCGATTCGCGGACGCTCCCTGCGCCTCGAGCAATATAATCGAGTTTTATGCCGCGACGAAGGTACGCAGGCTCAACGAGTTTCTGCTCGATTTCGCCATCCACGAGCGAGTCCATCTGAGTGCTAACCACGGGTTTTCCCCCGCTCTGATCCGCTCCACCAGCCGCCGCTGTTTGGTTGCTGCTATCTGCAACACCGCCGCGGAGGTTTGTAGTGACCTCGATTCGTTGCGGGTTACGAGCCTCGCTGGAGGAAGAGTATCCGCCACCAATTGTAGAGCCGTTGCTGTGATGGTAGCCATCGTTTGACGAGCCTTCGCCACCTCGCACCCCAAATTCATCGTCCTCAAAATTGTTTGGCCTTTTATTGCGAGCCGTTGCACTCTCAGCGTCATCTATCGGAATTACTTCTCGGTGAGGTCTGTTTTCCACAGGTTTTTTGATGCCAGTGAGCAGAGGGTCGAAGTATTCGCTAATGGCAGGGATGTGACTCACGTCATAGCCAGTTGCAACAATAGTGATGCGAATATCATTGCCAAGGTTCTCATCCTTGCCAGCTCCCCAGATAACATCCGTATCGGTAGATTCGGAGTTGAATCCCGAGCGGCTTTGTATGAAGTCGAGTACCTGAGTTGCCTCTTCGTAGGATACATCCACGTCCCCCCAACTAATGTTGAGCAGCACCTTTCTCGCGCCTCTAATGTCGTTGTGGTGGAGTAGTGGTGAATTTACGGCTGCCTCCGCAATTCGAAGAACCAGGTTCTCGTTGCTCTCGCCCTCAGCTGCTGTGGCGGAGCCAGTAAACGAGCCCATTAGAGCAATTTTTGCATTCGTATCGCTGTTTTCTTCGTCACGCATCACGGTGGTTACGTCGGCAAAGTCGACATTGACATCCATATTCTTGGTGATAATATCCGAGATGCTCTTTGCTGCCATTGCCAGAATGTCGTCAGCCTTGGCGTGAGCCTCCTTGATGCTGAGTCGTCCGTGAATCTGTGCAATGTGTTCGTTGTTGATGACAATGAGTGAATCTACGTGGGGTAGTAGCTCCTCGATGCCTTTGACTGCTTGACGCACGCGCTTGGGCCCCTCGCCACGGTAGGGAATCGAGACGATACCCACGGTGAGTATGCCCATCTCCTTAGCGATTCTTGCCAATACGGGCGATGCTCCAGTACCAGTTCCACCACCCATGCCAGCGGTGATGAAGAGCATTTTAGTTCTATGATTTTCGAGTTCGGCACGAATGTCCGATTCGCTATTTAGGGCAGCTTCTTTGGCTTTTTCGGGGTTGTTGCCCGCACCGAGTCCGTCGCCAAGTTGTATTTTGGTAGGTATAGGGTTTCTTTCCAGCGCCTGCTTGTCGGTGTTGAGTAGCATGAAATTCACGCCCTCCACCTCTTCCATACTGTAGAGGTGTTTCACAGCGTTACCACCGCCACCACCTACGCCTGCGACCATTATTATTGATTCATTAAATTGCGGCATATCAAATTTTACGTCCATCCTTGTGGAATATAATAGTGTGTATGATTTTTTATCTCTATCGTTCTTTTATTCTTGTGTGTGAGTTTTTTTTGTGGGCTGTTTTGTTCTAATCGTTCACTCTTTGTGTCTTGCAAAACCCCACAAGCGGTTTAGTAGTTGTCTTCGGCGTCTACCTCGTCTGGCTCGAACATCTTGCCAAAGACCCCTTTGACACGTCCGAAGAAGCCTTTTTTGGGTCGGCGATTTTCGGTCGAGAACTCTTCGTCATCGTATCTTTGTTCGTCCTCTGCGTTTTCGTCATAGTACTCCTCATCGTCGTACTGTTGCTCGGGATTATGGTATTCTTCGGACTGTTGTGCAGCTTGGTTTGCCTCGTAGGCTCTTCTTTGAGCATCGAGCACTCTTGCAGCTTGTTCTTCGGGTGTGAGGTTGTTGTTATCGGATGTTGCCTCTTGTTCCACTTGGCTTTGTGGGCGGCGAAGTTCGCCTTCGAGCACCGAGAATTTATTGTTCTTGATGGCATCGATGAGGATACCCGCAATGGTAGAGTACTTGGGCGATGCAACACTCTCCAGACTGTCGGCAGTGATGTGTTGAGAAGGCACTGCAATGCGCACCTCTCCGCCGAGTTGTTTTTTGAAGAGCAGGTCTATGTTCTTTAGGACCGCACCACCACCGGTGATAACCAACCCCGCGCCGAGCTTGTCTTTGAGTCCGCACTTTTCGATTTGTTCGGCAACAAAGTCGATGATATCGTACATTCTTGCCTCGATGATTCCCGCCAGTGCACGCACCGAGATTTCTTTGGGTGCTTGTCCGCTGATAGAGGGAATGGTTACGTATTTTTGGTCGGGTGCACGTTCTGCAACTGCCTCACCGAACATGGTTTTGAGTTTTTCGAGGTGGCGGTCGAGGATTCCCTGTGATTTTATATCACGGTTAATCTCATTACCTCCGATTGGTAGCACAGCAATGTGGCGGATGATTTTGTCGTGGTAGATGCAGATGTCAGTTGTTCCGCCTCCGATGTCCACAACAGCCACGCCGAGTTCTTTTTCGTCTTCGCTGAGCACGGCATAAGATGAGGCGAGCGGTTGTAGTGTGATGCCTTTGACAGTCATGTCCGCTCGCGTGAAGCACCTCTTGATGCGTTCAATAGCGGCATCGTCACCCACTATGAGGTTAAATTCTGCTTCGAGTCTTTTACCCTCCATCCCCACTGGTTCGGTGATATTGGTTTCGTCGTCAATTCTGTATGTTTGGGGTAGTACCGAGATGATTGATTGTCCCACGGGTAGCGCCGAGTTGTACATGTCGTTTTCGAGTCTTTTCACGTCGTCCACCGACACTTCGCTCACAGCCTGTTCGGAATTGTGTACAAAGACGTACCCCGAAGCTCTGGTACATTTGATGTGTTGTCCTGAGATGCCGATATAGACCTCACTGATGGTGATGCCGAGTTCTTCCTCGATTTGTGTTTTCACGTCGTTCAGAGCAAGGTATGCGTCTTTGTTATTGCGCAAGTCCCCCTTGATAATACCTTTTGAAGTGCTCTGCTTTATTGCTACAATCTCCACTTTGTTCTTTTCCACCTTGCGTCCCACTGCTGCCACAACTTTCGTGGTTCCAAGGTCTATTGCTGCTACGTAATTGTTTTCCATACCTTATGTATTATGTAGTTACCTAACTAATATTTGTCCTCTAAATCTTGCGTCCACAACTTGAGCGGTGTCGAGTCGGGCGTAGGTGTATGCTTGGGTGTAGAAGTTCTCTACGCTCTGTATTCGGCTCTGGATATTGCGATCGATTAGGCCGAGCAGAATGACGCTATTCTCTTGTTCGGGTACGATGTCTACCTCGAGCCCCTCGCCAACCTGCTCTACAAAAAGCTGGCCGCTAAGCGCTTGCAGCACCGTGTGAGAATGCATACACTCTACAAAGGTAGCGAGTTTTTTTATAAAAACTAAATCTTTTTCATAATTTTTTTCGCTCAATTTGCCGCCATAGTCAGTTGGTAGTGAGAAATTTATATTTGTGCTGAGAGTTGGCACATCTGGGCAGTAGCCACGCCTGGGTTGCATGAGGTGCACCAAAGTGCTATCCACATAGAAATCCCACCCCCCTTGGTCGACCACACGAAACTCTGGCACACGACTCTCGGCAATCACCTTTATCTCTCCCTCGATGGTTGTCCATGCTCTTACTTCTTGCAGGTATTCATTGGCTCTGAGCACTGAGTCCACAAGGCGTAGCTCCACATCCTCCATTGGCGTGCCCAGCGAGTAGAGACCCCGTGTGATGAGCGAGGCAACCTCTCTGTTGGTGATGAAATCCACCTTGCCGCTATCCACCAGCGTGACATCCACACTCTTGAGTGCCACCTTTGAACTGTTTGTATCCATAAGCATGATGCTCCACACGGCGTATGCCAGCAGCAGCATCGCCACGAAAACATTAACCGCTATTTTTAGATTTTTATGCACTGCTCTATGTTCTTTGGTTTGTTTTTGTTTAATTTGTATTTGTTCTATTGTCGGGGGGGGGGGAGGGGTGCGAGCGTTGTTCTTTTTTTTGCAATTCAGCGCTTAATGGCCGAGCGTCTTTGCGCTCACAGCGTCCATAACCCCTTGTCGAAGGGTGTCAATATCCCCCGCGCCTGCCGTAATCACAATATCGGTGTCGAGTTCCCGCACTTTTTGTGCCAAATCGGCCATCTCCACCATCTCTTTTTGGGAGGTTATGCCTTCGAAGATAATGTGGCTGCTCACCCCTTCGATAGGTTCTTCACGAGCGGGGTAGATGGGTAGCAGTAGTACTCTGTCGGCGAGGCTCAGCGAGGCGGCAAAGCCTTCGGCAAAATCCCGTGTGCGAGTGTAGAGGTGGGGTTGGAATGCCACTGTTATGTGCCTTGAGGGGAAGAGCTCGCGCATGGAGGAGAGCATTGCTCGCAGCTCTTCGGGGTGGTGGGCGTAGTCGTCCATGTAGACGGCACTTGGGCTGTTGTACCACATGTCGAAGCGGCGCTCGATGCCTTGGAACGTGCGCAGAGCTTCACGGAGCTGCTCTTGGTCAAAACCTCGCTGGTCGAGTAGTGCTACGGCGCCAATGGCGTTCTCGACGTTGAGTTTGCCGGGGATGCCCAGCGTGCAGGCACTCAGTGTCTTGGTGGGGGTGACGATGTCGAAAGTGTAGCAGCCAGAGTCCATCGAACTTAGGTTCTTGGCATAGTAGTGTGAGTTGGGGTTGTCGAGGCTATAGCTCAGCACTTTTACCTCAGTTTGAGGCATGGCGAGCTCCAAACCGTGCTTGAGGATGATGGCGTCACTGCACTGCGAAGCGAAAATCTCAAACGAACGCTTGAATTCCGCCTCCGTGCCATAAATATCGAGGTGGTCGGCATCAACTGCGGTGATTAGAGCAACGTTGGGGTGCAGAGCGTGGAACGAACGGTCGAACTCATCGGCCTCGACCACCATCCTCTCCCCCTCGCCCATAATCATGTTGCTACCGAAATTCTTGGAGATTGCTCCCAGAAATGCGCTCCCTCCGCCATCGGTAGAGGCGCAGTGGTTGAGCCACGCCACCAGAGTCGATGTGCTGCTCTTGCCGTGTGTGCCAGCAACCGCCATGGTGTACTTCTCGCGGGTGAGTATGCCCAGTGCTGCCGAACGCTTGACAACCTCGTAGCCCTCGCTGCGAAACCACGTCAATTCGTTGTGCGTGGGGGGAATGGCAGGAGTGTAGATAACTCTTGTGCCTTGCTCCTTGAACCCAGCGGGGATAAGTTCCACGGAGTCTTCGTAGTGAATCTCAAGCCCCTCGCTCTCCAGCTCCATGCACAGAGCCGTGCGCACCCTGTCGTAGCCTGCAACCTCGTAGCCCTCGCTCTTAAAAAAACGTGCCAGCGCACTCATCCCAATGCCACCAATGCCTATGAAATAAACCCTCTTGCTTGTCGTCTGTGCTCTCATTGTTCTTAGTCTCTGTTCTTGCTGAATTTCATAATAATATCTGCCACATCGCTCCTTGAGTTGGGCTTGGCCATCTCTATTTGCTTTTGGCTCATGAGTTGTAGTTGCTCGGCATCATGCAGCATCTGTAGAGCAGTATCCATGCCTTTGTGTAGCGCCTCGCTGTCGGCAACCATTCGAGCTCCGCCGCCTTGCACAATCACTCGTGCATTTGCGCTCTGATGGTCTTCGGCAACGTTGGGCGAGGGGATGTAGAGCGCTGGCAACCCTACGAGTTGCAGCTCGGAGACGGTCGATGCTCCACTGCGGCAAACCACCATGTCGGCGGCACTGTATGCCATTTCCATGCGCTCGATAAAGGGCATCATCCGGTAGGGAGTGGTGCTCTGTATGTTGTGCATACGTGCGGAAAATTCCTCGAAATAATAACCCCCAGTTTGCCAAATAAGCTGCACCCCGATGGCTGCGCCCTTCTCTAAAAATGTCGCCACCATCTCGTTCAAAGTGCGAGTGCCAAGCGACCCGCCAGTGATAAGAATGGTGGGTAGCTCCTCGACAAGCGAAAAGTGTGCAAGAGCCTCAGCCTTGCTCGGAAGTTCCGAAATTTTACCACGGAGAGGATTGCCCGTTACCACCACCTTTTGAGCGGGGAAGAAACGCTCCATGCCCTCGCTTGCCACGCAAATCCACTCAGCTCGCTTGCCCAAGAGCCTATTTGTGAGCCCTGCGTAGGAGTTCTGCTCTTGGAGTACGGTGGGCACTCCGAGCTTTTGTGCCGCGCGGACAATAGGAGCGGAGGCATAACCTCCAAAACCTGCAACAACATCGGGTGCAAATGTGCGTATTATCTTCTTTGCACGTCGGGTGGCACGAAGCATCATGAGCGGTACTTTGAGGTTGTGCCATATAGCCCCGAGAGAAAACGAACGACGAAAGCCAGCAATGCTCAACCCCTCGATTTTGAACCCAGCGGCTGGAATCCGCTCCATCTCCATTCGCCCCACAGCGCCCACATATAGCACCTCCACCCCGCGCGAGCGAAGCTCCTCACCAACGGCAAGCGCAGGGTAGATATGACCTGCCGTGCCGCCTCCACTTAGAATAACTCTCATCTCTTCTGCTTAACTTATTTTTGTTGTTGTTTTTCTTTTTAATTGTTTGCTCGTTGGTAGGGTGTGAAAACCCGCCTCTGCTCCCTGTTTTTTAGTGCTACTTTCTTCTGCCATTATTGTAATCATCCGCGTCCTCAAGGCTATAGACCTCTCGCTCATCGTCTCCTTGCCCGCTGTTGTCGCTTGCCTCGCCTTCTGTCACAATAAATGGATTGTCGTCATCCACCTCCGTCATAGCGCCTGCTTGGTGAGCATTGGTGTCGCCTTTTTTATTGCCATAGCGCTCATCCTCATAATGCTCGCTCTCGTAGTGCTCATCCTCATAGTGCTCGCCGTCATAGTGCTCATCCTCATAGTGCTCGCCGTCATAGTGCTCGCCCTGCTGTTCAGCCTGCTCGGCAGCCTCGGCCAACTCTTGCTCGCGCTTGAGTCGAAAGGCCTCTAATTTCTGCTGTTTCTCCTTCTGGTCGCTCACGCGAGAGACCCCAAGCATCATCCCAAATGAAACGCATACAAAAAAGACCGAAGTCCCTCCCAGAGATATGAGTGGCAGAGATTGACCCGTTACAGGAATAATACCCACCGATACCATCATGTTGATGAATGCCGAAAAAACAGTGATTAAGCTAAGCCCCAGCACCAACAGCGCGTGACTCATGCTCACACTCTTGCGCATTATGACCCCAGCTCGATAAAGCACCCACAAGTAGAGCGCCAAAACGAAAAGACCCCCGACAATTCCATATTCCTCGACAATAAATGCGTAAGCAAAATCGGAGTAAGGGTGCGGCAGTTGAGAACGCTGAGTAGAGTTGCCTGGCCCCTTCCCAATCACACCCCCCGAGGCTATGGCAATGCGAGCTTGTGTCTTCTGGAACTCATCCTCGGCAATATTTGCTGTTGCATCCTGTGAGGTGGTTGTCATCGAGGTGATATAGCTATCCACTCGACCTACCCACACTCGCGCTCGACCAACACCCATTGCATACATCACAGTGATTACCACAACCATGATTACTCCCACAATGGCAGCAAAACGAAATACCTCCCGCCCTGGCACCCTGCCCACAAGCAGTATTATCATCGAAATCAAAAAAATGATAACCGATGTGGAAAGATTGGCAGGCATAATCACCGCCGTGGCAATGAGTATCGGGAAGATAATAGGGCGAGTGATGTTGGAAAAAATCGAGAAGTTTTCTTCGGGATGCTTTCTCCACTGCCGCATCGAGAGCGAGGGTATGAGCCGTCGAATCCCTCCGCCGTGGATTTGCATTCGGTTGAGCCGTGAGGCAAGGAGCATTACAAGTGAAATTTTGAGCGGCTCGGCAGGCAAAATGGTAACGCCCAGCCCAGGGATATTAACCCAGCGAGAAGCCTCGTTGATGGTGGCCCCAAACCACGGAGTATAGGCAAGCAGAGCCAACGTTACACTCACAAAAAAGAAAATGCGAACCATCTTGAGGTAAAACCTCGGCTCTATCCAATGCACCACCACTGTGGCGAAAAATCCCGCCAAGATAAAACGTAGTTGGCGTAGGACATAGAATGAAGTGTCGCCCTCGACTTTGCGATAGGCCATCGAAACGGTGGAGGAATAGACCACAAGAATTGAGGTGATGCAGAGTATCGCCACTATTATCCATAGTGTCTTATCGCCTCGAAATAGTATTAGTCTTTTGCCCTTTGCCATAGCCTTGGATTTGCTGCGTTTGAGTTTTTGCGCTTTTTAACTTAGCCCCCCCGCTCATACGCACTTTGCTCACTTCTCTAAAATAGCTTGTTGATGTTCTGTAGGAGTTCGTCTTTGTGCTTCATCTCTATGAGTAGCGAGATGCTACGGTGCGAAGCTCCATAACTAATCATCTTTATTGGCGTTTTGTTGATGGTGTCGAAGAGCCTTTGGGCTACGCCACCGCTGCCATAAGACATGTTGCCCACCACACACACAATAGTGTGCGAATGCTCAACCTCCGTGTCGCCAAACTCTTTGAGCGAGCTCTCAATCTCCGTGATTGCGTGCAGATCGTCTATGGTTATGGCAATGCCGATTTCCGAGGTGGTGACCATGTCAACCGAAGTCTCAAAACGCTCGAAAACATGGAGTACCTTGCGCAAGAAACCATAGTTCATGAGCATTCTGTCGGACGTGATTCGAATGAGTGTGATGTTATCTCTTGCGGCGGAGGCAAGAAAATTATGGGGATTATCTTGTGCAGTGATTTTTGTGGGAGCGGCTGTTGGCTTCTCAAAGTCGCAGAGCGATACGTCAATGGCAGCAAGTCGGCACGGCAGTATGACTGCGGGGTAGAGAATGTGATCTCCAAAGTACGCCATTTCGGCAGCTTGCGAGTAGCTCAGCTGTTCCACAGGACGTACCTCAGGCACGATGGCCTTGTCGCCCGTGTACATCACACCCGAGCGATCCCAGATCTGCACCTCGCTACTGCCAGTGGCCACGCCCAATAGTGTGGCGGAGTAGTCTGCACCCCCAATACCAAAACGAGCTTGCTCGCCCTGTTCGTTTTGACACACGGAGGCTTGAGTAATATAGTACATGTCGGGTCGGAGCATTAAGTTATCAACCCTACCCATTCCCTCCACATCGGTGTGCACAAAGTCATAGGCGTATAGCAATCCAACGTTGAGGCCAATCTCCATGCAGTAGAGGGAGAAGATCTCGGAGGTGAGAATTTCCCCTTGGTTAAGTATTTTTACCCTGCTTTTGCTGGTTCTGATGGTTGTGAATACTTCATTGAGTACTTCGTATGCTTTTGCTTTGTTGTTCACCAGCAGTTCGTCGATAACACGGCGGTATCGCAGTTCGAGCAGCTCGATTTTGAGCAATTCATCATCCATGATGGCCGCCAGCAGTTCTTCGGTCTGCGCAAGCGCGCATACTACTGTTAGTTGTGATTTCTGATCCTTGATTATCTGTGCAATCGTGCGGAAATCTTCGGCGCACTGTATGGATTCACTGCTGAATTTTAGGGTCTTTAGCATGGCGATATTATGGTATATATAATGGACTAAACAACGGTTAGCCGCCACAAAAATAATAAAAAAATGCTATTTTTTTTGCATTTAAAAGAAATTGTTTTACCTTTGCACCTCACCAAGGCGATTCGTTTGGTCTGGGTGAGACAAAATAAGTATGGTGCCATAGCTCAGTTGGTAGAGCAACGGACTGAAAATCCGTGTGTCCCTAGTTCGATTCTTGGTGGCACCACTTTAATAAGAGGTTAATTTGCAGACTATTAGCAAGTTAGCCTCTTTTCTTTTATCGATTTGTACCCAATATTGTACCCCTCACGAAAAAAGGAGGCAGCTACTAACGTAACTAACCCCCTTGATTGTAATTGTGTCATATCACTATGACAACACAAATATACACAAAATATCTGAAAATCCAAACCCTCAGCACCTACAACCGCCCCACTGAGAGCAGAACCGCAAGGGGGGTAGCCCCTTTTCGGGCGTGGACTTACAAACCTAAGTGAGACTCAGTAAATTTTTTTTTTGCTATTTTACGCCCCCGTCTTTTATAATACCTGCCACCATCGCAATAAATACAATTACAAATACTATATAATCCATAATATTTTAGTTTTAAGTGTTTACATCGGCAAGGTAAGTAATATATATTGAATATCAAAGGATAAGAGCAAGTAATCAACCAATCCAAATATGGATGCCCTCAGTTGTAACGACCCATAAAGCAAAAACTCTCGATGGTGATTATCAGGACTTCAGCGCAATTTTGCGTTCGTCTACTGCATCGGGGTCTCCAAAATTGGATGCGTACCATAAAATCGGTTTTTATAAAAGCAAGCAGGAACGTTTTTATCTAAATACCCGAAATTAGGGGAAATAAAAAAGAGGTATGAGAAATACATCCCATACCCCTACAACTGTTACACCCTCGATGCTCTGCGCTGTCGTCTTTCTTGCTGCTTACGCTCGAACTCTGCTTGGTCTGCTTTGAACCTCTGCAACTCAAAAATCGTATCGCAAAAGCTCTCAAGCGGTGGAGTGTCCCCCAGAGGTGAAAAGCACTCAAGCGACTCGACATTGAACACTGCGCAAAGGTCTTTATACTCCGAAATAAAAGCTCTCAACCTATGCGCCAGTGCTAAATCTTCGCCCTCGCTTACAACTCTGTGCGTGGCGGTTAATCGCTCAACTGCATCAGCGGACAACACCCACGCCCCAAAGTCGTTTTGCTCGAAATCGGCAGGGGTGAACTCATCGACCCACTTGCTCACTGCGTTTGCGAGGTCTGCGACCATCTCGACAGGGATAGAGTCGAACGCCTTTTGGGTAAGTTCGGCTCTCAGTGTCTCAGGTGCTTTTGTGCGCTTTGCATAGTTCTCAGCCTCTGCAACTGCATCATCACGCAGATAAGATGGCGACTTCAGCGCCTTTGCAACCTCCTCAATCGTAGTAGGTAGGTCGTGTTTGTCGAGTGCAGAGAATATCGCTTGCAACCCCTCTGTTGCGCCCTTAGTTTTGATTTTAATTGCTTGCTGTGCCGTTATAGGCAAAAATGTTATCTTCTCCATTGCTTAGTCTTCGTTAAGTCCGTAATAATCATTTAATCTGCGAGCACCCTCTTTCTGTGCCCTGTCTTCAGCCTCGAGGCGGTGGAGTGCTTGTTCTAACTCTGTGCGTGGTGGCTGTTGCTCTGCCACCTGCTTGGCTAATTCCATAGCCTCTGTTTTTTGTTCGTCTGTCATAATTCTATTGTTTTAATATGTTATAAATATTGTGTTAAATGCCCTTAATTATCGCCTCGTTGAACTCCAGCCTCCCATCCTCCCAATAGGCGTGCAAAGTCCTTAAAAAGCTCTGTATAGCCGTTGTTTGCAGCAATCGAGAGGCAGGAGCAGCACAGGATATTAGCGAGGCTTTGGACTTCTTACGGCTGTAATAATACGCTTGATTGGCTGGAACGTCCATCGCCACCAATAGGGCGAAAATTCGATCCTCCTCGCTTATCACCCCGACCACATCACGCACTCGGATAGTGTCATCACCTCTTATATATCGCTTTCGTTTTCCCATAGTCTATATCTATTCTTTTTGTAATTACTATAATCATTTCTTATTTGCTCGGTTGTCTTTTTCGCAGGGTCATAGAAAATAACAGTCTCCTTATCGACCTGCAAATGAGCCAACTTGGTTAGGTCGGGACTCCTCGCCCTCACTTCTTCAAGTGTCAAGCTGCAATTTTCATTCGCTCCAGTTCGAGCCAGTCGGTCAATGCCGTGTATATCTTCCATCGCTATTTTGTTTTATTTTTTTTGTTTTTCGAGGTTCGTTATTGTGTTTTCCATTGTATTTCAGGCATCCATAAGCTCCTTTATTGCACCATATTATGGGCTGTTGATGTTCATCGTAGGCATGGCAGGACTTATTCAGAAAACTCTGACAATTCAAGCACGAGCGTAATTTATAGCGATGCTCACGTTGTGGTGTCGGGTTAATCATCTTTGCGCCCTCCCTCGTTTCGTGCTACTATATGAACTTTGCCGTCTTGATTGACTATAATATTATCGAGATTAACTTCGGCTTCAGGGTGATACCACTCTGTCTGCGAGGCAAGCTCGACAACCACACCCACGCCATTTGTACCAATAGCACATAGCAGAGGGATCGCATCCTCTGAAAGTGCGAAGTCATTAGCTTTCGCCCAAAGGCAGAGAGTAGGCGTGACCCCAACGGCAGGGGTAATGGCTGAATCAACCTCAACCACTGTTACAGCAAACTTCAGTGAGCGGATGTTGAACGTGACTTGTTCGCTGTTCTCGTTGGTGCAGGTTTGGGCGTGAATACCCGCATAATCTTTGATTGCTCGCAGAGTGATTAAGAAGTTCCCTGCGCTCTTTTTTTGTTTTTCCATCGTTTTTTCCGTTTTGTGAGGTGTCTTTACCTCAGTTAATAATGTTTTGTGTGCCTCATCGAGACGTTGGCTGTCTCATTACAGCCGTTGTTATTGTTGTTTTTGCGACTTGCGACATTACGACACTCCTATATATAGGAGTGTCGTAATGTCGTTGCGTGCTGTCTTTTGCGACATCTTTATTGTTTTGATAATCAGCTGTTTACAACTATCTTTGTCGCAACGTGTCGCAAACTTGTCATCTAGACGACAAAACCATTTTGTCGCAACCGCCTTTGATAATCAGCGACTTACAAAACCACTGTCGTAAATTGTCGCACCTGTCGTCAGAATGGTAGCCTTGCGATTTTCTCACCCTCTGCATCCAATACCAAATAGCCTTTTTCATTCAACCTCAGCAAATTACTCTCTAACGCTGTTACTACATACCTCTCGCAGGTGCGTTTAGTTTTGCCAGTGTGAGCGACCATCTTAGCCACGAGGTCGGGGCGTTGAATCCAACTACTACCAAACATCGCTTTAGTGAGTAGCTCTTTGAGTTTATCGGTCTTGGCGCATACTTTGGGCGGTTCGCAGAGTTCGGGCAGAGCCTCGTGATTTATTCGGAACGAAAATTCTTCAAATTCACGATTTCGGCAGTGAACGGGCGAAACGGTTGCAATACCCTTGTCATTTACCACCTGCATCACCACCTCACTTTTGTGGCAGAGTTCACTACCCAAATGCCCCCTCGCATTACTGTCAGCCTTATTTTGGTGAAGTATGCAGATAATACCGCAATTATAATTAGTGCTTAACATCATCAGCAAACCGATTAGCTCGCTACTCTCCTCAATGCTGTTGAAGTCCTTCACTAAATCACGAATACCATCTATAATAACCACATCGGGAAAGTATGTTGATATTGCCGTGAGAACGGCTTGCAGTCGTTCGTGTATGCTATATTCTCGTAGTGCTATCATCGCCACTCTGTCATCGTCCTTTTCGGGATTCCACCCACACATCCTGTATATGCGCTTCAGCACCTTGTGAGCGTGAGCCTTGCTTTGTTCTGTATCTATAACTAATATGCGTTTGACCGCCTCGTCTGCCTCAAAATTAAGCGTTTCGCTCTCGATACTTGCCACTATTGCCGAGGTTAGAAAAGTTTTGAACGCCTTGGGTTTTCCGATTATCGCCCCGATATTGCCACGACTTAAAATAAGTTGGTTACAGCAGTTTATTAGTGGCGGTGGCTCGGTGAACTTATCGTTGATTGAGATTTTCAGCTCCAAAAACCGCTCGGTATTGTGTCCCAGTGATAGAGGTTCGCTATATTTTTGTTTTTGCGAAAAATTTTCACTATCTTTGGGTGTGTCCTTTGGTGGGTTGCAACTGTCATCAGGCTCATAGCTCATTACTTCGCCCTCGACCTCGTCCGTGAGGTGAGGGGCTGTTCCTTTCTCGTCTGTCATAGCCCTAAGAATTATGTTTATATCTATACACATACTTCTTTTTGGCTACATCCTCGACCTCGCCACGCCTAAATAGTGTTCGCCCCTCAACCTTATAGGCATTGAGCAGACCTTTATTTACATATTGGTGAAGTGTAGGTAGCGAGATTTTGAAAAAGTCCGCAACCTCTTTTCTTGTCATATATTCCTCTGCTGTTGGGCGTTGTTGAGGCAGTAATTTGGCAAGTGCTGTTTCGATGGCGTTAGAAATTTTCTCATCTAACTCATCGCCCTGTAATACTACTAAATTGTTCATTCTGTATCGTTTTTAATCAAAAAAAACGGTTGCGCATCCGTACCAAGAATTATTCTTGACGATACAAAACTAAGGTTTACAGAGCCTATTTTTTCAGACGTTTTCCGACACTTTTTACACTTTTTACACTTTAAAGAAATTTATCTCGGCTGCCGATATAGTTCCTTTTTTGTGCCCTAAACCTCCATAGTCTTGACTGTTAATAGCTTTACGAATGTTAGCTGCATCAATATCATATCCAAACGTTTTGTTTAATCTGCGTGCAAAATCCTCAAAATTATCAGGGATATACTTTAACTCCACAAAAATTTTATAGACTGTTGCGACAACTCTATATTTTGGATTGTTATTTTTTCCGCAGGGATTACTCTTGAAGTACTCTTCCATTCTATCTAATAACGCATCATTATTTGGAGAGTTCAGCCCACTCTCTAAATCCCCCTTATCTCGTTTGTTGGTAGTGCTAAATTCTTCCCAATAGGTCATAATATCCCCTATATTATCAACTACATTCGACAAAGATATTGGTGCGCCATTTATAGGTTCGTATTCATTTATAAGCTCCTGCTTTTGTATTCTTTGCGCAATACCTACCGAAGTTATCATTTTTCGACCAACTTTTTCGGTCTTCTTTATGTGGTGTATCGCTCCTGCCTCACCTCCATAAATAGCAACCTTTCCAAATATCATTTTTTTCTCTGCTTTCAGCTTGTTATACCTCTTAAAGCATAGATTTACAATATTAATTACACCCTTTTTCTCACCTGTCAATCCTCTCAATCTTAATTCTTTAACAGCTTTGAGGATGGATGATGTTTGATGCAATAATACATCCACTTTAATTTGCAGTTCTTGGGCTTTTTTGCGATACTTGGGCAACACATCGGGTGAGTTGGGACTAAAACGCAACATCGCATATGCTACCTGAACGCTCTCTATTAACATCTGCAAATCAATAAAATACCCATTTAATTCTTGTGTTGAGAGAGAGCAATAATCTTCGCTTAATCCTATTGCGCCATATTCTTTATCTATGTTAATAGCACCCAAATTTATAGGTTTGCGCACAGCTTTATTATCTGTTTCGGCTGGTTCAATAATAATATCCTTTTCCATATCTTAAAACAAATTAGCGTTGCGTTTAATATCATTCTCTTTGAGCAAACCTGCAATCTCGTCCGCTGTTTCGGTCAGGCTCATACATAGATAGTCGGCAAATGCTCGCTCACTCTTATGACCACTTATGCGCATAAGTTGAGAGGTAGTAAAAATATTTCTCAGATACATATTAGTTATGGCACTTCTTCGAGCCGTATGTGTGCAAATCATATCATATCGAGGTCTAAGCACATCTCCTGACTTGGTGCGCTCAAAAAGCATCTTTCCTGCTTTTTCGTTGGCTTTCTCCTTTTGGGTTAAGATGGTTTTTTCTAACACTGCAAGTGATGGCACACTCTCCGAGAGAATCTTTCCTATTTGCTTGATATAGCGGTTAATTATCACATCGCTAACCTTTGGTATCTCTCCGTTATACTTCGCCACTATTATCGCCAAATTATCGCTCAAGTAAGGTACTAACACTTCGTTATCTGTTTTTGTTTGAGTCAGCGAAACGACCTTATTACCTTTGTCGGTGGTCTTGAAATTATCTGCCGTAAGATTTCCATAATCACTAACTCGTTGAGCAGTATAGCAACCACATAGGAATATATCTCGCACCTTGTCGTACATACTACCCTCGTCCAACTTCATATCATACAGAGCTTGGATCTCTTCTTCGTTAAGGTATATTCGAGTCGCTTTTTCACTGTCTTTTACTGTCGCTTTATTGAAGTGAGCCAAAGCCGTATCTTTGCTAACAATCACATCATCCTCAAAAGCAAAGGTTATCATAGCCTTAAAGCAGATAATATATTTGTTTCTCGTCTTGGGTAGGTAGTCGCAACTTTTAAGATACTTTGAGAACGAATCTGCTACACTCTTGTTTACAGTAGTTAAGTAGATTTTCTCGCCACGATATTTTACAAACCCTTTGAGTAGTTTCAAAAATGAGTTCCACACCTTGATAGTGTTTTCATCATACGCCTTGCCCTTATGCTCCATATCGCCCGACTTCATCGCCTCTATCTTTTTGCCGAGATACGCTACTGCATCATCAGGAAATGGAGTCTCTTTTGCGCTAATTTTCGTTGAATCGTGATATTTAGCGATTGTTTCAGCTGCTAAAGCAGGGGTGTACTCCTCATATTTAACTACTGAAGTCGAGAGAGCAGTATGTATTTCTTTGAGTTGAGTTGCAATATACTTGGCTTGCTCAACTTCGCTATCACTGTTAAGCGTGATGTTCTTATTAAAGTCGTTCGTGCTATTCTCCCAATATCTCCACCAACTAATAGGCATCTCGACCTTAGTAGATACCTTAAAATCTGTTTTGCCATTTCTTACTCGAACGTAAACGGTGGCTGTCCCGCTTGACTTAGTGCTGCGCACTACAAAATTAACATTTGCCATAAGTGATACGCTTTAATGATTGATTGGACACAATTACACCACAAATATACAAATAAATTTACTTGTACCCAAAATTGTACCCCTCAAATCTTAACTTTATGCAACTTTATTTTATTGGCACATCAAACATATAGCACTACATCAAGCATTTACAATAAATAGCGATTAAATAGAATACCAAGTTTATGGTGTTGGTGGCACCACTTTTTTAAAAGAGAGTTACAGTGATGTAGCTCTCTTTTTTTTGTGCGCGCGGCGGCGGGTGCCCCCGCAGGGCATTTGTTTTGGTTGCTCTAATAGCTAATGGGTAGTAGCAATGTTGTGGAGATCATAAAAGGGTCTCTGACCCCGCCCGCGCGGCGGCGGGTGCCCCCGCTGGGCTTTTGATTGTGTTTTTCTATTAGTGCAACCAATCAAAAGGGTCTCTGACCCCGCCTGCGCGGCGTAAGCGCGCCCTCCCCGGCGAGGGGAGCTATAGCTATGGTTCTTGCA
>CAYJIF010000003.1:0-54477 GCA_964370175.1 uncultured Rikenellaceae bacterium
CTACTCAAACGTATTCTTCCAAGCGCCTTACAAATTCGACCTTAGCGAAATCAATAAGATTACCTGCAAAGTTTTTGTACCCTCGTACAACGACTACACCACAGAGAACGAAGTGGCGGGCTCTTGGATTGCAAATAACAAATTGCAACCACAACTCGCAATCAAACTTCAGGACGGCTCGCTCGGTGGCGATGCTTGGACTACTCAGACCGAGATTGTTAAGGCAGACATAACCAAAGATAAGTGGGTGGAAGTGACATTTGATTTCAGTGGTGTTAGCACTCGTGTTGATTACGATAAAATCGTACTTCAATTCGGAACTGAAGGGCACTCAGGTGCAGGTATCTTCTTCCTCGATGACTTCAAATTCCACAAATAGTATATTAAAAATACTAAACATCAAGTAATTCTTAAGCAAAGAATCTAAACGTTGGATAGACATATTTATATGAAAAAAATAATTTTAATTTTTGCAGTGGCAATGTTCTTTATCTCTTGCTCTTGTTCCTCAGACAAGGATAAGCCCTTTGCCACAGCGGAAATCAAGGCCGAGAAGGTTGACGAATACAACTACACCTTTAATGCAGTGACTTCGGGTGAGTTCGCACTATTGGAATGGGAGCTGCCAGGCAGTGAAATCATCTCGCACGCCACCACCATCGAATACTACTTCCCCACCAAGGGCGAATACACAGTAAAGCTATTGTTGTGGAAAGATGGGAGCAGTATCGAAACTTCATACACCGTAACCATCGCACAAGACGACCCAAATAATGACTATAAATTAGTGTGGAGCGATGAGTTTGAAGGTAGTAGCGTGAACACAGAGAATTGGACATTTGAGGAAGGCTACATTGCTAACAACGAGTTGCAGGATTACAAAAAAGATGGCAACACAGTGGTGAGCAACGGTACGCTTAAAATCACCGCCAAGAAGGTGAACGACAACAAGGTCTTTGGTTCATATACCTCGGCAAGGCTTATCACAGCTGGCAAACGAGAGTTTCAGTATGGTAGGGTAGAGGCGCGTCTCAAAATGCCACTGGGAACAGGCACATGGCCTGCATTTTGGATGCTGGGTAGCAATATCTACACTGCCTCGTGGCCGAGATGTGGAGAGATTGACATCATGGAGTACGTGGGCTATGAGCCGCACAAAATCCATGGCTCACTCCATGCCCAAGACTACAACGGAGGGAGTTCCAGAACAGGCTCTACAACGCTCAATAACGAAGGCGAATGGAATGTGTATGGAACCACCTGGAGTGAAGATGGTATTGAGTTCTACATTGGTGAACCCTCAAACGTCTACGCCCGTTTCGAACCGCAAGGCTCCAAAACCGAAGCCAATTGGCCATACGACCAAAAGTTCTTTATACTACTGAATCTCGCCATCGGCGGGCAGTGGGGAGGACTGAAGGGAGTGGATAACACCATCTTCCCTGTGACTTATGAAATAGATTATGTACGAGTATACCAAAAGAAATGAGAAAATTAGTTTTAACACTTGCCGCAATGGCATTAGTGGTTGGTTGCAACAACACAACTACTCAACAAGCAAATAGCCCGTATGAGGCTCAAATCGAGGAGATATTGTCGGAGATGACACTCGAAGAAAAAGTTGGACAAATGACCCAACTCACTCTCGATGTTGTGACTGTGGGGGGGCTTTTCACCACAGAAATGCCACTCCGCCTTGACGAGGCGATGATGGACACCGTCTTTGCGAAGTACAAAGTGGGCTCAATCCTCAACACAATGAGTAACACTCCAATGACCATCGAAGAGTGGCACTCAACTATCAAAGCAATCCAAGACAGAGCAATCAAAGAGACTGGCATCCCGGTTATCTATGGTGTCGACCAAATCCACGGCACCACCTACACTATCGATGGTACGCTTTTCCCTCAAGCCGTGGGAATGGGCGCAACGTTTAACCCAGCGCTGGTGGAGCAAGGTGCCCGAATTACTGCCTATGAAACCAAAGCAGGCTCTATTCCATGGAATTTCTCGCCGGTGGTGGACCTCGGGCGTGATGCTCGCTGGCCGCGTCAGTGGGAAACTTTCGGTGAGGACAGCTATCTGGTTTCGGTCATGGGCGATGCCGCCACAGTTGGCTACCAAGGCGTGGATTATAACAAAATCGCCGAAGATAGAGTTGCTGCCTGCCTGAAACACTTTATGGGCTATGGTGCACCTGCCTCGGGCAAAGACCGCACGCCAAGCTACATCAGCGAGCAGGATATGCGCGAGCGTCACTTTGCGCCATTCCTCTCGGCAGTGCGCAAAGGAGCACTGTCGGTGATGGTCAACTCGGCGATGAACAACGGAATGCCATTCCACATCAATGCTGAGTATATGACCCAGTGGCTCAAAGAAGACCTAAACTGGGACGGTGTAATCGTTACGGATTGGGCGGATATCAACAATGTTCACTCGCGCGATAAAGTAACGGCAACCAAAAAAGAGGCAATCAAACTTGCCATCAACGCCGGTGTCGATATGTCGATGGTACCTTATGAGTGGTCGTTTGCTCAGTACCTCAAAGAGTTGGTGGAAGAGGGCGAAGTGTCAATGGAACGCATTGACGATGCCGTGCGCCGCATCTTGAGAATGAAGTTCAGACTTAACCTCTTTGATAAGCCTTACTACAACCCTGCAGATTTCCCCGATTTTGGCTCTGAGAAGCACGCCGAGGCGGCTCTTGATGCAGCACGGGAATCAATCACACTACTTAAAAATGAAGGCGACGTGCTACCTCTGAAAAAAGGTGCAAAAGTGCTTGTGACTGGCCCTACGGCAAACTCTATGCGCACGCTCAATGGCGGATGGACGCTCAGCTGGCAAGGTGAAAAAGCAGATCAGTATGCTCAGAAATATAACACAATCCTCGAAGCAGTTGAAAATCACGTGGGCAAAGGAAATGTGGTGTATAGCGAAGGAGTTGGCTTTGATTTTGCGGCGGCAGACTGGAAAGCTGAAAAAACACCTCAAATTCAACAAGCAGTAAATGCTGCACGCGGTGTGGACTATATTATTGCTTGTGTGGGTGAGAATTCTTACTGCGAAACCCCAGGAAATATTGACGATTTGACGCTCTCGCGCAATCAATTAGAATTGGTTAAAGCCCTTGCAAAGACTGGCAAGCCAATTATTTTGGTGCTCAACGAGGGCAGACCACGAATCATCAACGAAATTGAACCTCTCGTAGAGGGTGTTGTTCAGACTTTCCTGCCTGGCAACTATGGCGGCGATGCTCTGGCGCAAGTGCTGTGGGGTGATTACAATCCTGGTGGAAAACTGCCGTACACATACCCTCGTTACGTGAATTCACTCACAACCTACGACTACAAACCCTGCGAACAGCGTGATGTGATGGAGGGTGCCTATAACTATGATGCTGTGGTTTCGACTCAGTGGGCGTTTGGCTACGGACTCTCATACACTACATTTGAGTATAGCGGTTTGAGCGTTGACAAGACTTCGTTTGGTGCCACTGATACACTTGAGTTCACCGTAACGGTTAAAAACAGTGGCAAACGTGCTGGTAAGGAGAGCGTGTTGTTGTTCGCCAGCGATATCTATGCGTCGCTCACTCCCGATAAGCGTCGTTTGCGTGCCTTTGAGAAGGTGTCGCTCGAGAGCGGAGAGAGCAAGACTGTGACTCTCAGGGTGAAAGCCAGCGACCTTGCTTTTGTGGGCTATGATGGGCGTTGGAGACTTGAGCAGGGTGATTTTGCGGTTCAGGTAGGCGATGAGACAGTGCAGGTGAATTGCCGTGAGACATTTGTGTGGGACACCCCTAATATATAGTATAAATTAATCTGGTTTGTTTAGTTAACTCTCTGCCTCTTGCGTGATAATCGCGAGGCAGGGAGTTTTTTTATGTTCAAAGTACTGATATCATAGAAAAACAAAAGCGCCCCCCAAAGGAGGCGCCTAAAACATGCATTCTACACACACACACAACTACCCATTCATACTCGCATATAACGCATTACAAAAATGTCAGTGACGAAAAAAGTCACACAAGCTACTTCTTGGATGACTTCTTTGAATTTTCAGTTGCAGTGACATATAAATCGTAGAGCGAAACCGACGAGAGCTTGCTATAACTTGCCTTTATTGCATCATTTGCAACTTCCTTTAACAGGCATCCATCACAATTTTCTTGCATACAGATAGATTCAGGGCATAGCTCACGGAAACTGTCCATTCTTTGCTCGCCCTCCAGAGCGATAGTAATATCAGCAATCGTGATTGTCCGCGGGTCGTCTGTGAAGATAAATCCAGCATTTGAGCCACCTGTTTGACTACGCAGGAAGCCGGTTCTCATAAGTCTATTAAAGACAATGGAGAGTGTTCTTTTATTGACATTGAATTTCTCAGCGATGTAGGGGACTCCCACCTTCACGCCTTTATAGTATGCCTCAACGAGGGTTACACTGACAACAAAAAATAATTTTGTAGAGATTAGAAACATCTGTATATTATTATTAAAACTATTACATCTCGCTCGGATCTGCTTATCTGGCAAATCACGCGAAGACACCAAAAACAGTGCTCAATGTAGCTTGGTAATTTTTGCAAAGGTAATTATTTTTTACAATACTCCAAAAAAACACACAACAAATCGAAATGTGTATATAACTTGGGGTGATTGTTGCGATACGCCATTATCTGGACATGTAGCAAAGCACAAATCTTGTGCGATTGGTAGCAAAAACACTTCCAAGAGGCGCTGTGGTGAACGATTCTCAGAAAAATCTCATTTTTTTTCACCACCCCTAACCACCTCGAAGTGAGAGCAATAAGCTCCTGTGTTTGCTCGATACAATAGAAGTTTTTAAAATTTTTTAATAAATAATTTTGGAAATAAAATAATTTCATCATACATTTGCACCGCAAATACCATAACACGGTGTATTTGGTGGTTTTGTGTGATGTGATGATTTTTGCGAGTATGTTGTAAAGCTTTACGCACGCAAAACAAAGAAAAGAGAGGGATAGGGCTACTAAAAAACAGAAGTAAAGAGAAAAAGATATATACATGAAAAGAGAAAAAAATAAATTGTTTGTTGTTTTAAATCTACTATTAATGATTTTTGCGCCCGAGCTACAGCAGGTGGCAAAGGCGCAAAAAGTAGAGATTATCCGAGATACGGTTAGACACGAGGTGATCACGTATAGAGATAGTATAGTGGATGGAGAGCAAGATATTCAATTTTATTTTCGTTTGGATAGCTCCACGCTCGACAAGAGTTTTAGCACTAACGCAGCGCAGATTGCCGCTCTGGACAGCATCATGCAGGCAGAGGACGTGATGATCGGCTTGGATTCCATACTCATAAATGCAGCAGCCTCTATTGATGGACCTAAGGACAGGAACGCTACACTCGCTATGAATCGCTCACAGAGCGTTAAGGATTTTCTGAGCGAAAGGTATCCGCAGATGAACCCCGATTTGATTCAAACAAGATTCATTGCCGAGGATTGGGCAATGCTCAGAGAGGCAGTTGTAGCAGATCCTAACATTCCGCACAAAGACGATGTGCTGCGAATAATCGACGACAAGAGGCGAGAGGATGACAACCGCGAGTGGGTTCTCAAGACGCTTCATTCGGGCGGGCCGTGGGAATATATGAAACTCAATATTCTACCAGAGCTTCGCTACGGGGCTTCGTTGATGTTCTACTACCAGGTCGAGAAGCAGCGCATTGTCACTCAAAAGGATATAATTACAGTGGACACTGTAATTATTCCGACTGTGACTCCACAACAACCTCTTGCACCTCAGCCCGAGGCTGAAAAATGGGCAATAGCGCTAAAGACTAACTTGTTGTATGACGCTGTACTAACGCCTAATGTTGAGCTTGAGATTCCGATTGGCCGCAGGTGGTCTGTGGGTGTCGAGTACATCTTCCCATGGTGGAGCAACAACAAAAGCAATTATACGCAAAGAATCCGCATGGGTCACCTCAGCGCCACATATTGGTTGGGAGATAGAGATAAGCACGAATTACTCACGGGTTGGAACGTTGGTTTGTTTGGAGGATATGGCGATTACGATATTCAACTCCTGAGCCCCAATGGCGAGCAAGGAACAGTATTCAACAGCGGTGTGTCGTTTGGGTATTCTCACTCGATTGCCAAGAACCTCAATCTTCATTATCAGGTTGGTCTTGGTTACGCTCAATTTTCTTACAGAACATACCAGAAGATGTGGGATACTAAGTACGGCGATATTAAAGTGTTTGACTACCCGTGGGAGACAAAACGCCGGGATTGGTTTGGGCCAACTCAACTTGAGGTGTCGTTGGTGTGGGTATTAAATTTTTAGAAAAAACGAGCAATGAAGATGAATTTCAATAGAACAATAATTTTAGTTGTGTTGGTCGCTATACTTACTGTATCGTGCAAACACGACCACCTATACTACGCTACGCAGAGAAATGCGATTGTTAAGGTGGAGGTTGATTGGGACGAGGCCAAAATCAATCCCAATGGTGTGAGTGCCGTTGCCTACCGCGCGGATGGCAGTCTCTATGCCATATACCCGCCACAGGACGCATCACAGCCACTCTATTTCACTTTGCCCGAGGGTAAGTTCGATTTGCTATTCTACAGCAACAGCGACATGGAGCTTCCCGCTCTTGAGTTCATTGATAGTGAAAATTTCGAAACATTCGGCATCACAGCTCTTCAGACCGATGCCATACGTGAGGTTGAGCCCGAAGATATACATAGGGCACTAATCCTGGAGCCTGACATGGTGGCATCCGCAGTGTTGGATGATTTGGTCATCACGCAAGAGGCAATTGATGTTTTCTATGACAGACCCCAGAGCGGAGCAGATGACGTAATGTACGAACATAAGGTGGTGGCTAAGCGAGATGTAGCGACCTTTGTATTGACGGCCTACGTCAAGGGAATCAAGTATGCTGCTGGCGCACCTCGCACCTTTTTCAAGCACTCTACCATTGGCCACTTATTGGCAAATGACACTGACTTTGAATCGGACATGATGCACGAATTTGTATTCAACAACAGGGTTTTCGACCCTTCTAATAGTGCCAATGCAACAATTCGCCACGAATTTCACACCTTTGGGTTGCTACCAAATCCCAATGCAGAATACGAGCTTGATCTGGATTTCATACTCCTGGACGGCAAACACCACAGAGTGATGGTAGACGTTACTCAGCTCATAGATATCCGAGAGGATGTGGACGGCGTGGAGAAATATTTTGTACACCTGGAGCTTGAACTACCAGAGGCCATTGGCCAGGGCGATGGATCGTTTGATGTCGATGCCGAGGAGTGGGAGGATGAGAATATTGAGATACCAATGTAAGAATGAATAAACAAATACAAATTAAATTAACACAAATCTAAATTATCAAAACAAAATGAAGAAACTTTTTATCACATCATTAGTAGCAGCGGCAACTCTTTCGAGTTGCAAAAAAGAGGTGTTTGACACTCCAGAAACAGAACCACAGAGTAACAAGATTGAGTTCAGTACCTATGCAACTCAGCAGACTCGTGGTCTAATCGTAGGCAACACAAGTGAGTTTTTGTCAAAGTACGGCACCTCGGCTCGTGGTGGTTTCAAGGTGAGTGCATTTACGAGCACTGCTGGTTTTGACAGCGAGTACCTTTCGGCACAAATCAACCTAAGCAGCGGAGCGTGGAACTATGTAGATCCTTCGGACGTGGCATACTGGCCAACTTCGGGCAGTTCGCTTGACTTCTTTGCTTATGCGCCATACACTGGCAACCTTGCGACCTCTATCAGCACTACAAAAACAGAAGGTATGAAGGTAGTGTACACAGTTCCAACAGTTGTTGCCGATCAAGTTGACTTCATGTTTGCCTCTGCGCTTGATGTCACAAAGGACAGAGAAAACGCACTTGCTGACAACCGCGTGAGCTTGACCTTCAAGCACGCCCTCACTCAGCTCAAATTCAAGGGCTACACTACTTCTGCAAACCTCAAAGTTGACGTAAAAGCAAATGGTATTAGCGTGGTGAACATTCCTAACTCTGGCACACTCACTGTTCCTGCTACTTCTACACCAGCATCTTGGGCTGTGGGCAGTTCAATTGCTACATACCCAACAGTTTCGAACGAGGTGGTGGGTTTGAGCACTACACTAAAAGATATTGCAACCACTACTCCGATACTTGTTATCCCAAGCAACTTCGAGCCATGGAAAATCTTGAGTGAGGCTGAGCTTGCAGCAGGCGGTACTCAAACTTTGGCAACGGCGCAAAACGGAGCGTACCTCGCTATCGAGTGTCGTGCTTATGTTGAAGATCCAATCACTAAAGTAAAAGAGTATCTCTTTGGCACTGCGAGCGCATACAAAACAGCTTACGTACCATTTGACGATGCGGGAGTATGGGCACCATCAAAAGTTGTTACCTACACGCTTAACTTCGACTCAGTGGGCACGGACGAGGAAGGAGAGGACAACCTTATTAGAATCGACTTCACAGCAGATGCGGCTGACTGGGAGAATGTTGCTGACCAACCGTTGGATATGTAATACAGGGGTTGTGGATTTGAGCTCGCCCCCCCCCCGCGGGCTCTAATTCACACACACACATTTTTTTACCCATGGGCACTTGAACCTGCCCCTGGGTGCTAAAGGAGAGAGGGAATAAAAAGAGAGTGAAAAAAAAGAGAAAAACACTTACACAGATATCAATAGAATAGCAATGAGACAGATTATTAACATTTTTGCAGTAGCGCTGTTACTCGCCTCGTGCCAGAAGCCAAACGACATCGATGATACTATTATCGACCCTGCGATTGGTGAAGAGAGGTTCCAGTACACTGTAGAAGATGGCGAGCCATACCAACGAGCTCTGGATAACACAAACCTTGAGTCGTTTGCCGTATATGGCGCCGTGACCTATGATGCTTCACTTGAAGAGGCTGGAGCTCAAAACCCAGCAGTAGAGTACGACCCCGCAAAGCACCACTTCAATTGGATGTACAATGCCTACATCACGCGTAGTGGAAGCGCATCGACTGGGTATAACTGGTCATACGTCCCCTCCAGAGGAAAAGATGAGCACTATGTGGAGTATTGGAAGAATAACGCCTATCATTCATTCTTTGCCATATCGCCTCATGGCGTTGTCTCTGGCAACGGAGGCTACGGGGGCAACGAACTCCACAGCGCAAAGGTCACACCAGCGCTTGGCGAAAGTGGGGCGTTTTCGTTCAACTACACCATCCCCAGCACGTTGGTTGCCCTGGGCGAGGATATAATGGTTGCTTCGAAGGTTAATGTAGGAGGGAAGGCGATAAACAGTGATTTTGAGCCGACAGTGAAGATGAATTTCAAGCACGCGCTCTCGCAAGTGTCCTTCAGCGTGCGCCTCAACCAAGAGGGCGTAAAGAAGCTCAGCGAGATGGATGGGACTGCACTGAAATACCCGGAGGCAAAAATCAAAGTCCACGGACTCAGCCTAACAAACATTGCTACGACTGGTGTTCTGAAGTTCGACGTTGCAAAGGCTACTGTGCCCAGCAGCGAGAAGTATGCCGAAGCGCCTTTTGGTTGGACTATTGGCGATGAGAAAACCTCAGTCCAGTGGAGCGACACCGAGATTACACGTCTAAAGAGTGAGTTCATAGGCTCATCTGCTCACACAACTGCAGAGCCTGGCGAGGTGCACTTGGGCGATAATGGGGTGATTGATGTGGTGCCCACTGCGCTGGTTGAAGGTGGCCAGAAGCACATCGCACTGATGATTCCTCAGGAGCTCAGGAGTGACGCACAATTAGTGCTCGCCTACCATCAAAACCTGAAGAGCGTTGATGGCGGCTCGTTGGGGCACGAACAAGATGTAGTCAAGGAAATCGCCATCAACCTAAACAGCGGCTCTGCTCCAATTATCGAGAAGTTTGAGGCTGGCAAGAGGTACCATTTCGATATCACTTTTGATTTTTCGGAGGGCACCCCTACAATGCACGTCGAGGCGTCTCTTTATGATTGGGCAGAAGAGGTTGTTAATGGCGATATTGAGGGCGGCGAGTTTTCCTTTGACTCCAACAGCAGGATATATAACCTATCGCAGGGGCAGTCCAGCGTCGAGATTCCTTTCACTACGACATATTTGGAGAATGACTTTAAGACCCTCGACCCACTCTCGAATACATGGTCATGGAATATTTCGTGCGACAACGGCGGGAGCGCTACCATTGACTACACCAACTCTCGAATTGTTTATCAAGCACCCGCAGGTGGCATTGCTGGCAACCATGACGTAATACGCTTTACTGTTCGAGGCAGAGAGTTCGATATTGATATATACAGCGGCGAATTTAGCTTCGGAGAGCAACGAAAATTCACCATCCCTGAGGGAGAAAGCAGCATCAAGGTCTACTACCAGACAAGCTACGATAGCAATAGCTTCACTCCCGAGGAACTTGCAAGATTCTTCAACCTCGCATCAAAGAACGGAGGCAAATTAACCCCCTCATTCACAGGTGGTGTAGGCTATGACGGCTCTGTCACCTACACCAAACCTGCTGATGCCGACGCAAAGGGAATATACTCTGACGTAGTTACAGCAACTGTGGCTGGCAAGCAATACACTGTGGAGGTGTTCTGGGGATACTTTAGGCTCGACAAGGTGAATAACCCCACCTCCTTGAGTGTCACAATGCCCGCGGATCAGAATAAAGTGATAATACCTTACTACTCGAATTTCAACAGACACGATATCACAGCCAAAAACGCTAACCCTCGTAAGGCCAACGTGATGGTGACTACCGATGTTATCACTGGCGAGCCCGTGATACAATACACAGCACTGGCTCTGGATATCGAACAAGATGTTATCGAGGTCAATGTAGCTGATCTCACCTACACTATTACCGTGAACATGTCGTCATTCGCTCTTGACGAGGGAGGAGCTCTGGAGTTTGTGGCCGACAAGCACGGTCTGGCTGGCTTCAAAAAGAACGTTAAGTTCAAAACCTCCTTCTCGCAAGGTGAACTCGAGGCAGCCAACATCTTGCTCGAGAACAGAGATGCCAACGTGAGCATAAGTTCATTTGTTGCAGGCGTGCCTAACAGCGGAGAGTTGGAGTATCTAACGCTGAGCCCCGGAGGGCTGCAAGTTGATCGGGTGACCATCACTATTGCAGAGCGTGAGTTTGTATATTCGGTGATTACGAAATAGTATTTTTGTTTGTAAAGATTAAGAAAGAGGAAAAAAAAGATGATTAAGTTTAAGGATATAGTTACTGCACTTGGTATTGTTGCACTGATGGCCGCCATGACAAGTTGCAAGAAGGAGAATTTGTTGGACATTGACCCATCGACACAGAACGGCACGGTTCCAGAAGGATTCACCAAAATGGCTGTGGATATGAGCAACCTGGCTTTCAACGAACAGCAAATTGCCATGCGCACACGCACAGGAGATGTCGAGCTTGTGGCTACTACCAGGGAGATGAATCTCAAGAACATGAAAGCCTATGTCTTCGACAACCAAACCCCTGCACTCGAAAACAAGCTCATTGAGGTGCAAAATGTCGTGCGCGACTATAACGCAGCTGGCGAGCCTCGATACTACACCGTCTTGAAGGAGCGTACCACACCGGTGCGAATCATTGGGATTGCTAACGCCTCCACCGAAAAACTTGAAGAACTATTGGGTACAGGCTCAGCAGGAGGCGGTATCATCGCCTTGGATGAACATGGGCAAGTGATACTTAAAGGCGATGCCTCGGACTTTACGTACAAAGATTTTCTGTACTTTGCCCAAATGCCCTACGATCCATCATCGAGCAGCAATGTGCTTAAAAATAGTGATGCGAGCCTGCTACCCATCTACTCCGAGTCAATCACCTTCGATGAGCTGAATTCTTCGGTACTCGAAGAGTGGGAAAAAACCGAGAGTCTGGTATCGAGGTTTGCTTATGCACGAATTGATGTGGTGCTCAACGACGGGAAAAACGATGTGAGCAGCAGCGACTACACACAACTCTTGGGCGTGAGCGCAATGGAAGCTCCCGTGGCAACTGCCGACCCAATCACTGGCGAACCATCAAGCCTGCCTCGTGTCCACACGCACGAAGTGACACCGCTCACTAACCTCCAACCAACAGCAACTCAATACGGCACGTTGGGTAAATTACCATCCTCAATCACTGCCGCCAATATCGACTCAAAGTACATCCAAGGACTCTATATCTACCCCACAGCCCCCCTTGCAAATTCGCCTGCTGACATTGGCGATCTGGTGGAGGACAACAAGCCAGTGTACATCGTTGTGAGAATGAACAACGGCGCTGGCAACGAACGGTTCTACAAACTCATCTTGCGATACACAAGACAGAACTATGATGACGGTGAGAGCGTTGATGCTGGCGAGACTTTTTTCATCTACAATAGCAGTCGCTACTTGGTGAACATCACAAAGGTTAACTCTCCCGGGTACTTGAGCTACGATGAAGCTGCGCAAGGCCCACCTTCGAACATCGAATACAGCATCACTGTCGACGACCAAGCCTCGGACATTGTCAGCAATGGACAGTACTACCTTGGCGTGAACAAAGACCTCTTCGAGTTGGAGATGAGCACGTACAACTCGAACCTCTCGGAAACCGAACAGAACTACACCGTGGGCGCATCAAACGACTTCTCGTGGAAGGTGGACAACGTGAACAAGGTTGTGAGAGTTAACTTTTCGCTGAGCTACAATGGCGGAACAACAAATGGCCTGATGGGCGCACACCCCGACGATTTCGAGGTGCTGAGCAAGGTTGACCCCAAAACCCTCAAGAGCGAAATCACCACCTCGGCTGGGGTTAGCCACCTCTACCTCGATGGCGTTGCTATAGAGGTGAATGAGAAGCGTGACTCGCACGGAGATATCATCTACGATGCTGAAGGCAACATTGTCTACGAACAGACAACAACCAATATTGTGGGAGCCAGCAACCCTGATCTGGCAGCTGGTGACGTTGTTGGAGATTGGGTTGATTACTTTGGAACACACAATTTTGAGGTCACAATCCCCTTTGATGTGTATGAGAGCCACCTCACAGTGAAAGTCGGGGAGCTGACTCGCAAAGTCGTGTTCAACGTCAACAAGACAATGATTACAGATTATTCGAATCAGTCCTTCATCAACAAACTACTCACCGGAGACGAGACTCGACTACCGCAATCATCTCAGGCAAACTCATACATTATTAATCCATTCGCTGGAGTCAAGAACGAGTACTACATTCCTGTAGTTGCACGAATCAATGAATTTTGGAGCTCATACGCACAAAATCGTCGCTACGACGTGATTACAACGAATGACTGGTCTGGTGATGATCAATTCTCGGTCGAACTATCGTGGTATGACGGCGAGAGCATGGCTCCATACACCATCTCGAAATCGCAATCCCCAGCAGGTGAGAATGCAATAAAAATCGAGTTTGATGGCCAAAGCGTGGTGAATAAACACCAGAACTTTGCAGTGAATGTGAAAAAAGGAAACGAAGTTATATGGACTTGGCACCTATGGGTTACCGACTACAACCCCTATATTACTGATGCTGGCGCTCGCCCTGTGGCTGGAAACAACGATTTCCACTCGGTTAAAGTAATGAACGGAGATATACACCGCTATGGCGAGAGCAAATGGCAAAACGAACTGGCAGGACGTGCTATGATGGACAGAAACCTCGGCGCACTGAACACTTCGTTCGCAGGTGGAGATTCTGGCGCAGGAGCTGGCAGTCTTTACTACCAGTACGGAAGAAAAGATCCATTCCCGGGTGTTAGCGCAAAATTCAGCAATGGCAGTGCCGTTGTTAATAGTCTCGGGTATGATACCACACCAACTGTCAACACGTTCGAGGATGCGGTTGTTGCACCTACAAAGCTTGTACTTGGAGCCACCACGTCTGGCAAAAACTGGTGCCTGCAAGTAGATATACTACAGTACCTATGGCACGACTTCAAGGCCTCAACTACAAACCTACGCAAGTCGATATTCGACCCATCTCCACTGGGATGGATGGTTGCTCCAGGAATCGCATTCACGCACTTGGATTACAACGGTCATGAGCCACTTGCCGGAGACTACCAGTGGGTAGCACACACAACCCCTGGGCTTGAACACAGCTACTCGTCAGGTGGTGCCAAGACGTTTGAGACTTATTTTCCAGCAGCGGGCATGATTAGCGCAGTGTCTGGTGGCAAATTAGAGAACGAGACAGATGGATTGTCGCAGTGGAACACCTACCTATGGACATCGGAACCGAGTGCGGCGACCACGGGCAGTTCGATAGATCAGGCGAAGAGTTTCGTTGCTGCCCAGAAGATTAGGATATATCCATGGGGGCCGACAATCGCCATAGAGTCGGATAAGCCTGCATTAGCTCCTGCTTCGCGTGGGAATGCTCTGCCAGTGCGTTCGATTCAAGAAGGGGTATATTAGGTAGTAATTTTCAGAGATGAGTTTTTTGGAAGGGGGCATTGGATTGTAAGTGTTGTAGAGGCTGCTGAAGCGTCTCTAATCCCGCCTGTGTGGCCGAAATCCCCCCCCCGCAGGTGATATGCCCCCTCTTCCAAAAAAAACTCCTTTATCGGTTGTGTCAATAGCTGGTGAAACGAGCTCAAGTAGATAGTAGACAATCACCGAAACCACCACAATAGAGAGGATATTACGCATCCACATAGTAGCAATAAAGCGTCTATATCTTTTATTCGATAGCAACCACAAGTGCCCAAACCACGTCACAAGCAGCATTACAAGTGTATTTATCGCCATCGTATCGAGATACTCCGCATCACGCCCCGTAGCTAATCGTGGAAGCATCACCATGACTGTAACACCCACCGAGAGGATAATTCCAAGTATTATATTATTTCTCATTGCGCCCATTTTTCACAAAATTACTAAATCTCTAATCCAAAGTGTGCAGTGCTATCGAACAGTACTATCACTCCTCTACATCATCTTCATTGAACACATAGTCGATAATCGTGGAGAGGTGAGCCGAAAAGTATCCCAAGCACCCGCCCTTAAAGTAATTAATCGGGTTTGAACTGGTGCGTTCGCTCAGCAATACGGAGTATAGGTAGTCATACGCCGCCTTGTCGATACTTTGAACCTCGGTGCGAATCTTGTCGCCATTTTTGAAGTTCTCTTCGCTACGTGTCTGCATCGAGATCTCTATCATCTTGCCGCCTCGGTTGCTATCTTTAGTCACGCCCCACTGGCGCAAGGAGTCATTAACCATTATTATATACTTGTAGTAGTTGTCCATCCCCGCTCTGTCTTGAATTGAGATTGTATATTGAATTGTTCTATTATCCTCGCTTTGATTCGACATAATAGGCTCTACCCACTTATATTTTGCGCTAACAACTTCTGGTGCTGCATCTATAATCTCAGATTTTGCCGAAAATTTTTCGCCCCCAATAGATACATTCAGCTCATACACCCCGAAATCGGTTGTTGGCAGGGAGGGAAGGCTATAAACTCCACCATCATAGAGCAACGTGCTCTGCTTTCCGTGAGGGTCTGTAATAGTTATCACAGCGTTATCAATAAACACAGTGTTTGAGGGTGCGCTCATATCACGAGTCCGTGTAATTTGCACCTCAGCCGTGGAACTGTTCAGATTTCCCTCAATGACATACAGCCCCTCTATTGACTTGTAGTCTATTTCTATCTCTTTTTCGCAGCTTACGCACAGCAGTGTTGCAAAAGCTACTATGGCCAATATGTTTTTCATCTATATCTTTTGCTTAAAGGTTATTAAAATTTAATGGTGTATGACACCGAGGGTATGATGCCAAAGAGCGAGGTTTGAATGGTCTTTGTTCCCGTGGGGCTCTGCGGGTCGTTCTCGAAGGTTATCATGTATGGATTATACCTGTTGTAGAGATTATAGACTCCAAAGCTCCATTCGCTCGTATGATTTTCTTTTTTTATGGTGTGAGTGAAACTTACGTCGAGGCGGTGATAATCAGGCGCTCTATAACCGTTTCTCTCGGCATAGTAGTAGATTGTTTCGCCCCCCAGATCATACTTAGCACTCGGCGCAGTAAGTGCCTGTCCGGTATTATAGACCCACGTTGCCGCAAGACTCCACTCTGGCGATAGTTCATACATTGCCACTACGGAAATATCGTGCCTGCGGTCGTTATTTGCCACATACCACTGGTTGTTATTAATGCCATCAATCTTATTTTCAGTCCACGACAGAGTATACCCAACCCAGCCAGTAAATCTACCTATGTTCTTCTTTGCTAAAAACTCCATGCCATACGAACGCCCCTTTCCGCCAAGTAGTAGCGTCTCTATCTCTACTGCCGAATTGAACGACTTGCCATCCTTGTAGTCATAGATATTGTCGATGGTTTTGTAGTAACCCTCTACTGTAAATTCGTACTGCTCATCTGGCGTAAGATAAGTGTAGCCCAACGACACCTGGTCGGCAACTTCGGGTAGCAGAATGTTACTTGTCATAGTGTAGCGATCAAAGGGCATTGACGAAGTGCTATTGCGAATTGCGTGGATGTGTTGCGAAGTGCGGCTATACCCCAGCTTCAGGCTCTGATTTGGTTGCAGACGGTAGTTCATACTCAGACGTGGCTCGAGGTTCCAATGAGTCCCCACAATCTCATTCGTGCCATAATTAAGAGTATTTACAATATTGTCTCCACTCTGGTCAAGCTCGTAATATGGAGCTCCGCCCAGAACCGAAAAGGCGTTGAGGCGCAAACCCGCCGAAATTGCTAATTTATCCTCGACGATTTGATACTCATCATTTACCCAAATGTTATTCTCCCAGGCTCGCCTTACCTCCTCCAATCGTATGCCGTTGAAGAACCACTCGGCAGACTGAAGGTCAATTATATTCGTTTGTGCGCCAAATTTCAGAGTGTGGTCGTTCAAATCCCAGTTGTACTCGTGTTTTAAGCCATAGTTTTTGATAAAACCAGCCATACTGCTCTCAGTATCACGAAAATTCATTGCATTGTCTGAATTATAGTCCGAAAAAATAGCCGTTGTGTTTGAACTCAGCTCACCACCATAGCTATGAAACCAATTCAGTGACAGAGAACTATTGCCCCACTGCATCTCCATAAGGTCAACCAGTCCCATATTATCTTCACCCCTGAACAACGATAGAGAGAGGCGATTGTTATCATCAATTTTATAATCTACACGCGCATTTATGTCATAAAAATTCATCACCGTGCCACGGAACTGGTCGCTGAAGGCTAAAAACAGATCGAAATATGAGCGGCGAGCAGACACGAAAAACGATAGCCTATCCTCAATCACAGGCCCTTCGGCCATCACCTTTGCCGACAACAGACCTATGCTTGCGCTAAAGTTATAGTCTTGCATACTCCCCGCTTTGGTGTTGATGTCGAAAATTGATGAGCTCGCCCCGCCAAATTGCGCTGGAACTAACCCCTTATAAAGTGACGCATTGGTAAGCGCATCGCTGTTAAAGACAGAGAACAAACCCATCATATGCCCCGCATTATAGATTGGAGCATCATCGAGAAGTATAAGATTTTGAGTTGCAGTTCCGCCGCGCACCTGAAAACCGCTGGAACCATCACCATCGGTCTTTACTCCTGGCAAGAGAGTTAGCGTCTTTACAATGTCCTTCTCGCCAAAGAGAGCTGGTGTTTTTACCATACTCTCAATCTCGATTCTCTCAACCCCGATTTGCGTATTTGTTATTCTCTGGTCGTTACGAATCGAGCTCACAACAACTGCCTCTATGCCTGTTGCATGGGCAGTCATCTTGATTGTGATATACGAGGTAGTTACATCTGCAAGCTCTTGCCTGTGGTCCTCGTATCCCACGTAACTGCACACAAGAGCTTTGCTCTGCGCCGAGATGTTTTTTAGTGTAAACTTGCCATTGTCATCTGTTATTGTGGCATTGGTAGCTCCCTCGACAGCAACTGTTGCATAGGCAAGCGGCTCGCCACTATCTGCGTCTACAAGAATCCCCGAGATAGTTCTGTTCTGTGCCATGGCTGTAATTGCGCCACCCAGCACCAGAAGGATTAAAACTATATGTTTCTTCATATTTTTATATAACAAGGGCTATTCATACACAACCAGTTGCCAGCAAAGTTACGATTTTCTACCAATTTTGATACCTGCGCTGAGCTATCTTTTTCATCTCTGCTATACTAAGTTATTTACGATTTTGTTTGATTTGCTCAAGCTGTTCCGCAGCGATTTTTTGCCACTCCTTGAACTGTTCATTAGTGAGAATCCCTTTCATTTCTCTCTCTTTGGCAGCATTGTCGGCTTGGAAAGTCCTATACTTTTCTCTTCGCGAGTCAGAGCTGTACATTAGATCTTGTGCCCTCTCGAGGTATTTGATAGTCACTTGGTAAACCTTAGCTTCTTGTTCATCGCTGAGGTTGAGTTTTTCATCGAGGCTGTCGGTTGAAAGTTGCGCCATATCTTCGATTGATTTATTACCATCCTGTGCAAATGATGCAGTTGAGTTAAATAGTGCTGCACTCAGCATCATTGCGATAATCATTACTTTTGTTTTCATCTTTTTTCTTTTTTTATTGTTAATTGATTTGTTTGTTATTTACAGTGCAAATTAAAGGGGTTTATTCTCTATGTGAAAGTGGTTTTTAGGTGAGCTGTCAATAAAAGCCGCTCATGTGCCACAACTCCCCAATGAAGTGCTACCGCTCTAATAACTTGTCTCTCAGTTCGATATTGACAACAACGATGTGTGGGTAGATATTACTAAACCTCCTCACGATGCCGACTTTATCTTTACGCAACCTATCGCATTGTTGAGCTAACGCACGAGCAGATGGAGGAGGTGGTAAATATGAATCCTGGTATCTGTCGTTTTAGGATGCAGCGGCTACTCATCACCATTGAGCCTTGGGAGGATGGTGGAGCTGTCGAAAACAAAAAAGTTTGATGTGGGATTGAGTCACATCAAACTTTTTTGCTTAGTATTTTGTAGTGCCTAAAAAGCGAGGATAGCCCTAGTCCTAAAGTTGGCATCGTAGCTGAGCTTAGTGCCGACATTCGAGTTGCCACTGAGGAAATACGTATGCCACGCATTGTAGGGGTCGGACTCAGTGGAAGAGAAATAAATACTATCATCATTAAATCCTACACTTCCTTCTACTCCGCTGGCGTTGAATAGGGCGTTAAATGCATTCTTGCCGTATTGATAGTAAACACTGTATAAGGCTATCAACTCATTTTTCGACGGCAGATACCAGATACCTTTTTGGCCAGCTTCGTAAGTTGTGCCATCAGGATTCTTTTGATGAACCCACCAAAATGTAGGGAAATTTGTTTGGCTAAAGTCATTTACTCCTTCCGCCACAACTGTTGCACCATCTGGAACATTTGCGCCTTTTACTCTACCTATAATAGTTTTCATATTAGCAAGTCCATTAGTTTCGTTATTTGCATTTGTGACACACAAAGCAGTTTTTGCACACCACGCAAAACCCGATCCTTCATCGAGCGACACCACCTTGCCGCTCTTGCCGTCTGCGTTTACCGAGAAGATTACGCCCACAATAGGGTTTGCGGTTGTGGCAGCACGGTGGTCTTTAGAGAATTTACCATCCTTGTAGTAGTACATTCCGATCTCCGCTATGGTGGCAAACGCAATCTCTTCGGCTGTGCCAGTGTTGCCGCCAGTAGTTCCCTCAGTCCAAGATTCGATCCCCGTACTATTAAACTTTATGCTGTAGCGATCGACCGTAACATCGTAAATGTATTTTTTGCCCGACTCAAATTTTTCGGTGTCTATAACTAATTCAGATGTGCCATAGCCCTTCACCTCGAAAGTTAGTTTCATAGAATTAGACGCAATCCCCTGCGGAATAACAATACCACTTGCTACTTTGTTGTCATCTACAGCTAATGTAATATCTTTCGTTTCATCAGGCACCCCGAAAGGGGCTGTGCTTGTTGGGGCATTAGCATCAAAGCCGTTAATGTTGTAAGTTACTTTTGTCTTAGAGCCCACAAGATTTACAGTTATGTTGCTGGCTGCCAAATCTGTATCAGTTAGCCCCGCGCCTACTTTCATTATCACCTCAATTTGCGACATTACGTGATGGAACTCCATATTTAGAGCACCTGTTGAGCTACTCACGTTCACCTTTCTTGCTAACACAAGGTCGGCATCTGCCTGATTGTTCACCACATCAATCTCGTAAACCCCATCGTCGCTCGCCACGGAGTATGGGTGGTACGCCACTATGTCGACATTGCCACTACTTGGGTAGTATAAATCCACGTCGGGAGCTACCACTGCAAAGTCGGCGGTCGCAAAAGTCGCATCGCTACCTCCTCCGCTCTGCGTGGCGGCGTACTGCGTGTTTTGTTTTCCGACGAACGTTCCTGTGTATGGTCGCGCTATCATTGACACACCAATAACATCGTTCTGCTCCCACATATCCCCCACCGCACGGGTCGCATTGCCCGAGGTGAGATGCAATATGTTGTCACTCGGCGCATCGAAATTATCTTCTTTCGTGCAACCCACCAACATTAAAACGGTGAGAGCACTTAATATAATTTTATTCATTGTTTTTTTGGTATATAGTTGATAGTTAGTAGTTATAGAAGTCGTAGTTTTTTTGAATTTTAACTACTAACTATCAACTAATTCTTCTACTGTGCAGTACCAGAGCCGCCATTACCAGTACTCCAGCCCTCGATTATGCTACCATTAACCTCTATTCCACTCTTTGTAACGGTGATGTCGTAGGTGTGATTTTTGCCTTTCTCGAATGTTATGTTGTTTAAGCTCCAGCGGTACTCCTCGCTATCTACGGTGAATACTACGGCTGCATTTGCGCCCATTGTTTGCGGCACGAGGATAACAGTTGCTTTTAATCCGTTCACATCGACTGGAATATCTGCCGCTGTGTTCGGTGTGACAGTAAGTTGGTCGGTGAAGATGTTGTATTCGGCTTTGGTCATAGAGCCTACAACTTTTGCGGTGATTGGCTCAGTTCTGTGCACCCCTTGCCCACGAGTGATGTTCATCGTCAGATGCGATAGGCGGTGCTCAAATGTTAGTGGAACATTGCGATTGTCCTTATTTTTGCCTGTAACAAAGGCACGCAATAGGTCAATATCTGCTTCGTCGCCCGATGATACATCCACATTGAAGTTACCGCCTATCATACCTTGTTGGTATGGATAGTAGGCATAGAAGTCCACCGGGGCACCATCCTGTGGATAGTAGATAATTGTGCCATCTGCCGTGAAATCGCTAGCTCCTGCACTTGACACTGCTTTGTAGCGAATGTTCTCAAAACCCTCGCTGATGGTGTGCGTGGTTGCCTCGGTCATCGTGATGCCGATTTGGTCATTCTGTACCCAGTCATTACCACTTGTACGGGTGATTACACCTTGGGTGAATTTCGCCTCTACTGGCGTGTTTGGGTTTACTACTTCGTTGTTCTCCTTGTTGCACGATACCATAGCTGCTACGGCAAGTGCTAAAAATGTTAATTTTTTCATTTTTTTTTGTGTTATTTAGTTATTATTTAGTTATTATTTTCTTTTTTGAGAGGTTGGAGGTTGCATTCTCTAATCTCTATTCTCTAATTCCCCACATAGATAGTATAATCGTAATACTGTCCTTTCTCCCAGGTGCCATTTAAGGAGCCTCCTGCATTGGTTGGCACTTTCCAAATAAAGGTTTTGCCTCTTGCTTTTATTACAATGCTTACATTTAGTAGCTCGCTTGTATTGTCCATCGGCATAACATAAACGGTGGCGGTTTTGCTTGTCTGGGTAGTTGATATATCATTAATAATTAAATCTGCCTTTTCATATTTACTACCATTCCATCCACCTGTCATAATAGAAAACTCTCCCTTAGTGTTTGCTCCTACAAGCGTGGCAGTTGCTCCCTCAAGGGTCGTAATATCTCCTCCTCCTGCGACGAAGGTTAGTCTGAGCATTACGAGCTGGTGGTAAAACTGTAGATCCACATTCGCTCCACTTGCGTTTGTTACCCTTGCCCAAACCAACGGTTCATTCTTATACTCGGCAGTTACGTCAACGCTTAACCTGAAGGAGGTTGCATTCTTATCGTAAGGGTGGTAAGCAAAATACTGCGTGGGATCATCTGGTGGGAAGATTTTGTCATCACCAGTGCCTGCGTATTCCATTTCTGGCTTGTTTGATTCCTTGATTCTGTACCTCGAGTTTGCTGTGATAGTTATACCGTTAGTTGTAAAAATGCCGATTTCGTCCAGAGCCTCAAATTTGGGATTATCAACATCATCCGTAACACGAGTAGTCGCCATATTTGCCGTAAACTGCACCGCTGTGTCTCCATTGTTGGGGTTTTGAAACTCCTCTGTCTTGGTGCAAGAGCTAACTATTAGCCCCAACGCACCTACTATACATAGTATCCTTTTCATATTCGTCTTTTTAATCATTAATTTGCTGTTCCACTTCCTCCGCTACCAGTAGTCCAATCCGAGATACTTCCCTCTGCTTCGAGGTCTGTTGGTAGGTTCATATCGCCTGTGAGGGTTAAAGCCTCCATGTTTGTGTTGAAAGAAGCAAGCTGAGAGCTTAGATTTGAGCTTACAGCCTTTGTCACTCCATCTATGGTGGTGTAGGCAATAGTTAAAATTTGTTCTGTGCCTATTGTGCCAAAAATGTTAAACTTTAGCTCAAGAGGGCTTGCCGTCCCAAAATCGGGGTAGTGGGTGAGTGTCACCTCATCTGAGATGGCATCGGTGCGCAGGTTGCGTGTGGCTGCTATGCCGCTGAGCGTTACAGTTATCTCTTGGATATTTGCCGCCTCGCTCTCTTTGTAGTTGAGCTTTAGAGTCAGCATCGCATTTCCTCGCTTGGGGGTGATACTCACGTTGTGCACTCTGTCTGCCACAATATCCATTATCTGCCAATCGTAGTAGAGCGACTCGGGCAGCGGTTCGGGGTCTTGTGCCACTCGAGTAGCCTCTAAGAGCGTTGCAATCCCGTCACTAATGCTCATACCACCGCTTGGGCTGTGCATCAAAAACTCCTGCTGCGCCTGTGGATCCAAAAGTATAGGTAGCGTTGCGTCAACTACAATATACTCGTCTCCGCCCACATCGAGCGCGAAACTGCTCGGCACACTCTCGCCCGCGTGCAAATCAGCCCAATCAATGCTCAACATCGCAGTCCCCTTTGTGGGGTGTGTTGTGTTGTAAATTGGCTCCTTGATACAACTGACAAGAAGTGCCAATGCTGTAATTATATATGCTATTTTTTTCATCTTCGCCGTATTATTTAAAAATATTCCACCTTAGGGTTACACTTGCTTGATTCAAACCAAAATAGTTCTTTGTGCCTACTGCTGTGCGTACACGAATATTGTTTTGGATTGTATATTGATCATAAGAGGCACGAGTATAACCTGCTCCAATACCTAAGTCAAGTGATAGGCAGTCGCTTAATTTGAGCATATAACCTGCTGTGATGCCTGCCGTGTGGTATAGGTCGGTGCTTTGATAGCCGCTATCGCCCAATTTATAATCAAACTCACCTGTTTGGTAAGCCACGCCACCATACCAATTTTGGTTCGCACCAAAGTAGTAGCGCACCTCTGGAGAGATTTGCCACATAGCGTAGTTGCGGTTCTCGCCATCCCACTTCCAGTCGGTGTAGGTTCCGTGAAGTAGAATACCCCAATTTTTGTTGATTTTATACTCTACACCTAAGTCGGCTGTAAGGGTTGCAAGGCGTAGGAGGTTGGTACGAAGAGTTAACGGAAGAGGCTTTATAGCCTCTTCCTCCGCTTTTAGGCGTGCTGCCTCTTCGGCTTTAGCTCTCTGCTCGGCGGCAAGGCGTTCTTGCTCAGCCTTTTCTTTTGCCAATCGTTCTTGTTCGGCAAGGCGTGCCTTTTCGGCATCCTCTTTGGCTCTCTGCTCGGCAAGTAGTCTATCTTTTTCGGCTTGTGCGGCTTTTTCTTTCGCTATGCGTGCATCCTCGAGGCCTTGATAATAGGCTCTTACACTCTCAGCTGCGGAGGCTCCTAAAAGTCGCTCGATGGTCTCCAGCGATGCAGGGATAGTCACTACCACCACATTTTTCAACCCCTCATACGGCTCTGCGATATACCTATCCGTCGCAAAGGCATCTTCGGTAACTCCACCCTTTGTGATTAGCTCACTCTTTACACGGTTACGCTGAATGTGCGCCACCTCACGAGCGGTCTGCTCCTCATTTCCCCCAGTAGCGTAACTTGCAACTGAAATATACATCTTCCGTTCGCTTAACAGCTCTCGATTATCCTCAATGAGCTGTACGAACCGAGCAAGGGTAACATAGTTGCCACCATAGGGGACAAAGAACATATCCTTGCCCTCGACAAATTCAAAAACAAAGCTTTGTCCCTTTAGTTCTTTTGGGAGCTGGCTCTGTGCTGCTACGCTCCCCACAAAGGGAAGAATCAGTAGCATTAGTAGAAATAGTCTCTTCATAATTATGATTTTAATTGTTTATTTCGATTGATACAAAAACAAATGAGTCCGCAAAAAGAGGTTAACTCCTACCCGCGAACTCACTGAAAATATGTAACTCGATGCGCGTGTAAGGGCGGTAAGTCTATTGTGTATGCAATTATTTGAATTACACAAATTTACAGATAAAAAACTATCAGAAAAATTCATTTTTCTGATACCGAAATCAATATTTAGTCTCTGTTTTCTCATCCATCTTCATTTACAGCACGATAAAACTTGCGCACAATACACAGCGAAGATAGCAAAAAAAACCAAACACTATATATTTTCATACAGAAAATCTTCATAAACTATCCTCAACAAATCTTCTCTATTCTGTTGTTATTGGTTCTTCGATTCCTTCATTTGAAAACTGGAAGTCCAGAAATTCCTTCGCACCTTTGAAAACATAATCGTAGCCCTAATCCCCCTCCCGCGTGTGCAGTGAAGCGGAAGCTGGATAAATCAGCAAAGCAACCTTCAATGCTATGTTTCTTGTTTTAAAGAGACAAACTCAAATCCAGCGGCAGCACTCCCATTATGATTGGGTATGAAAATGTTGTCGCAGATTTGGTCAATTAAAATGTAATTGCTATTTTTGCATGACATGAGAAAGCATATTGCTATACTAATGCTCGTTTGTGCAAATGTTCTACTATTTGCGCACTCTGTTGTGGCGCACCATCATCACGACGGCGTGATAGCCTTCTGCGAGAGTGCGCAAAACTACCACGCCGAGCACTCTCATTGCGAAGATTCCTCGGAGCACCACCACAATCACCACGGAGGCGATGACCCTCACTCGAATGATGGTCACAAGAGCGAGGAGTGTAGTCTCAATAACATGACTACACCAAGGGATAGCCAAAAGGAGACACTTAATTTTGTGGTACTTTACGTTGCTGCTCAAAATTTCTTGCTCTTAGATATTTCGGACATCAACAACACTAACGCTTATGGAGAGTACCAAGAGATTGGCTACGCTCCTCCAGGCATTCATTACTCTGGACTTAGAGGTCCTCCATCTTGTTAATTTATTAGCCCCCTAAAAAAAATGTTGGCTCGTGTATAGGCGCGGGCTGACTCATTTTTTTGTGTACGACTCTTTGTACGCACCATTTTTTACACATAATAAATTATCAATCGAAATGAAAAAGTTTTTTAAATATTTTGCAGCACTTTCAATCATTGTAGCTTTCACATCTTGCGGAAGCGGCACAAACACTCACCAAGGAACTCACACCCACGAGGACGGCACAGTTCACGAGTCGCACGACGAGGAAGTGGTTACAGAAGCTGCCTCGGCTCAAGAGAGCTTTAAAGTGGATGAAGCGACCCAGAAAGAGGTGAAAGCCAAAGAGGAGGCGCACGCTCACAACCACGATAATGGACATACCCACGGCGAAGAATGTGACGGAGACCACGACCACGACCACGGACATTCGCACGATGGCGATTCTAATCACAAACATTAAAGAGGAGGACGAAAGATGAATCGGATGAAATTATTTTTGGTAGCTGCACTCGCGGTTACCTTGTCGAGTTGTACGCACAGCCACAACTCCACATCGACACAAGATGCTCACTCTCACGACGAACCACTACAGCTAACGGCATATAGCGAAAATTTTGAAGTTTTTGCCGAGTCTAAACCATTTGTTGTGGGCAGGCAGAGCGATATTTTAGCTCACTTCACGCATCTTGCGGATTTCAAACCTTTTGCGAATGGCGAGGTAACGGTAAGTCTTGTTGTTGGAGATGAGGGCGTTAGGCAATCGTCAAAGGCTCCTCGCAAGGCAGGTATCTACTCTTTTGCACTCACCCCAAACAATGAGGGGCGAGGGGCGCTTATCTTTGAAATTGATGGAGAAAAGATTATAGTCCCAAACATAAATGTCTACACTGATGAGCATGCTGCTGACCACGCCGCTGCCGATGCTATTGCTACGAGCAGCAACGGTGCGCTATTCACAAAGGAGCAGAGCTGGAAGGTTGACTTTGCAACCGAACTGAGCCGCACCGAACAGATCGGAGCGATGATAAGTGCCATTGGCAAGGTTAGTGCCGAACCCTCGAAGAGACAGAGCGTTGTGGCAAAGAGCCGTGGGGTAGCATACCTCGCAAAGCCAAACCTGGTGGTGGGTACCTATGTACGCAAGGGAGAGAAAATTGCCAGTGTCATAAGCTCATCGATGGTGGATGACAATATGAGCGTTAAGTTCAAGGAGGCTGAGGCCAACTACAACTTCACAAAGAGTGAGTATGAGCGCAAGAGTAGCCTTGTAGACGATAAAATTGTCTCGGAGGCTGACGTTCAGCAGGCCAAGAATGCTTACCTTATTGCAAAGAGTACGTATGAGAATTTGACAAAAAATTTCTCGGCCGAGGGCGAAAATGTAGTGGCTCCAATGAGCGGCTACATTGCCTCAGTGTTGCTTAATAATGGCGGCATAGTGGAGAGCGGCCAAGAGCTCTTTACCATCACGGATAATAATAGAGTGTACATCACAGCTCAAGTTGCCGCGAAATTTTCGGGCGAGTTGGACAAAATCTCGGAGGTCATCTTCACCGAGCAGTCGAGCGGACGTAGCTACACTTTGGCTCAACTCTCGGGCAGGGTAGTGGGCTATGGTCGCGAGCTTGCCGACGGTGCAACGCTCATCCCAGTTACCTTTGCAGTGGACAACAGCGCCGCGAGGCTGCTTGCTGGTTCGTTTGTTGGTGTGGATATCACAACCAAGGGCGACACCGAAGTTATTACTATTCCGCGTGGGGCACTCATCGAGGAGATGGGCAATTACTTTGTCTACAGACAGCTCACGCCCGAGTTTTTCGAAAAGACTGTAGTTGAGCTTGGAGCGAGCAATCCTCTTAGAGTTGAAATCAAGAGTGGTCTGGAAGCTGGCGTGAGAATCGTGAGCCAAGGAGCTGTGATGGTTAAAATTTCCCAGGCAGCAGGGGCACTCGACCCACACGCTGGTCACATACATTAAGAATCTAAAGAAATGTTAGAAAAAATTATAAAATTCTCTCTGAACAACAGACTATTGGTGTTGCTCGGAGCGGTGCTAATCATAATAGGCGGTGTGTGGTCTACCCAGCGGATGGATGTGGACGTATTCCCCGACCTTACAGCACCAACGGTCGTTGTGATGACCGATTCTCACGGAATGGCTGCCGAAGAAGTCGAAAAATTGGTAACCTTCCCCATAGAGACCTCGGTGAATGGAGCCACGGACGTGCGCCGTGTGCGTTCGGCCTCGATGCCTGGTTATTCATTTGTGTGGGTAGAGTTTGACTGGGGAATGGACATCTACCGCGCTCGCCAGGTGGTGAGCGAGAAGATGGTAACGCTCACCTCAACCCTCCCAGAAGGTGTTATGCCTACCCTCGCCCCGCAATCAAGCATTATGGGGGAGATTCTCTTTGTTGGTATACAAGCGGAGTCAACCTCTCTTATGGAGCTTCGTACGCTGGCTGAGTGGGTTATAAAACCTGCAGTTTTGGCAACTGGCGGGGTGTCGCAAGTGAGCATCATCGGTGGTGATTACAAACAATACCATATACTTGCTAACCCCGAACGTATGATGCAGTATGGAGTCACTATGCAGGAGTTGGAGAATGTGGGGCGTGGCTTTAGCGAGAACTCTTCGGGGGGCGTGGTGCGCGACTACGGCAATGAATTTATTCTGCGCGGTTTGGCTCGCACCAATTCACTCGATGAGTTGGAGCGTTCGCTCGTGAAGATGGTAGATGGGAATCCCGTCTTTGTCGAAGACATTGCCGAAATTGTTGTGGGTAGTGCAATTAAGTATGGAAATGCCTCATTGGATGGTGAAGATGCCATTATTCTGGCCATCTCAAAGCAGCCGAGCATCAATACGTTGAATGTAACCGAAAACATCGAGCGCAACTTGCAGGAGATTACCAAATCACTGCCAGCGGACGTTAGGTTGGACACAAAAATCTTCCGTCAGGCGGACTTTATATCATCGTCGGTCGACAATATCTCTCGTTCCTTGATTGAGGGTTCTATTCTGGTAATTATCATTCTATTCCTTTTCTTGGGTAGCTTTAGAACCACTCTTATTGCGGTTACAGCAATTCCTCTGTCAATGCTTAGTGCGATGATTGTTCTTAAATACTTAGGGATGAATATCAATACTATGACCCTCGGGGGACTCTGTATCGCCATCGGGGCATTGGTCGACGATGCCATTGTCGATGTGGAGAATGTCTACCACCGATTGCGAGAGAACCACAGCCTACCAAAAGAGGAACGTGCAAGCGTTTGGAGCGTGGTCTTTAGTGCATCGAACGAGGTGCGTGTGCCGATTCTGAACTCTACGTTGATTATTATAGCTTCGTTTTTGCCTCTATTTTTCCTTTCGGGAATGGAGGGCAGGATGTTGATTCCCCTTGGCGTTGCCTTTATTGTAGCTCTCTTCTCTTCCACCGTTGTGGCACTCACAGTTACACCCCTACTGTGTCTCACAATGCTCGGAGGCGATAAGTACCTCTCCAAGAACACCAAAGATAGCTTTATGGCAAGGTGGATGAGCCGTATCTACGGCCGCACGTTGGAGTGGGCGCTTAGATTTAAAGGCTTCATTCTCGGCACTGTGGGAGCACTACTCGTGGGGGCAGTTGCTCTCTATTTCACTCTGGGGCAGAGCTTCTTACCTGAGTTTAATGAGGGTTCGCTCGTCATCTCGGCAGTGACCAAACCAGGTGCATCGCTCGATGTAACAAACGACTTGGGGCAACTAATCGAGCGTGAATTGATGGAAGTGCCCGAGGTGGTGAGCGTGGCTCGCCGCACGGGGCGTGGTGAGTTGGATGAGCACTCACAGAGTACAAACAGTAGCGAAATAGATGTGAACTTTACACTCAAAGAGCGTCCTCGCGAAGCATTTCTGGAAGAGGTGCGAGAACGTTTAGCATCAATTTCGGGCATTGCATCCACAGTGGGGCAACCACTTGGACACCGCATCGACCACATGCTTTCGGGAACTCGCGCAAACATTGCCATTAAGCTCTTTGGTGATGATTTGAGCCTTATGTTCATGCTCGCCAACCAGATACAAACAGCTGTGAGTGGCATCCCCGGTTTGGTGGACGTCACCGTGGAACAACAGACCGAAACGCCACAGCTACAGGTGCGTGCAAACCGTCAGATGCTTGCCCACTATGGCATTACCATTGGTGATTTTAATCGCTTTATTGAGATGGCCTTTGGAGGTGATAAAATTGCTGACATTTACGAAGGAGAACGTAAATTTGACCTCGTTTTGCGCCTTAATAAACAGTTTGAGAACAGCATTGAGGCAGTGCGTGGTGCGCTCATCGACACTGGAGACGGACGCAAAATCCCCCTCGAAGAGGTGGCGGATATTGTTTCTGCAGGAGGGCCAAATGCCATCAGCAGAGAGAATGTACAGCGTAAAATTGTGGTGTCTGCCAATATATCTGGGGGCGACCTTGGTGGAATAGTCGAGCAGATTAGAACCAATATCGATGAGAATATTGACCTGCCCGAGGGCTATCGTGTGGAGCTTGGCGGACAGGCACAGAGTGCCCAGGATGCCTCGCGCACGATATTTATCACTGCCCTCATAGCAATATTTATCATCTTCTTGCTCCTCTACGGAGAGTTCAAGAAGGCGTCGCTGGCAGCCATCATCCTCACCAATCTACCCCTTGCGCTCATTGGTGGCGTGGTGGCAATTTACCTCACCTCGGGAGTTGTGAGCATCCCTGCCATCATCGGCTTTATCACTCTGTTTGGTATTGCCACGAGGAATGGTATTCTGCTTATTGCTCGCTACCAAACCCTCGGCGAACAGGGTGTAGAGCTACGCAAAGCTGTACGCTTAGGTTCCATCGATAGGCTCAACCCTATCATTATGACGGCGCTCACCTCTGCCCTTGCACTGATTCCCCTCGCCCTCAATGGCGACAAAGCAGGGAATGAAATTCAAAGCCCAATGGCGATTGTGGTGCTCGGAGGTTTGCTGACATCAACACTGTTGAATCTCTATGTGGTGCCCATAGTTTATGAACTCTATAAAAAAAGAACAAAATGATACGTAAAATAATCTTTTCACTGTTTGTACTTGCCTCCGCTCTGGGGGCAAGTGCACAGGATAGCTATCTCGTGCAGATAGAGCAAAATAGCCTCACTCTGAAAGCCCTGCGCGAGCAGACGGAGGCAGAGCAGTTGGCAAACAAAACAGGAATATACCTCTCAAATCCAGAAGTCGAGTTTGCATACTTGTGGGGGTCGCCAGCTAAGATAGGCAACAGAACAAACCTTGCAGTCACACAAGAGTTCGATTTCCCAACTGCCTACTTTCACAAGTCAGACAGAGCCAAACAGCTTAACGAGAATGCCGAATTGCGCTACAAAAGTGAGCGCATTAACATTCTTCTGCAAGCCAAAGAATTAATGGCTCAATTAACACGCCTAAACGCGCTCGAAGAGCTCTACACCACACGAAAAAGTGATGCCGAGCAACTACTCATCTCATACAAAAAGAGCCGCGAGAGTGGCGCAGCGGGTATTTTGGAGCTTAATAAAAGTGAGCTGAACTACAATTCAGCATCGACAGAATTAGCCCAAATCAAGGTCGAGCGAGAGGAGCTATTATCGCAACTCAAACAGCTAAACGGAGGTGTAGAGATCAGCTTCTCGCAAAGCACATTTTCTCATACCGCACTACCTGCAAATTTCGAGCAGTGGTACACAGAAATGGAGGCGAAGAGCCCACTCTTGCAATATGTAAAGGGCGAAATCACGGCAAGCGAGAGTGGAATCAAAGCCGAGCAAGCGATGAGCCTACCCAAGCTATCGCTGGGTTATATGTCGGAGAGTGTTGTGGGGCAAGATTTTAGAGGTGTGAGCGTAGGAATGAGCATTCCGCTGTGGGAGAACACGAACCGCGTGAAACGTGCGAAGGCGGACTTAAAAGTTGCACAAACAATAGCAGAGGATACAAAAATTGCGTTCTACAACTCGCTTAAGTCACTTTTCCAAAATGCTCAATTATTGCAAGCAAATGTAGCTTCAACCTCGCTAACTCTTTCATCACAAAATAGCGATGTGTTGCTTAAAGAGGCATTGGAATCAGGTGAAATATCACTACTCACCTACCTGCAGGAACTTGATTATTATTACAAAGCCCAAGAGGAGGCACTCGACACTCAGACGGAGTTAGAGCTAATCCTCGCCCAACTTTTCGCAACTGAGTTGTAAATATTGTATAGGCAAGTTGTTTTAATTTATATATAAATAATTAAAACGACTTGCTTTATATGTAGCTTTGTAAATACCCTATTGAATTGAAATTCCTTGTGAGGTGTGAAAACATAACCATTGCCCAAAGCGGCAAGTGGCTGTGCCAGCTGTATCTACGAACCGGAGTTTTACTATATGTATCGTGTGACCGATAGCAAAGGTGTATGGGTGATTTGTAATAAAAAGAAAATGAGGCGCTCGGGTTACCCAAGTGCCTCATTCAACATCCGCGGAGGGAGGGGGATTGAGGTTGGCGGTGTATAACTCTTTGATAGTTTGTCTATTAGTGCGTATCACTGAAAGTTCGGTTACAGCGTGGTTACACGATGATGACTACTATAAAGGCAGCTGAGTAGTCATAGTGTAGACATCATGCAGTACCGCTGTATGTTTTGGGACACTCATTACGATTTAAACATCTTGTCAATGTACGCTACTGCCTTCTCTGTGCATCTTTTTCTTGGGGCAGTGCAAACATAACACACCTTTGCGACATATCCGAGTTATTTCTGACTATATTGATCGTTTAGATTATATTCATTAGTGATTTTCGCTCCACATATTGCACTGCCTCATAATAACCTCCAGAGCATCGTCTTGGCCTTCGGGTGGATATTTATACTTTTTGAGTAGTCGCTTCACAATTCTACGCATACCTGCCCGTGCACTCTCCTTTTCATTCCAATCAATTGTCTTATTCGCTCGCAGGGTTTCTGTCAACTCTCGAGTTATTGCAACTAACTGCTTGTTATCGTAAAAATCCTTAACTGCCTCTGGCTTGGTGAGCGCATCGTAAAACGCGAGTTCCTCATCCGAGAGATTAAGAGTCTTTGCGTCATTTTCTCCATTCATTATCTCTCGTGCAGTGTTGAGCAGAGTTTCAATGACCTCTTCATTGGTCAGCATTCCTTTGAGGTAGTTGCTCATCGCGCGAGATAGAATATCTGAGAATCTGTCAGCTCTTACTGCATTAGTTCTTTGGTATATACGCACTTGTTCCGCTATGAGTTTACGCAAAAGTTCTACTGCGAAGTTTTTCTCCTTCATTTGCGCAATTTCCTCCAAAAACTTGGGGTCAAACAGCGAAAACTCTTGTTGAATATCGGAAAATAGATTTATGATTCCATCGCTTTTGATGCTTTGTTTGAGTAGTTCATTGAATATAGCATCATTTGCCTTTTGCGAAAGACCATCAGGCCAACCCTTTTTATCAAGAATTTCAAACACCGTTTTGCTATTTTGTTCATCGCTTACAACCATAAGTTTGTGATAATATGCAACGCTGTCAGCAACTGCTTTCTGCTCAAATTCAATGAGTTTTTTGCGAGCAAATTGATCTTTGTCGTATATATCCTCTAAAACGGTGTTAAGAGGATTTTCCTGCGCAGAAATTTTAGATACAGCGATAATTGCAAATAGAAGCAGTGTGGTTAGCTTTTTCATATCGAATCAGAATATTTAGGAATTGAACTAAGATGCAAATCTAAAAAAAAAAACAACTATGCAAATCCGAACAAAAGGCACAGGGCTATGACATCGCCGATTGGATGACAGAGCAAATCCGCAACGGAATCCCCCTTGTCGAGATCGAAAAACAGCTGCTTGCAGCTTTGTAGAGAGTGTTTTTCTGATAAAATAGATTGAAAAGTGAATTTTATTGCAAAGTAGATGCATTAATACGGAATTAATTGAGCCATCGCAAGTGCTTTAATTGTTTGTGTTTTAGAGAGTTGTGAGAGCAGTGGGAAATGCCAAAAATGAGCGAAAAATGCCTCGAAACCGCTCATTTTTACCCCAAATGTGGTTAGCATTAATGCAAAAAGGCTGCCGCTTTTTGGTGAGTGAATTGCGCTGGAGTGGCCGGGGCGGTATGCCGTGGAGGGGTAGGGGGTGAAATTCCCTCACACCTTTGAAAACATAATCGTAGCCCTAATCTTTTGCACGCACGTGCAGTCGTGACGAATTTGGGGAATTGAGAATCGCACGAAGCGTTTCAGTGTGATGATGACCTTGTCTGGTTTTTTTTGCAAACAAATTTGTTTGTATAAATAAAAATGTTTACATTTGCAGAAAACTTATTTTCTAAAATGAATAGTATAGAACATCCTGGTGCGCTGCTTACACGAATGTTGGAGGAGCGTGGTATTTCAAAGCGAGAGCTGGCGATTAGAATTGGGGAGTACCCTCAGCTACTGGGCGATATAACGCTCGGTAAACGCAAGATGAACCCATCGTTATCCATACGCATTGGGCGCGAATTGCAAATTGATGAAGATATGCTTATGATTCAGCAGGCAAAGTATGACCTGCATAGGGAGCGAGAAGGAATTAAAAGCAAAATAAAGATAAAACCTAATAACAGATAACAAATAATAGAGCTATGAAAAAGAAGAAAACAGGAGTTAAAAAATGGACATTAAATGTTCTGTGGGGGTATGCATCTTTTGCGACAGTTAGTTGGACAGCCGATTGGGTGACGCCACTACTTATGAATGATTATGATATGAAGAACGTGATAAAAGAGTCACTACACACTCAAGACAATAGAGATAAACTCTACGAAGAGTACTTGTTGCTAAAACTTGGCGAAATAGCGCAAAACGAACCATTTGAAGAGGTGGAGAAGATGGTGGTCGAATACGCAGAAGGTAAAGATAACAATGGCGTTACTCTCAGTAATCTCATCAGCGAGGCCATTAGACTCGCTCCCTCAAAGATGCACCATCAATTCCCGATATTGATGCAGACATTTCCTATAGTGAGTCATACATCGACAGATGGTGTCGTGCGCACATTTACCTGGGATTTTGGGCATAATGGATATGGCAGTCACGTCTTTATTAAGAGGGGTGATTACGTTCGAGAAGCAGATTTTCTAAAGGTGCATATGGCGGATAAGAGCTTTGGCGGAGATATTGTCTTCAAGGAGATTATTGTAACGCCAGTTAGGCAGGATAGCGTAACAAACTATGCGTTTGAAATACTCTATACGCCAGAAGTGACTAAATTTACAGATAAGAAAGGATACAAAGAGGTTTACTCCATAGATAGTGGCAAACTTGTTAGGATTGGTTCTCAAGTTTTATAAGAATAGTTTACAGAACAATAGATATGAAAATAGTAGCTATATCTGATTTACACGGTCATCTGCCTGAGTTACCAACGACTGATATTGTATGTATTGCAGGGGATATTGTGCCCGTTGCGATGAATGATGATATAGAGGCGCAGTGGAGGTGGTACAATGAGGTCTACTTGCCTTGGGTAGAGTATCTATCAAGCAGATATGTTATTACTGTGGCAGGGAATCACGATACGTTTGTTAAACGCCACAAGATTATCTCGACTGATAAACACAGATACTTAGAGAATAACGGTGTGGAGCTAATGGGATATAGCTTTTATGGCACGCCTAACACCTCAAAATTGGATAACCATTTGACGCATATGCCATATGATAACTCGCTGCGAGAGATATTTGAGACAATACCAGATAAGCTAGATTTCTTACTTTGTCACCATTCTCCGTTTGGGGCAAACAACGTAGGTGCGTTATATGCGGGCGAGGGTAACGACATTGGAAGCAAGGAGTTAGCCGATGCAGTTGAGAAAAAAGATATTCGCTATATATTTTGTGGGCACATTCACACTGGCAACCACTCATTGAGCGAATGGCGGGGCAAAAAAATCGCAAATGTGGCACTTAGAAGCGAGAGTATGCAGATTGAGTACGAACCCTTAATTTTAAAGATATGAGAATAGTTGCAATATCAGACCTACACGGGCATTTGCCTGAGTTACCCGAGGCGGATGTGATATGTATAGTTGGGGACATAACCTCGGATGATCATCGTAAGGATGCCGCAGCTCAATGGGCGTGGTATAACGAGGTCTATTTGCCTTGGATTGAGAGCCTACCTGCTCGTAAGGTGATAACGGTTGCTGGGAATCACGACTACTGCTTTGAGGAGTATTCACCTATCTCAACCGATAAACATATCTACCTTGAAAATACGGGCGTAGAGATTGATGGCTATACATTCTACGGCACGCCAAATACACGCCCACCGATGAATAACTTTGCTTTCTCGAAAAAGAGCAAGAAACTGACAAGGCTGTTTAATAAGATACCCGACAAGCTCGATTTTCTACTTTGTCACTCTGCACCATACAATGTAAACAACTGCGGAATGCTGGGTGATGGTAGCGAGGATATAGGGAACAGAGAGCTAACCGAGGCTATCCGACACAAAGATATTCGCTACATATTTTGCGGACACGTTCACACTGGCAATCACTCAATAGGCGAATGGCATGGCAAAAAGATAGCAAATGTGAGTTACTGTGCCGAGAAAAAGCGACCAGCATATGAACCGTTAATATTAGAATTATGGAATCGATAAATTTTAAGAAGAATTGGAACTACAAAGTGGGCTGTAATGCATACTCGACAATACGGCTATACAATCCTGAAAAGTACACTTTAGGTGAAACCTACCACGTTTGGTGTTCGGAGGATAGGTCTGTGGATCACTTCGCTAAGATAGTGCAACTTAAAGAACTAAGCGTGGGTGAACTGACCGAGCAGATAGCGTATCTCGACACGGGATTATCACTCGAAGAGACAAAGGAGCTTCTGCGCTCATTCTATCCCGATATAACAGAAGAGACGAAGCTCCACTTCATTATCTTGAAGAACGAAGCAAGTGAGCTATATACAAAAGCCTATAAGATAGCTCAAGAGGCGCACGCTGGGCAAACCGACAAGGCAAGGCGACCATATTTAGAACACCCAACTGCGGTGGCGAAGATGTGCGTGGGTGAAGATCAACGATTAGTGGCACTACTTCACGATGTAGTCGAGGATAGCGACTGGACTTTTGAGATGTTGGAAGAGGAGGGTTTCCCTGAGCGAATCGTTGAGGCTGTGCGTTGCCTTACTCGCAACGATGGCGAGCCTTACGATGAGTTTATTCACCGAACAACAGATACCTACCTCTCAACCTATGTGAAGATGTATGATTTGCGACACAATATGGACCTGACTCGCCTATGGGAGTTGGACGACAAAACCATTGAACGATTGAAAAAGTACCTTAAGGCGTATAATTACCTATGGGGTGTAATACATTACAGCAAATAACCACGATATCATTCTGTTTTACAATATAAATCCACACTAATATGCTAAACCTATTTAAAAAGAAACCGACAAGGGATCAAGTCATTGATGCTTTGCAAGAGATCAAAGAGAAGGCGTGTAATGATGACTATTCGACCATTATGGACTCCTTGATGAAAATTAAAGAGTCGGTAGATAATGTTGTGGATGGTGATGGCGACCCAGTTATGATGCTTTATCTGCATTTGTATCAGCTGATGCTGCTTAATCAAATTGAGACTGACAACAAAAGTTTCAAGATGGGGATGTGTGAGTTCCTGATGCAGGAGATGGAGAAGGTGGCAAAAGCTAATTCAGAGCAGTTCATTGAGGTTATTGCCGAAGAGTTGCGAATGATGGGAGTTGCTCTGGAGCGTAAAAATAGCTATGAATCGGCACTTCGTGTGCACGAAAAAGCGTGGATAATCTGCTCGAGCGAGGAGGTAAATAACTTAGAGCTAACGGCACGTGCGATAAATGACGTGGCTCGATGTGCAGGAGTGTTAAAAGACCCTGAATATGCTGCTAAACTCTATGCTGAGCTCGATGAACTCTTTTCGATGTATGCCGGCGAGCGAAATAAAACTCATCGCAACACCTTCATCTTTGCCAATGCAATGAGTGATTACGGCAAGTTCCATCTCTTTACGTTGGGCGATAAATGGGGTGCATATAAATACCTCGTCAAGGGTTACTGCACAATGTTAGAGATTGAGGATAGCGAGTTTGCAAAGGAGGATGTGAACTACAAGCAGGAATGCGCCTACACAATAAGTCTAATGGAGAAGCTGGATAAGGAGTTAGATACGAATGTTGTAGAGTGGTCAATGGAGACCGTCATTAAGCATCAGAAGTGTTCGGGCGAGCTGCTGGCAAGAGAGTGTGGACTCTTTGGCAAGTTGCAAACTCATTGCCTAAACCAAATGATAAGGGGCGAGGTGGTGAGTTATATAGCAGGTGAGTATCAAGGGACTGGTGAGGAGAATTTTGAGGTGCTGATGAAGAGTGTTGAGCAGCTGCGAGAGTCACTTCGTCAGGAGAAAGAGCGGCAAGAGAAAGAGAGCGAAGCGGAGGTTGTGGAGTTCTACAATGACGTAAAAGAGCATTATGCTGCTGCCAAGGCGGGCGATGCCCAGGCGCAATATAATTTAGCGGTGGAGTTTACCAAGAGGCTTGAAAATAATCCACCCTATGCTGCCAAAGCTCTTGATTGGTTGGAGAAGTCTGCTGCACAAGGATATGCACCAGCTATTTGTGACATCGGGGCGTTTTATGCTATGGGGATTGGTGTGGAGCGTGATATGGCAAAGGCTGTGGAGTATTATAAAAAGGCGGCAGAGCTTGATTTTCCAACAGCGCAAGGTATCCTTGCAGGCTGTTATGAACGAGGCGAAGGCGTCCCACAAGATCTCAAAAAGGCAGCTAAGTTGTATCACAAAGCCGCTGATGGTGGTGATGCCGCAGCGCAATATAATCTCGGTCTTAGCTATATGAGTGGGGACGAGATGGTTGCTAAAGACATTCAAAAAGGGGTTGAGCTTTATAAAGCCTCTGCCGAGGGTGGCTATCCAAAGGCGATGTATAATCTCGCAAATTGTTACAGATTTGGCGAGGGAGTGAATAAGTGCGTAGAGTTGGCTTTGGTTCTTTTGATGCAGGCGGCAGATTTGGAGCACGTAAACTCAATGGGCAAACTTGGCGAGATATACGCTATGGGCGATGGCGTAGATCAAGATTACGAGAAGGCTCTCTATTGGTTTACAAGGGCTGCGAGCTATGGCGATGAGTATGCTGCCAAAAACATAAAAGCGATTACAAAATTTCTCAGAGAGAATGAAACTAATTAAGCTATGATTACTATATACTTCGTGCGCCACGCACAAACGGAATACAACAAGCGCCAAGACACAATCGGAGGACGCTCAAACCATATCGACCTCTCTGAAGAGGGCTACGAGCAGGCGGCTAATCGCGGGCTATGGTTTGCTGGGAGCGGACTGTTTTTTGACAAAGTCTTTTGCTCCTCGGCTCTGCGTGCTCGTCTTACGCTTGGGGCGATTACCGATGCTTGCAAAATTACGGACAGCAAAATCCTCTACACGGACGAGCTGAACGAGGTAGACCAAGGTGACTGGCAGGGGCAACCACGAGCAGAGATACTAACGCCCGAAAAGCTGGCTCAAATCGTTGCCGAATCACCATATTTCCGTCCACCAAATGGCGAAACCCACAAAGAGGCAGAGGAGCGTATGGTAAATTTCGTGCAGGAGAACATCATAGATAAATACAGCGAGGGAACGTTTCTGCTCGTCGGTCACGGCTTATCGTTCAAATGCTTTTTGCAGGGCATTATGGGCATAGACCCCAAGATGACCTACAAAATTGGGTGTAGCAATACTTCTATCTCACGCCTGCGCTATGACCCAAAGCGAGGTTGGCTCATTGATTACATAAATTGGAGCGAGCAATAATGGGACGAACAGCATTTGCGCTACTATACACCAAAGCGGACGACACCGAACCTACAAAGCGATTTGTAATTCGAGGGTATAGTCCTACGAATTTCTTTATACACAAGTTGAAGTTCAGAGCCGAGGGGCACTTTGACCTCTATGCCACCCTATCTCGCAGTGAGCTTTTAGCACTGCTTCGTGAGCACGCAGCGAGATATGAAAATTCTGAGCACGAAACATTTGCGCCTATCATCAAGCACAATAAAGAGACTATTTTTCAAATAGAGAGCGACACCACAGAGTATGAACTATACAAAATCCATTTAGCTGAGTGGTAATGGAGATTATGTGTGGTGAAATTATGGATGAAATAGCGTTGAAAGTATATCGAGGGTTGGCAATAGTGGTTGCTATTGCGACGGTAGCTATTGATAATTACAAAAGAGTTGCTTAATTTTGTAAGTTCCGTTGATGGGAAATCCACTAACCTTGAACCAAAACTAATATACAGCAGACTATGGCAAACCAAAATAAAACGAAAGAGTATAGAGAGCTACGCAAGGTACTCAAAGGTGCTGGGTGGAGTGTGGATGAATCGCACCTCGCGGACGAAATGGTTCTCGCAAGGAATAAGGGCAAGGCAGTTGCTCTAAAACTCTTCTATGGCGATGCACAGTGTGGTGAGTGGGTGGCTGATGAGGATTGCTTTCTCGATGGTGCACCATTGTGGTTCACGGAACAAACTCACGCAATATCGCCTGTAAGCCAATTGCTGCAAGCAGTCAATAGTAGTGATTTGATTAGCGAAGTGACACGCTCTATTGTTGTGCTAATAGGCGATAATAGCATTTTAAATGCCGATGATATTATAGGCGTATGGAGCGATCTAAAAGTTCGAGTAGTTACCTTGGGGCGCATAAAAGAGCTTATAACCGATGATAAACTCCTGACCTTTAGAACCTCGACTAAAGATATTGAGGTGAAGTCTGCTGATTTATCGGATACAAACGATGATATACCTGATTTTGAACAAGATGCCGAATTCTTAAGAGAATTGAATGATTTTATTGAGAGTGAAGGCATAGAAATAAATAGTACGGAGGATAGTACCATCGAAGAGCAGCAGCAGTTCATTCCTCAAATCAAGAGTTTGCGCTTCGCTCTACTCAATCCTAATGAGGTAAACCTCCAAACGGAACCACACACTGCCACACACTTTAGATTCGTAGAGGGAGCGGCTCTATATGTGTGGGTTGATTTTTTGAGTGAGGCAGAGTGGGAAAAGGCCGTGTGTAGCAGAAAGATGATCTTTGGAGAACTGAGAGATAGTAAGAATAATCTCATACAACGCACAGAAACCTATGCAGAAGATGCACAATCTCCCGCTAATATATTCACACCCGACGGAGGCCTTGTTGAGGGAGAGTATTGGTGCTATATCCTCTTTGATGAAAAAGAGATATGTGCCAAGAAGATTGTCATTACAAATACAAATGAACTTGCAAGTGATGTTGTTGAGGTATATCTGTTAGTTACACTGCGCCAAGATAAGATAGATGTGCACCCCCATAGAGAGCGTTTGCCTGTTAATCAAAGCTGCTTTAATATCGAGAACCTTGCGGGGGTGGATGTCGGATTTATCATAAAATCGAGAGTGGAAAGAGCATTTGAAGCACAACTTGTCGTAAAGGTTTTGGATGAATTGGGACGCATAATCTTCGAGAGTGCAGTCGAAGACCACTTTGATGGAAAGGGTGATAGCTCGCAATTTACTGTGCCGGTATGGGGGCAGATTTGCACGCTGGGTAGATACCTTGTGAGAGTGGAGTTTCTGGGTGATGCTATTGCGGAATCTCAGATTGTCATAGGCCACAAGGATGTAGAGACTAAATTTACGCCCTTGAGTATAAAGCCAAAACCAAATAGATTTTTGACAATGACTCCAAGAAGCTCTGCGACAACTCCAATGGAGGAACTGATGGAGATGGTGGGGCTTACTGGGCTAAAGGAGAGAGTGAAGCTACTAACCTCCCTTGCAAAGATAAATAAAGCGAGAAAGACCCGAGGGCTACCCGTCAATTCACAACAGTTGCACTTTGCCTTTTTAGGTAATCCAGGGACTGGCAAGACTACAGTCGCCAAGCTGTTGGGTCGAATATATAAAGACTTAGGACTGCTCAGCAAAGGGCACGTTGTGTTGCGTGAACGCTCAACGCTGATGGGTCAGAACTGGGGCAGTGAGGGAGATAAGGTGCAAGAAGCACTTGAGGAAGCATGGGGAGGAGTGCTCTTTATTGACGAAGCATACGATCTTGTGACAGAGCACGAAAAAGATCCTGGGAGATTGATACTCTCGGCACTTCTCACTGCAATGTCCGATGATAGGAACCGTAATCTGATGGTGATATTTGCAGGCTACACCCAGCCAATGGAGCGACTGTTAAGCATCAACGATGGTCTTAGCTCTCGCCTCGAAAAGCTCTATTTCGACGACTTCAATGCCGAGGAGTTGATGCAAGTTGCCTCGTTGTGGTTGAGGCGAAATTGCTATACTCTAACAAAAAGTGCAAAGGATAAGTTGCGCATAGAATTAGAATCGGCTTACGCAATGCGCAGTGCAAATTTTGGTAATGGGCGTTATGTCCATAATTTGCTTGAAAAAGAGGTGCAACCAGCAATGGCTGAGAGGATTGCCCAGCAGAAGGAGGAGGATTTAACAGTGGATATACTCACCACTATTGAGGACGTGGACATCCCTGCTCGTTCAAAGATTGATGGAGCGGAAGATGCCCTTGCGAGACTTAATAGTATGGTCGGACTTGAAACCCTGAAAGGACAACTTGATAAGCACCTCAGTATGGTTCGTTTTTCAATAGCTCGCAGAGATTGTAATATCAACACGACACTGCCACCTCTGCATATGGTCTTTACCGGAAACCCCGGAACAGGGAAGACAACCGTGGCGGATTATCTTGGTGAAATATACCGCTCTATGGGGATACTCTCGGTTGGAAATGTGATAAAGGTGAGTCGTGCGGATATTGTCGGAGGATATATTGGTGAGACCGAGAAGAAGATGAAAAATCTACTTAATGCCGCACACGGAAATATACTCTTTATTGATGAGGCATATACACTCTTTACGGAGGGGGATAGCAAAGATTTTGGCAAAAAAGCTATTGATATGCTCCTTAATATGCTTGACAAAGAGACTTGCGATTTCATTGTGATTCTTGCGGGTTATCCCAAAGAGATGGAAAAATTTTTAGCCTCGAATGTTGGACTTCGTGGACGATTCCCATATTCGTTCTATTTTGAGGATTATGACGAAGAAGAGTTGATGCAGATTGCAGTAGATGTAGCCGAGCGCAATAGTTTGACCCTCAGCGATGAAGCCAGCAGGGCAATACTGGCAGTGATACGCCAAGCTGTGAAATTTCGTGACGAATCGTTTAGCAATGCACGCTTTGTGGTACGACTGCTCACCACGCAGATAATTCCTGCAATGGCACAGCGCTTAGAGGGTGAACAAGATGCAGAGTGCCTGAAATTAGTCTTGCCGCAAGATGTGCCTATCGCCTCCAAGCAGGTAGATATGATAATTGACAATACCTTTGATGAAGACGCTATTGCAGATGCCCTTTCACGCCTTGATTCGCTTGTTGGACTCACTAAGGTAAAGAGTGCGATACACAATTTTGTCGCGTTTGCACGTTCAGTAAATCAAAGAGGCAAAAAAACAATTAGCAACTATAATCTAAAGTGGAGTTTTGTGGGCAATAGCGGTACGGGTAAATCAACCGTTGCCGAGATACTCTCTCAAATCCTTAAGGCAATGCATCTGCTCGGCAAAGGACACACAGTGGAGCTTAAGGCGGAGGAACTGTATAATGTATCAACGAATCAAGCCGAGATGCTTGTGCGTGAACGTATGCAGCAATCCCTGCAAGGGCTTTTGTTTGTAGATGGTGATGCACCTGAGTTCAAAAGTCCAGAGTCGAACTTTAACCCCGACCACCTGCGTATGAGTTTGGCGGTAAGCACATCGCAGATGAGAGGACACTTCGCAGTGGTTATTGCCGAGCACTTTTCACCTCGTGTGGAACTTGCTCGCTCCCTATCCCATATAGGCATCCACAACTTCGATCATACGCTCATATTTGAGGACTATACCTCAATGGAGTTGCTTGCTGTGCTTGAGCAGTGTTTGGAGCGTGATGGGCTGTATCTCGATGATGCTGCTGAAGAGATAATGCAGCGCTATATTAACCGCCTGGAGCGAGAATATCGTTCGTTGTATGCTAATGCTCGCACAATGCGCCTGCTTGCCAATGCAATACATAAGCGGGCAGTTATTGATGGTTCTGATGGCGTGGTTTCAGCGGCGATGGTTTCGGAGTTCGACACATACACGCCTCATCGCAAACCCATTGGCTACTAATTTGAGAATGGCTGAGGTTTTTGCTTTTTAAAACATTGATATTATTTTGCTGTGCTGGTAGTAATAATATTATAAAATATATTAGGGTCATAATGTTGATTCATTAAAAAAATATCTTTAACTTTACTACGTAAATTTAAAGGAATAAGGAATCTAACTTATTTGATTGTGTTGTAGAGTAGTTTTTATAGCCTGTTGTGAATTCTATAAATGAACTAAGAATATGGACTGTCGTAGGTGTGTTTTTTTGCTTGGCGGCAAAGACTTGGAGATGAGTTACGTTGAATCAATGCTCAAGTTGCACGAGGTGAAATACTTCTCTTGCGACTTGGGGTGGGACAATGCTCTACTGTCTGCTTATGATTCGCAGTTAGCGATATATGGCAACGATAAGAACTTTCATATTTATGGTGTTGAGCTTAGAGGTTGCACAGATATAGATAACTATACTCTAATTGACCACCATAACGAGAAACAAAATGCGCTATCTTCTTTGGAACAGGTCGCAGAGCTGCTGGGAGTTGAACTTACTCGTGAAGAGAAGTTAGTTGCAGCTAATGACAGAGGGTACATTGGCGAGATGTTGAGATTGGGGGCTTCTTGGGATGAAGTGCGAAGAATTAGGCTTCAGGATAGAGTTTGTCAGGGTGTGACGGAGGAAGAGGAGGAGCTTGCCCAGAGATCTATAGATGATAATTTGCGGACAGTTAGTGGTATTACCATTGTAGAAGCATTGACCGACAAATTCTCTGCAATATGCGACCGCCTCTATCCCTGTAGACGGTTGTTGGTACATAATCAATCAACACTTGTGTACTATGGTGAGCATAAGGATAGGGTAGTGGAGTATCTAAAGGGTGCTATGGAACAGAGTGGGGCTGTCTACTATGGCGGGGGCGAATATGGTTTTGTGGGGGTAGCTAGTGGTGAAGCGACTGCTCAGCAAATTATATATTTGGTTGAAAATATTGTCAAATTACAGAAATAATGAGTTTAAATCACAGTTATCATATCTTTATGTTCCCATTCAGATGGAACATACCAAATACTGAGGAGGATCTGTATCATAGTCAGATCTCACTTGATCGCATAGAGTATAGCGAGCATAGCTCTTGGGAGCGTGTCTCGAAATTAAGTGACTACCAGGAAGAGGTATCGCTATATAATGAGAAAAACTATTTTTATGAGTTTGTTCACGCTTCACTCTATGACAACGGCACGCCAGCAACACTTATAAGACACTATGAGCGTAAGGAGCCAAGGGATGGTGGCGTTAAGTTTATTATCCGGGTAAATGTAAGTGGTTCTAAGAAAGAGTACATTCTCGATGTTGAGGCTATTAATTTAAATCTATATTCTACGGGTGTTGGGGTGTTGTCATTCTATCTTGCCAATGGCAAGTATGCTGCCCCTGATGATATACTTGCTATTAATCAGTATGGTCGAAGAGTCTACCCTCCATTCTATGGAGATATTGAAAAGCGGTATGAGATAGCCGAATCACTCGAAATTGTCGGGCTTACCCTTGGGTCGCTCTATGAGAATTTTGAGAGGTATGAGGTAGGCCAAAGTAATTGGCCGAGCCCTGCTATAATCCAGAAACTTATAGTAGATATAGCAACGAACGTTGATATTAAGTCAGTAATTGACGACAGGATGTATGTGGTTTCGTGGTATCGAAACAACGAGCTGGCATCAAAGTACTCCGATGGTAAGGAGCTTGAACAAAGTTATATGGTGACCGACGAAAGCAGCTTTTGGTATAGGTTTGTGTTTGTAGATGGCGGCTCGTGGCCGACGTGCCAAGATTTACAGATGCGCAAAGAGCTAATAAAGGCGGCAAGCTATACACGGTGGAGAGATTTTGGGACACTATACGGAGTTTCAAGATATTCATTTATGATGTTAAGTGGAGCGGGAGAGAATTATAAATATCTTTATGACTATATGGAGACTAACTATGCGAGAGTGGCGGAATTGATCTTGGTTCAGAGAGCCACAGTTTTGCGATTCTCCTCTGAGATTACCCAACTCAGCAACCTTGTATTGTCCGACAAGCGTCTCTCAGTCAAGATTAGTAGCCTTTTTCAAGAGTATATAAGGTTTGTGAATCAGATTCACTTTAGAGAGATAACGGCACAGGACCAAGGCATTGAGCTCTACAATATCCTATATAAGCAGATGAACCTTGAGCCTCATGTCGAGAAGTTAGACCGTGAAATTGAGGAGCTACACAACCACCTCTCGATTAAGGAGGATAGGATTAGTAACCGTGAGATGGCAATCCTTACTAACATTGCCACCATTTTCGTACCAGCCTCATTGGTTACGGGGTTCTTTGGGATGAATAAAGAGGAGAATTCGCCGATTGATTATGGACTGCCATTCTATTTGATTATTGTGCTTACGGTTGTTTCAGTAATACTCTTCTTTGCACTAAGGCGACGACGAAGTAGTAAATAGATAATTTTAAATATTTAATAAGATGGAAGATAAAATAAAAATATTTTCCAGTAACGTGCTTGTGGCACTGGGACTTACGTTCCTTGTAGTGAGTGCTATATGGATTGTGGGTAGTATCCTATGGTGTGGCATCTACCATTCATCCTTATACTCTCGATGATATGTGTATTTATATTAGTGGTAACTGTAGCTCTATATGGTATGACCAAGGTGCGCACTGAGGCCGAGATATTAGAGACTAGGGCACAGAGTAAGTTTGATAGGGATATCATGTGGGATAATCACCTGAGCTCTAAGGATGAGTCGCTAAGTGAAAAGGTTGCCAATTTGAGTAGCGATGTCGAGAAGCTAAAGAGTGCCGTATCCGATAAATCGAGATGGAAGGCATAGAAGATATTGATAATTAACCAACAAAAGTAAGAGAGGAAATATGATACACAAATTAACGGTAACGCTCAAACAGCACACCCCGCTGATACACTTTCAGCATTCACAACCAGGCGCTACACTCCGTGCCTCTGAGGTCAAACCAAAATTGGACAAATATATACTAAATGAAGTGTATGAGGAGGGCGAGGGACTGGAGTACGCAAGAAGTAATAACCTGCTCATAGGTGATAGTAATTCGCTGAAATATAAAGTCAAAATAATAAATCAATTTGCAGATTCCGGTATTATGCTTGATTGCCGACGTGTGCCTGACCCTAGGACAAATATGACAAAGTATGAGACAGCTGCATTTCCAATGCTTCTATCCAACATGGGGGGCAAACCCAAAGAAGAGTTTCTTCATAATTTTGTCTATTATAATACCATTCAGATTGTGTTTATTACAAGCTATGATGAAATCAGTGATTTTTTGCAAGAAAACGTGTGTGATTTCTTTGCTGACAACAACTTTGGATGCAGATCGGGCAAAGGTTTTGGCTCATATACTGTTAGTGAGATGTCGCTAAACGGAATGAAATTAGAATGTGAAACTGACCCGAGCGTCATATATGGTAACTTGCCATACATGACGATTGAAACGAGTGACTATAAAAAAATGTTTGCTTGTGTTGATTACTACTGGAAGCGCCTTAAATCAGGCGTTAATTACAATTGCGAAGATGGATACCACAAGTCGTATTTATATACATATTTAAACGAAGATTCAAGTAGTGGATATACGTGGGAAAAACGTAAAATTAAAACACACTTCAATCTGTGCGATGAAGTTAGAGGAGACTCTGGTAGAGAGGCCTGTTTTGCCAGAGCTCAGTTGGGTTTGCCGGATGTGTATGAATATGCATTTGCGGAAGGTGGAAGACCTCTAAAACAGAAAGTTGCAATAAAGCATAAGAAAAAAGATGGTCAAGGTGATGTTATGCGGATTAAAGCGCCGATTATATTTAAACCCATAATTATAAATAAGTCTTCTTTTAGAGTTTATATGTGGGTTGATGATAGGCATTTGTCCGGTGTTGAGAATCAAGATTTTGTCTTTTCGTGCAAAACAAATAGAGATTTAATAATTTCAACTAAGTCATGTATCAATATAAATGACCTTTTAAGAAAGTATAACAAACACCTTCAGGAAGAAGGGTTCTATCCGGTAGATTTTAGAGGTAATAGAATAGCAAAAGTCACAATAAATAATTAAAATGAAAACATACATAGCGTTTAATATTGGTCCGATTGTGGACACATTTATGATGGTGCGCAAGCCACGACACCTGTGGAGCGCGAGCTACCTGTTTTCTCATCTGATGGGAATAATTGTAAAACAAGCTACTAAAGAAATGTCGCTTATTTCGCCTGCCATTGTGGACGAGGTTGAAGCTGCGGATATATTAAAAGGAATTGGAGCATATCCAGATAGAGCTTTTTTTCAAACAACTGTAGAGAGTAAATGTGATATCAGTAAGATAATAGAAGATAGTTACAGTATTCTTTACACCGATCTTACAAAGGAGCAAAAAGAGGAGAATAAAATCACCCTTGATGAACTAAAGGGTTATATAAATATTATGGGAGTTGAGTTGGAGGCTGATACTGAACCCGAGGCAGTTAAACGTCTTAACGAAGAGCTGGATAGCTTGGAGCTTATGGTAGGTCCACAACCTGATAATATCGATAAATTGCTCAGCATTATTAGACCCAAAGACGGGAAATCTAACAGAACACCCCTTTATAGACTTGGTTTTGGTGAAAAGGAAGAATACAATATTCCAGATATTGAGACTATTGCTAAGGCTGGATACGTAAAAGGAGCTAAGATGTTATCCCACCACAGGTATTTTTGTGTTGTTCAGGCGGATGGCGATAAGATGGGTGCAGTAATTAAAAATTTGCAAGAAGGCAAACTTCAAGAAATCTCAAAAGAGATGATTCGTTATGGTATGAATGCTTGTAAAATTATCCGTGATGCAGGGGGGCTTCCAATATATTCGGGAGGTGATGATTTGCTGTTCATTGCGCCGGTGATTACAAAAAATGGAGGGAATATCTTTGATTTAATACGCAAAATTGACGAGCAATATGCAGGAGTTTCCCAAAAGGCTTGTGAATATCAACAAGGTCAAGAAGTTGTAAAGACTTCTATGTCATATGGTATTGCAATATCATACTATAGACACCCTCTGTATGAATGTCTGGCAGCTGCTCGCAATCAGCTCTCTGGCGTTGCAAAAAGACATAATAATGGAGCGAAGAATACAATCGCAGTGGAGTTGCACAAACATAGTGGTTCTAAACTAAATACTGTTATTTCCAAGTCTGATATAGCTTACTGTGATATATTTTACTCACTGTGTAAACTTACACAGAAGGATGCTTTGGTAAGTGCGGTAGCACATAAACTTCGTGCCAATAGTGATGTGTATATGACCATTGGCAATGTTGATGATAGGTTAGACGCGTTTTTCGATAAATTTATGGCAATCGACGAAAAGGATGGTCCAGAATCGAAAGAATACATCAGAGATGTAAAAGCAATACTAAAGATATTATTAACTAATCACATTGATAAATCTTACATAGAGAAAGAGATGTACTCTACTCTTAGATTAGCAAAATTTATTTCAGGGGAGGAAGTTAAAGATGAATAAGTACACAATTAAACTAAAGCCTCTGGGTGGATTTTACTTCGGAGGCGAACGCTCATTTAAGGGCGAGAGCGCAGATGCAAATGACGAAAGCTACATTGTAGAGTCAAATTACTTCCCTCAACAAACCGCCCTGCTTGGTATGTTGAGGTTCTGGATGTTGAGCAATGATGCCGTGCTCTTTGATAGCTCTAATCTTAAAATCATGACAGGTGTTAAAGACCAGGTTGAAATGAAGATTGGGCGGAGAAGTTTTACATTGGGCGATGGTGAAAAAGAACAAAACTTCGGAGAGATAATAAATCTCGGGAGTTGCTTCCTTATAAATGCAAAAGGAGAATATATTTTACCTGCGCCACTGGATATGGGTTTGAATGTCGATTTTTCAAATACACAAAGTGCTATCTACAAAGGATTTGAAGTTCAGATTCCATACATAACCTACCGGGGAAATGGCGATGAGCGATATAGTGCAAAGAGCGAGGTGCAAGAGTGTCTATACAATATTAAAACCGAGGAAGTAATAGCCTACGATAAGATCTTTATAGAGGATAGAAGAATCGGCATCAAACGCAATGCCAAGACTGGTAAGGTGGAAGACAACTCTCTTTATAAGCAGATTTTCTACCGTTTAAGTGAGGGCTGTGAATTTGTGTTCACCGCTCAATTTCGCTCTCCTCTTGCAGAGGAGTTGAACAGCAAGATAGTGGAGTTAGGTGGCGATAGTTCTAAGTTCTTGCTTACATTTACAGATGTAGAGCAGGATCAAGCAATAGAATATGTGGGGCTTGAGGGTGCAAACGGAGGCACTACTTTCGGATGCAAGAATAAAAAATATTAATTCCACTATCTTTTCTATAAGCAAAAACTGTACAATGCGTTTCTTGCAGACAACAGTCGATACTCAAGACTATTACAAATTAAAAGGTGGAAGTATAACCAAGAGCGGTAGAATTTCGCTTATGAGTCGTGGCTCTGTTTTCTATTTCAACAGTGAAGCAGATAGGGAATGTTTTATAAAAGAAATAGATGACGATATTGCAATGAAAAAAATAGGATATAATAATATACAAAAAATTGACTAACAATGAATAACAAAACCGTAACCTTATGGCAAATCACAGCCATAACAAACCTACACGTAGGGAATGAAAATTCAAGCAATTTTGGCATAATTGATAAGTGCATTCAACGCAACCCTATAACGGAGCTACCTTGCATAAACTCGAGTTCGTTAAAAGGAGCACTCAGGGAGTATCTCTCAGAGAGTGAATATAGTGCTTTGGATAAGGTGTTTGGTAGTTCCAATGAAGGAAAAGGGAATGCGGTATTTTTTGATGCAAATTTACTTTACGTACCAATCCCAACTGAAAAAAATACGCTTTATAGTTTGGTGACATCTGAGTCTGTTAGAGAAGAGTTTACTGAAATTTGTGAATCTCTTAACGTCAAAGCAGCGATCGATCCATTTGTGAGTACAACTGATTGCGATAATATCAAAGCTATTTGCTCGGACGAAAAATTGCCCATCATAGCTCGCAATAGCTTGGAAGATGGAGTTAGCAAGAATTTGTGGTACGAACAAATTGTGCCTCAGCAAACCTCTTTCTATACATTCATTGAGCTAAGCGATGCAGATAAACTAGGGTTCATCGAAAAGCTCAATGGGAAGGTTGTTCAGATTGGAGCAAATGCCACTATAGGATATGGATATTGTAAATTTACACTACTAAACCCAGATAAGTGATGGATAAGGCAAGAATCAACAAGTTATTACAAATAGCAAATTCAGAACTCACAAATGCTGATTTGATTGAGGATGGTAGAATTAACAGTTCATACGACGGCAAAGCTTCTGCGTTGGGAGTTTCTGTAGTTATGATGGGTCTTAGGCCTACATTAGTGTCGTATTATAATATCAGCGCTCAAAGTAAGATTAGTACTCGCAAGTTATTAGATGTAGTTGCGAAAATGATTTGTAATGAAGAGGATGGCTTTAGCGATCGTTCCTCAATCATTGATGCACGAACTTTAGTGGACTATGCTATCAGTACATCTGACGAGGCGAAGTTGCGTGAGTTGCAAACTGCAGCGATGCACTGCTCTGTTGCACTGAAGATGATTATTAGAACATACCCTCAATATGAGGATAATATATAATGAACTGCTATGAATTTATATAAGTTGTTTTATGAGGATTACTATAATGACAATAGTATTAGATATACTCACGAAGGCACAGAAGGTGCTTCAAAGTATAGATCCACCTTTGACATAGAGTCGAAGAACGTCAATATAGTCGAGTGTAAACTCAATACGAAGCACCAAGAAGAGATTTCCACACTCGTTCCTATGAGCTTCTTTACCTTGGAGACGCTATATCCAGGGCTAATCACAGGTGTGGGTATAACGCACGAAACAAGGGCAATTGAAGGTGAATTTAAGCTCGGGATACACCTTGACTATACTTCGGGTATGCCCGTGGTTTACGGTTCTACTATCAAAGGCGTGTTAAAAAGCTATTTTAAAGATTATGCTGACACAGTTGAGATTGAAAATCCTAAACGAGACGCCTATGATCTTCAAAAGGAGATTTTTGATGGGTGTTCACGCGCAGACGATGGTGGAGTAGAGGTTGCCCCAGAATCTCGTACTTATAAATCTATATCACAATATAAGAGAGATACGTTCTTTGATGCTGTGATAACAGAAGCGAATCGCAATAATAGGATAGTTGATCGTGATAATCTGTGTCCCCACGGAGAGAATCCATTGGTGAATCCTATTCCTATCACTTTTTTGAAGGTGGCATCTGGGGTTAAGATGCAGTTTCGTTTTAAACTCCACGATGGTATTATTTCAGCAGAAAAAAAAATGGATTTATTCAAAGAAATTATACTTGATTGGGGAGTTGGAGCAAAGACTAACGTGGGGTATGGACAGTTCAAAGAGGTGAAGTAGTAGGGCTATGTCAAAGACTATTGTATGTATTGTTGAAGAGGATATGACGATGAACTATCTCTTTATCAAAGAGATGTTTGCATCGGGGGATAGGATATTGCTAATTTCTCAGGCAATGGAGCGCCAGAGAGCTATACGTTTTGCCGCCCTTTTTCCCAATGTTAAAGGCCATATCACTGTACTGTCTTTAGACAGAGACTCGGACGAGGATTTGTGGGATGTGATATGCAGCAAGATTAGGGGTTATGTTGATTGTGGAGCCAGTTATGTTGTAAATTTATCTGGCGGTACAAGGTTGATGAGTATAGCTGTTCAGCAGGTTTTCGAGCGTGCGAAATCGCAGTTTTACTTTATGCCAATTGATCGTAATGTTATAATTCATTCTCAGATAGACGATAACAACGATAACTATGATGATATCACCTTAGATATTAGATATCGTCTTTCGGTCCAGGAGTATCTTGCCATCAACGGCATTAGCTGCCAAAGTCAATGTTCCACCAGGAGTGAAGGGTATTCGCAGGATTTTTTCACTCTTTTTACGCAGGGCCATTTTTCTGACCGAGATTTTGAAATCATCGAACAGTTGAGGGCAATACGAGATAAGAGTATTTCTATATGTGCGATAGATGGGTTGGAGCAATTTTTGAGTTATATTGATTTTCAGCCGACGTCCACTTCCGAGTTAAGTGACAAGGAAGTTCAGTATCTCACAGGAGGGTGGTTCGAGGAGTATGTTTACTATATGGTCGGGCGGATGGTCTCTCCCTCTGACATCGCGATGGGTTTGCTTATTCAACGTCAAGGCAGCCGTAGTGTCAATGAGTTAGATGTTGTATTTACTTATGACAACAGACTTTTTGTTGTAGAGTGTAAGACTGGTGTTGGTCGCCGTGCACAGTTCAACGAGATTGTGTACAAGGCGTGTGCACTGCGTGAGGCATTGTTGGGACTGAGGTCACACGCATACATTTTTTCGTTGAACGATGACTATAAAGACCATCTACGCCACGCGGCGCGAAATATGAACATTATGTTTTGCGATGGTGGTTATGCAAAGTCGCCGAGTAAGTTTAAGAATTTGATTTTGAATTCAAAGTTGTACATATAGTTCTGATGGACATTTATAAGTGTATTGAAAGTTTGTCGTTTACGACAATCAAGGTAGTGTTCACTCCTCGCTCCACCATTAATTTTGATGGTTGGATTGGTGCACATTTGCGCAATAGGTTGCTTTATGTTATGGAGTCGGTACCGTACGGCGATGGGATTACATTGCGTGAATTCATAACAAGTGTTTCGGTCGATGAGTCACACCCTCTATACAAGGAATTGTCGGGTGGCGCCCCCAAGGGTTATTCTATCAAGGTTGAGTCTCCACTTTTCTTTGCGCAGAATTACACTCATCCTTCTCAGTTGCCGTTAGTTTTTTCAGTGACTTTGGTAGGCAGGCTTTCTGCGGCATCTGCTCAGGTTGTGGAGGCATTGCATCGGTTGGCAGAAGCTGGTTTGAATCGGGTTTCGTTTACTTGTCAGATTGCTTCAGTGCACAACAGCAGTGTTCGGGAGGTTTTGGAATCTCATATCTTTGGTAGCAGGCTCGATTTAACCATCTACACTCCTATGTCTTTGTATAAGTTGCGAGACAAGGGTTCGGGGTCATATCAGGCCCGTTTGAATGGTTTGCCAACTCTCTATCAGTTGGTGCAGTCGTCTGCCAATAAGTTAGTGAAGTTGTCTACTCTGTATTGTGGCACTCCTTGGGATTTGAGCACTCCCACCTATATCGAGCAGGTGTGTGCTGCCACTGTGCCACTGTCCCTAAGCCGTTGCAATATTCGTCAGCTAACGGTTACTACTGCTCCGCGGGTATCTGATCGTGGTCGTATGAAGTTTAAGGGTGTTATTGGCTCTATGAGTTGGCGTGGTGATAGTAGTTCTTTTGGGGCATTGTTGGCAGTGGCGAGCCATCTGAATTTAGGCGACGATACAGTTTACGGTATGGGTTCTTTCTCTGTCGAATAGTGGCATAGATTACCAGCGAGGTTTTTTTTCACTCCATTTTGTGCGTGCAAGTCATATATT
>CAYJIF010000004.1:0-22792 GCA_964370175.1 uncultured Rikenellaceae bacterium
GCTTACGCCGCGCGGGCGGTGCCTGCGGGCACACCGTTTGGAGTTTCGCCACATTTTCTACACCATCAGAGCAACCAAAACAAATGCCCCACGGGGCACCCACAGCCCCCGAATATAGGAAGCAATGCCCACACCTAACTGCCTAACACAAAACACCTACTCTGTAAAATGAAAATCAAAAGTTGTGCGAATAGTACCGTAAGCCGTTGAATACAAATCATCAACACGCTCCTCGCGAGTATGAACCATCTCAGAGGTAATAACATTCACGCTCGTAAAAACCCCACTAAAACTATCGCTGTAATAGGTATAAATAAAGCCTGTACTATTCGTAAAATCATCAACATACTCTTTCTTCAATGTATCTTTGATTGCAAAATTCAACTCACTACCCACCAACTCATAATGCAATTTATAGTTCATCGGTTCGTCACGAAAACCCCTCACCGACCATATTAACGAATCCACAGACAACACTTCTACATAGATTTCTCCACTCTTACTCGCGAACTTCCTCCCAACGAGTTCTTGCGGAGCAGGTTCATACGGAGGCGCATCTACAGCACAACCCCAAAGCATAATCGACAGTAATATAACAATAGCGAGTCTCATTTTTTTCTGAAATATTTTGCGCAAAGGTAGATAATATATTTTAAAGCAGCACTGCGTGCAGGCGGATTGATTTGCGGTTGTGTGAGAGAAAAAATCTAAAAAACTCTACGATATATTGCCAACAGAATGCGCCTAATCGGAAAGAGTCTATGCCACAAACGCGAGCGAAAGCGCCATGCTCGGGTATCGGTGAGCACCACTTTGCCCGAGCTACGCTCAACGGACTGTAGTTTGGCAACAACATCCTCACGGCTCACAAATTCGCCTTTATCGATATTGCCATCGCCTCTGAGATGCAGATTTTCGCCATCTATGCCGATGAGTCGATGGAGAACATAGCCACCCTTGTACTTAAAGAGCAGAACATCCCCCCAGGCAACTTCCTGCACAGCGGTCAGGGTGATACAATCTTTGCCACTCTTCAGAAACGGTGTCATGCTATATCCTTTCATCGGTATTTTCACGCTTTCGCCCATCGCGACGCGTTGTTCCACCTCTGCAAAGAAGACATTATTCGAAATTATTTTCATTCCCCCAGCACTGTTTGATAGCTTAGTTGTGCGGCATCACCATCAGGCAGGCACGAGAGGTGCCATACGGGGACTTGGCTGAGTATTGCCGAGATTGTTGTGCAGATTTCACCCGAGAGCGTCTCAGAACCCGCAAATGCAGGAGGGCAGGACGGGTACAGCGCACTGAAACTCTCCAAGACACTGAGTCGGCGCATTTTATTTTCGGGGGCTTGCGACAGACGCACTATGCCTGCAAGCTCGTATCTCTCATTCTTATAGCACGGCGTTTTGCCGCTCCATGGCGAACCATAAGCATAGACTACACCATCCATTACTCTCAAGATTGGCGAATCGTCATTCAGAAGTGTTGCTCCTTCAATATTTTCACGCCATAGACGTGTGTGGGTACTTTTACCAGTGCCCGACTCCCCGAGGAAGATAACGGCCTTCTGGTCAACCACAATGTTTGATGAGTGAACTGCCACAACACCATCAGCAACGAATGCCAATCCATAGGCTACCCACATCATAAAGACGATGGAGTAATCGTGCGTATCGCCTCCAATGACTGCTCCCTTTTCGTTATATATCAGAGATAGGCGGCAATCTCTTGTGCTATCCTCCACCTTGAAACCATAGGCAGTGCCTTTATCCAGGGTAGAAAAACGATAGCTCACGCCCTCACTCTGCAGGGAGTATAGCAACCCATCCTCAGCAAAATCGTCATAGTTCGAGTTCAGCTCAATTGGGAATGCCTCCGTGCACTCTGCACTATCTTCGCATTTGAAGGGTTTAAAGTTCGGGAGTTTTTCAACATCACGCGCGCTCTCGCCTCTTACGCCGATAACTTTATCGGCTATTTTGTAGTATATCATATCTCAATTATTTTATTACATATTGCCATTGTGCTTTTGCGGTGCGACACCATCACTATGGTCAGAGGCACGCTACGGTATAGCTCCTCAATGAGACCCACAATTTCTGCTTCGGTTTTGCTGTCCAGCGCCGAGGTTATCTCGTCCAGGAAGAGTATATCCACGTCACGATACAGCGCTCGCGCTATGCCTATACGCTGTCGCTCGCCTCCAGAGATAGAGGTTGCTGACATTGGGCTGTCGAGCCCCGAGGGCAGAGTTCTGAACCACTGTGAGAGTCCTAATCTCTCGATGATTTGCATCAGCTTATCATTATCCACGTTCTCATCGTCCAGAGCAATATTCTCGGCCACCGTACCCTCCATAATAAAAACTTCCTGTGGCACGTACGCTATACGCTTGTGCCATGAGCATAGGTGCACTTGGTCGAGCGTGACTCCATCTATAATGACACTACCCTCCTGCAGCGGCAAGAAACCTTGCATGATGTTGAGTAGTGTGGTTTTGCCGCCACCTGACGAACCGCCAATCCCAACAATCTCTCCGTGTTTGATTTCCATGGAGAAGTCACGAATCGTGTAGTTATCGTTGTCTGGGTACTTGAACGAAATATTTTCCAGCTTCATGCTCTGGGTAAAAGCAACTTCTTGCGGCTCTACTTTAGCACTATCTTCTTCCCTCAGATCCGCTATTATATCGGCTGTATATCCATTAGTTTTAACCTGCATCCACGCCGAAACGAGCGATGTGACGCTGGGCAAAACCTTGAATGCCGCCACTGCAAAAATCCCCAAAAAAACCTTCAGGTCGGTTGCGTCATCCATCATCACCACAACCAAGAGAAGCAACAGTGCCATACCCATCTCAATGAGCGAAGAGGGCATGCGCCTATAATTTTCGAGGCGCAATTGGTTTTGATTCACGTCCTCAATGTTTTTGTTGAACCTTCTGAGAAAGAACCCATAGGCTTGATTGATGCGCACTTCGATATACCCCTTGAAAACATCCTCCACGGTGAGCCACTGATTGTGCTTTGCATCGTTTGATTGCTTGCCATATTTCCCTATTTTTCTATTTATCACAAAGTGATAGAAAAGAATCAGCGGAATGAAGAGCGCCAAGAGCAACAGCATTATCTTCGCCGAATAGATAAAGAGCGCCACAAGCATCATAATGAGCAGGAGTCCCTCGCCAGCCATTCTAAGCATAGGGTTCAGCAGCGAGTACACGAAGCCAAAACAAATTGCATTGACATCGCGAGTAATGGTTGTCACGCCACGCTTTCTAATCTCCAGCAACCCTTTGTGGTAGTATGAGTTGAGCATCATTGCCGAGTAATGGGCGTAGAGCGAGAGCAGGTACTTGTTCGTGGCTCTGTCGATGAGGTAGACAATAATATTTTTGAGCAACAACACGCCCACTCCAAGCAGTGCAATTTGGAGTCTACTCTGCTCGTCATACTCATCGCTCGAGAGCATGGTAAGAAAAATTGCAAGCAGTGCCGCAAGTCCCAAAAAATTAAATACAACCTTGACGAATACCCCAATAGCCATAAGGTACGCATGTTTGCGATTCGGTATGGATTTTAAGATTTTCAATTACTTCTTCTGGATAGGTTTGTGCGGGGGACTTTTGATAGTCGAGGGGATCCCCACAAGATACTCTTTGAGTGGAGTTGAGTTGTTTGCCAACGTCCTAAAGTACATTGTTCGGTTCACACGTTTGAACTTGTTAGTCAGTACTTGCATCGCATTCTTTGCGCCATCCGCATCTTTTTTCTTCGCTCGTAGTATTTCTTGCGTAATTTTACCTTTTACAACTTCATCCACAGAGCCGTCTACAAAGTTCAGATGCGCGGGCATACCCAGCAACTCCTCGCACAGTTTTGTAAAGATTGCCAAGAGGTTCCACTGGCCTGCTTCCACGAAAGCTTTTTTCACCAACACTTTGTCAATCTTGTCATAATTATGATTCAAGAAGAGTGCCCAATCACACAGATGCCTGACTGCAACTCCATCCATTAGGTGGCACATCATATGGCGCGAGAGGAAAATTGCATCGAAGGTTGGGGATGGGAAGTAAGTATTTGTCAGCTGGTCAAGCGCAAGCGGTTGCACTCCCTCCGCCTCAAGAATCTCTACTAAATATCTATTCAACACCTTGCCCACTTTGTGTTTATGAGTATCGAGGAAATTCACATGATTCTCCACAGGTATTCCCTCAAAATAGAATGATGAGTGCTTGGAGTTTGAGTGGTCAATTTTCAGGCCTTGTTCCACTGCGTATTTATCGCCCTTATGCCCATCACCGAACATAAATATGTCCAAGTCTCCGCTCTCGCGGTGCTGTGGCACGGGGAAGAGTTGTGCCAGGGGGAGACCCTTTAGCACCATGAATTTAATGTCTGCTTGTGCGAAAAATTGTGTTAACCTCGTGAGGGCTGAATGGTATCTGTCGTATCTTTTTTCAATAACGTCAACATTCACAGCCCATTTCAGCCATAGGTGACGTGGAGGTCTGAGTTCTTGCGGCAATTTTTGGACACTCTCGAACACCAAGGCGTGCACGCCTTGCCGTATGGAGAGGCCGATAATTTCAGTCCAGTCCTGCTCTGTTACGTTGTCAAAGAGTGTTAGGTCTATTTCTTTTTGCCATACTGCCGAACGGAGCAGATCGAAGAATAGATTTTCCTTCATTACAAAATCACGCTATGCTGTGCAAGCGTCTCGATCCAGTGAGTCACGTCATTTCCAGCAGTCTTCGCATCTACGTCATAGTGCTGAGTAAGCAAGCTTACTGCATCTTCTGTTGTAAAGTCTCTGTCTGCCAGTTGCCCCCAGAGCCACGCCGAACTATCGTTAAGGGCGATAACTTTGGTCATATCGCTCTGAGCCTCGGTCACTTTCACAACAAGGTTCTCTCCTGCGATGCTGCGCAGTTTGTAATCTTTATTGATCTTCATATTTTCTATCTTTATAGTTCTTTAATTGTATTTTCGTAATATAGTTTAGCGCAGTAGCATCTGCCTGCTTGTTAATGTGATACTCTAATCTGCGAGCATCACAAATTTGATTCTCGAAGGCTATAAATAGCCACCAGGAAGGAACGGATCGAATCCATTTCCCGAGATGGCGAAACCCTGTTCCACAGTCATCTCTATCACTGATATTTGAAGCTCCTTGTACTGAAATTTCGTTGTTTTCATCTCTTATTAAAGTTAATGTTTTTCTAAAAATTAACCGTAGACACCATCACGGTTTCCTTATTAATAACGTGTAAAGATAAGAATTATTTCCAATTTTGCAAAACCAAGGTCACAACTCGCATTTTCCTGAAGGACTTTATTGCCTGAGGCACGTGCGGTGATATATTGTGTACGGGGGGAGGTAGAAAGCAGGAGGAGATAAGAAAACAAAGGCGCAGAGAAAGAGCGAGGTGGAGCAAGTGCGACTATGCGCAATTACCCCACCCCGCTCTCTCTCTCTCTTTGATTTGGTCTTGATATTATCTAAGACTACAGTACTGTTTCTACAGCGAAGAATGGCCCAATATTAGTTTGACCCTCATCAGGCAAAATAAACATTTTCTCTTGCATATTTAGATTATGTGCATTCGAGTATATCGTCATCTTTGACACAGGCAGCTTGCTGAAGATATTATGTTCAGATACCACTTGCGCATTGACTCCAATCTTCAATTCCGTCATATTTGGGTGCTCCACATCGTTAACGTTATCAAAAACGTTCTGATCCCACTTTATCGCTGCTGGCACATCCACGCTGACCAGATTTCCACAACCGAGGAACATTCCATATGCAAGTGCGGGTAGGTTAGTCATGCTAACGTTCTGCAAGTTACTACAGTCCCGAAATAGATACAGACCCTTATCCACACTATTTGAAAGCTGAGGTAAATCTACTGAAACCAGTGAAGTGCATTTCATAAAGGCATTTTCACCAATTTCAATAGCACTATTCAATGATACCGAACTGAGTGAGCTACAATCCTGGAAGACACCATTACCAAGCGTTTCAGCTTCATTCATCGACACTGAGGTCACTGAAGAGAAATAGAAGGCAGCTTCCCCAACAGTAGTCACGGAGTTAAATTCAACATCAGAGAGCGAACTACACTGAGCGAATGCTGAGGCGCCAATTATTTTGAGTGCTGGCATGGTTATCGAGGCAAGATTTTTGCAACTAAAAAAAGCATTATCCATTATCTGTGATACATGTTGCATATCAACTGACGTGAGGTTGAGACAATCTTTAAATGCCTGGTCACCAATAATTGTTGCTTTGGGCAGGTTAATAGATTCCAGTGAATAATTGCTGGTCATGAAATTAGAAGGAACCGTCTCTAATTTGGCAAACGACGCACTACGTATTGAGTAACAATGTGCAAATACATCTTTATCAGCCACTGTAAGTTCATCCATTGTGACACTCTCGAGTCTGTCGCATTCTGCAATCGCCGCCCATTGAATTGATGAAACATTTCGCACTGATATTTCCTGTAATTTGGGGGTTGTATAAAATGCGAACTCAGCTATTGTTTCGACTGCATTGCCTTTGAATGATTTAATGTATGACCCCATGAATGCTTTTTCACCAACAATTGTGGCAGATGGCGCTGAGACTGTGAAGATAGATTTCCTCGCTTCATAGAATGCATTTTGCGAAATTTCTTCTAAGTTTGGAAAGATCAAGTCAATTTTCCTGGTGAGTCCGACCGCAGCCAGTGCATCTTTGAGTCCTTGATAGTCTGCTTCAGCAGCTGTCTGATTCGTTATAACCCACTCGTTTGCCGAAGGAAAGTTCAGCACAGAAATATCTTCTAACTTCAAGTTCGTAGGATCGAGCTCCGATGACTCTACAGTCACGTTAACTATATCAGCTATACCGCCAATTTTTGATTCTACAGTAATATGCGTACTACCCTTTCCAACTGCAGTAATGAGACCTTGTGTTACGGTAACGACGCTCTCGTCGTATGATTCCCAAAAGACTGTTTGACTTGTCGCCGTTTCTGGAGACAGAACCGCATTTAGCTTGGCCGACTGGCCCATCTGCAAAGTAATTTCACTAATATCACCTTCAATCTTAACTGTAAAAGGCTTTTCAACCGCCGTTTCAAATGGATTCCACGTGTAGATTTTACCCGCCTCAAACGCCGTTTGTGTGCTTCTGGTTTCTGTATATTCTTCACCCGTAGCGTTATCCCTCACAGACACTGCCACATCACGATGAGTGGTTGAACTGGGGAGAATAAAGAAATTTGCGATGAAAGTTCTACGAGCGGCATCAAAGGATAAACGGCTGCTATATAAGGGGTCACCATCCATAAAGAATACCCAACAACCAGACACGGGACTATTCAATCCACAGGTGATGCGCATCAGTGCCATTTCGTGCTCAAATACCACTTTATCTCCTTTAACAAACGGTTTACTCTTCATTCTAAGGCGATCGTCAAGCCCTGTTAAATCATCTGAACCATCACTTGAATGCTCAAAGAAATAATTCTCGGCGTCTCTATCTGTCAGACTACTTTGTGTAGTTTGCACAGTGGGATATACTGCAACATAGTTCGTTTGATCCACCATATCAGCACCATCTAATTTTTCGAATGTGGCAGCGCCAGTTGTTGGATCTATAGACGTTACAACAGAGTTACAGACCCAGTCTCCCGAAGTTTGATCGAAGATGGAAATTTCATCCTCTAACCTCCATGCCAAATTGATCTTCGTAGGATCCTCTTCGGCATCAATTTTTGTAGTTGTAGCATCTGCACCTGGAGCATACGCCACAAGCGTTTGTTTCTGAATGACATTCTCTTCAACAGAAGGTGTAACTTCATTCTCAATCTTGGATTTCTGGCATCCGGTAGCGACAAGTAATGCTGCCGCAAATAACAATATTTTTTTCATTTTTTTTGCTCTCTCTCTCTTCTAAAATTTAACATACCTGTGGTTAATCGACAAATGTTGTGTTGTCGTACTGCACCACACTACTACCAGTTTTCTTCTGGCACAAGTGGATCAAGTCCACCACCACTTGACAAAGCAAAGCCATTCTCAATCAACATTGTTTGCACCTCTATTTGTAGAGTTTCATAATTCATTCTTTTCATTATTTTTTTGTTTATTTGTTGTTATATTTTTCTCATTTTCATCCCACCACAACAATGCAGTAGGCTGGGAGTGGGTTCGCACAACTCATTATCTCCTTTTTTTTACACAGTCTACACAAGTTTGCGGTACTTCAATAGAAACATATAATTAAGCAGATTTATTGCACGAAAACACACTTAGCTGTCTATTTTTCACACTCCACCTCGCATCGTCACTCCTCGTTGAGCTCCGTCATTGCTCGTTTGCCACCCTTTTTTGTCTCTGCTCACACGAGCAGAAGCACATCTAATCGAGCGAAAGTATTTCTTTAAACAAGAAGCTATGCGTATCTCCTATCGCTTCGTTTGGAACTACCCATGTATTGCCATTCACAGCAGTCGCGTTACTGCGCCTTGTAATGAGTTTCACACCATAGGTAATCTCTGTTGCCCAAAAAGCTTGGCTGTGGATCGAACGAATCGGACAGTCATTCTCTGTGGCTATATGCAGGTTCTCGAGCGAACTCAAAAGAGCAAGTGCCGAATGTTCTAAAACAGTTACCTTAGGGAACTTCGCTGTAACCAAGTTGCTCATTTGTGAAATCGCTGACACTCCAATTTGAGTTGCTTTTGTTGCTTCAATATAGACGAGTGCATAGTTTGCATCTATAGCATAATCTGTAAACTGCTCGATATTTGGAAAAATAAGTGATATACGTCGGTTTTCCTCGTGAAACGCATTGTCAAGAGCAATGCCGAGGTTCACAAACTCTTGTTCTGTTGGGATTCCACCATCCAAAATAGTCCATACATTGCTCACTGGCAGATAGTCTGGGTCTATAACATCCAGTGTCAGAAAACTCGAGCGAGTGTCAAAAAAATAGCGCTTGCCAACCTCGAATTTCGTAGTTGTTGATTTCATATTAATCTCCGTTTCATCCACAAATGCTTTCACATAGCGTGTCGATGCACCATCTCCGTTGGGATCTATCATTAGATTCACAATATAGGTAATATTATTTGCCTCAAAGCCCTCATCTGCATGACCCAACTTCACCACATACTCCTGAGTACCGTCAACTATTTTCAGCTCCTTAGGACGAATATCCTTGCGCACATTGAAGGTCACAGTCATCATAGACTTCTCGTGAGCAAAGCTCATGGTCTCGCCCAAGCGGAACGAGGAACTCTTCATTCTGCAAGAGGCTTTGCACTCAAATGTCTTATCATCATTTACGCTTTGAGTCTGATCAGCACGCAACTCCGCGTCTCTAAGTTCAAGCGTTGTGCTACTCGTTGAGGGATAGACCGCCGTGTAGTCGGTAGTGGGCAAAAGGATATCTCCGCTAACCTTTGTGAACGAGGCCGAGCCGTCGTCATTGACTTTATTCACACGGTACGTTGCCACATTCTGCGTTGAGATTGTGTTGAATAACGAAATCTCATCGCCAACTTGCCACGAAATGTGCACAATATCATTCGCATCTTCCTGGAAAATCAGCTTGGTTGTTGCTGCATCCTTGCCAGGAGCATAGGCTGTAATAGTTTGTTCGGTCTCTTGCTCTACGGGAATTTCAACTTCGTTTTGCATTGTTGACTTCTGGCAACCTACGGCAACAAATAGCACCGCCGCCAATAAAAACATTCTCTTCATTCTTTTATTCTGTTATATTTTATTTAAGTTTGTTATAATCATTATTTTTTCATCCTCTGACGCTCACCATCAACAAATTACACATTCACCACCCTCCTCTCTCTCTCTCGGCCTGCATAATCACGCAACAAGCATCTCGCGCCCGCATCCACTACCACACCTAAAGCGCGAGGCAAAGATAGTAATTATTTTAAATTCAGCAATACCAAGCAGCGCTACCAAACCAAAATCACACCTCTAACGCACTCTATTTCAAGCACATTTCGGCGACATGCTCAACTGTGCAGTGGTGCACAAAAAAAGCAGAGCTGCGGGGCGAGAAAGAACACTTCCAAGTGAATAGTGTACTTTCTCGCCCCGCAGCTCTCTGTCTTTGTTATTGCCCCCCCTTATCGTTATTGTTGGGCACTCTATAGCGTGGGTTACATTATCGCAATAATTTGTTTAAAGCCCCTGAGTTCCGAGCCATCGCTCAGCAGCAGCGCATCGCCCGTACTATTTAGGTTATAAGCATGCGTTGTGAGCACTATATTATCAAGTGTCGCGCCCTCGAATGCATTTGGGTGAATGGACATTTTCTTAGGTCCAGTACCAATCTTCATTGTCGACAATCTATCCGTGTATGCGAATGCTTCGTCGGCAATCACCTCAAGTGCTGGCATATTAACATTTCTCAATTCATCACACGAAGCAAATGCAGAGTTACCAACAATTGTGAGCGAAGGCATATCTACAGTGTGTAGATAAGTAGCGCTCCTCATGGCCATATTCGACACCTCAGTGGCACGCTCAGCATAAATACGCCTTAGACCAGAGTTCTCAAGGGCTGAGTTCTCTATCGTCTGGAGATATGGTGCTACGATTGAAAATGAGAGATCATTATTATAAGCTATTGCATAGCTTGGTATGACTGTGAGATTCTCAAATGTTATATTCACATTAGAATGCATGGCAACTACGGATAATGCGTCTGATAGGTCGTTAAAGTCAGTGTAAGTTAGTGGTGTTGAATTATCGTCGACAATGATCCAATCGCTATGCGCAGGATAGGTACCATTTTTTTCAATAGTCGCAAGAGTCATTTTGGCAGGAGGTAGCACATTGCCCACTACCACCTTACACTGAGCTTTTGCTCCGCCAAAGGCAGAGACCGTGATAGTTGCCTCGCCGGGCGAAACAGCAGTAACTCTACTTCCGCGAGCCACAGCTACGTTTTCATCTGAGGATGACCATGTCAGGTTGGTGTTGCTGACAGTGGTTCCTTCTGGGTATAAATCGATTTTGATATTTGCTGCCATTCCTAAATCGAGGTTAATGAGTTCCTCGCGCATGTCAATGCGGTCATACACGGTGTAATTCACCGACCCTACTTGCCAGTAATACTGCCGACCAGCAGAAATTGGTGAACTGACAGTTTTGCTTTCTATCAGAGTTGTCCCTCTGAAAAGATCAAAGGTGGGGGAGACTGAACTTGGAAGTATGGCAACGTGCATAATTTTCACATCCTTAATTCCCGAGCTAGCAAACACATATTCTACTTCACCATTCATCAATCTGAAATAATTACCTTGAAGAATTGTGCTGCTGCCTATAATTGTCAGAATTGCCGATTCGTGTTCAAAGTTCAATTTGTCACCTAAATTAAATGACAAGGACTTCATTCTTAGCACATCTTCGACTCTTGCGTACGAAGATGGGTCAACCACAGCTAGTTGTGGGATTGATTCAGAATTTCTGGCATCGAGATCTGCGTTAATATCTTGCGCGCAAGGGTACACAGCCGTGTAGTTATCTCCATCTACGAGAGGCTCTCCCTCGATATGCTCGAAGCTGGCAGCACCAGTATGCAAATCGACCTGCGAGACCATGAAATTGGCTACCCACTGTTTGGTGTCGGTATTGAAAATCGATATAATATCGCTTGGCATCCAAGCCACATTCACCGGAACGCTCGAACCATCGGTATGTTGCTCTTCAAGCCAGATCTTGGTATTAGAAGCAGAGCCACCAGGAGCTGCTGCGGTGATAACTTGTGCCTCTTTGCGAGAATCTGCCTGAGGTTCTTGCTCCAGAGGCTCCATTGTTGTACTCTGACAGCTCACTGCTAAAAAAAATGTTGCTGCAAATAGTAATGCTTTCTTCATAGTGCGGAATTATATAAATAGTTTATTAATTTCTAAAAACGTGGCATAAAACGGAACTTTTATGATACAAATATATAAAAAAATAAGCCAAATCCGACGTTTTTTTGCTGCTATGAACTCAAAATGCTGCTTTTTGTGACACAACAGTTCTCATATTTTGCATTTCTCAAAAAAAACAATACCTTTGCACCAGAATGAAAAAGGACAAAACAATACTATCTGTATTATCAGCAACATCACGTCGACGATGCCGACGTATTTCTTTGCGTGTCCGACGACGTGCAAACCAGTAAGGCTTTGCCTTGGGAGTTTATCTCCCACACTTGTTATTTTTTCATTATTCACTATAGAACATATTTTATTACATAGCTTATGAAAGTAGAGATATATGTGGCAAACGCCTCACATATAAACTATGCACAGATTACCGCTGATTTGATGTATCGCTCAGCTCAGGAGCGTGGCACGGGAATCGCAAAACGTAGTGCTGACTATCTTGCCCAAAAAATCAAAGAGGGTAAGGCGGTCATTGCTCTGGGGGAAGACGGTACACTGGCTGGATTTTCGTACATTGAGAGCTGGAGTCACTCGGAATTTGTGGCAAATTCTGGACTGATTGTCGCACACGAATTCCGCAACACGGGGCTGGCACGCGCCATTAAACTACGCATCTTTGAGCTCTCGCGCGAGCTGTACCCCAATGCCAAAATTTTCAGCATCACCACGGGATTTGCCGTAATGAAAATGAATTCGGCGCTTGGTTACCGCCCAGTGCCATACTCGGAACTGACCGACGACCCCGAATTTTGGGCTGGCTGTATGGGTTGCAAGAATTTCGACATTCTGGTGCGCAACGACTACAAAATGTGCCTATGCACTGCGCTGCTCTTCGACCCCGCAAGAGAAGAGAAAAAACCAGAAACAAAAAAAATGAAAACCAAAAAGAGCCCGACTCCCAAACCCAAAAAGGTGCAGGGGTACTACAAGCGACGAGCAAAAGTGGTGATGAGGCGAAAGATTGTGCGCCCTATCAAAAACATATTCAGAAAAACCCCATAGCTCCGCACTGTACTTAGCAATAGAATCAGAGAAGAAAAAGATAATAATATTAATAAAACAAACACCAAAGAAATCATGAATAACAAAGTAGTAGTAGCATTTAGCGGGGGGCTCGACACCTCGTTTTGCATCCCATACCTCAAAAACGAAAAGGGGCTGGAGGTTCACACCGTGATGGTCAATACGGGAGGATTTTCGCCCGAGGAGGCACAGCGAATCCAAGAGCGAGCACTCGCCATGGGTGCCGCATCGCACAAAAACGTGGATGCCACTCAAACCTACTACCAAAAGGGCATCAAGTACCTTATCTTTGGTAACGTGCTAAAGAATTCGACCTATCCGCTTTCGGTGAGTTCGGAACGTGTTTTTCAGGCCATCGAGGTGCTGAACCACGTCAAAGAAGTGGGCGCAAGCTATGTTGCTCACGGTTCCACTGGTGCGGGCAACGACCAGGTGCGATTTGACATCGTATTTGAAATCTTGGCACCCGAAATCGAAATCATCGCACCCATCAGAGAGCTTCAACTCACTCGCCAGCAGGAGATTGACTATCTTAGAGAAAAGGGCTATGACTTCAGCTGGGAGAAGAGCAAATATTCCATCAACCAGGGCATTTGGGGCACGAGCATCGGCGGTGTAGAGACTCTCGATTCGAGTGGCTACCTACCCGAGGAGGCATACCCAGTGCAAGTCACCAAGAGTGGCGAGGAGATTATTAAGATTGGTTTCGAGAAGGGCGAGCCTACGAGCCTCAACGGCGAGAAACTCCCAGCGCTGGAGGTAATCCACAGAGTTTGGGAAATTGCCGCACCCTATGGCATCGGACGTGATATGCACGTAGGCGACACTATCATCGGACTAAAGGGCAGGGTTGGTTTCGAGGCGGCGGCTCCACTCATTATCATCAAAGCTCACCACACGCTCGAAAAACACACACTTGTCAAAGGGCAGCAATATTGGAAAGAGCAGCTCGCCAACTACTACGGACAGATGATGCACGAGGCTCAGTACCTCGACCCAACGATGCGAGATATTGAGCAATTCTTGGACAATTCGCAGAAGAGCGTTACTGGCGAGGTGGAGATATTGCTGCGCCCCTACAACTTCTTTGTGCTGGGTTGCACCAGTCCCCACGATATGATGAACTCAACTTTTGGCGACTATGGCGAGATGAACAAATCTATGACCGGCAGAGATGTGGTTGGATTTACCAAAGTATTGGCAAACCCACTGAAGATATATTACTCACAAAACCCAACTGACGGTGATGACAAATAAACTAACTATTGCCGTGGCTGGTGCTACGGGCTACACTGCTGGCGAACTACTGCGCATACTTCTGAACCACCCACACGTTGGCGAGATTACCTTGCTTAGCACCACAAGCGTGGGACAGCGAGCCGATGAGGTTCACCGTGATTTGCTTGGCGATACGGAACTTGTCTTCACCGACCAGGTGGGCACTCCCGATGTGGTATTTCTGTGCCTTGGGCACGGGCTCTCGCGCGAGTTTATGGACAAAAATGAGCTACCAAACCATTGTAAAGTCATCGATCTTGGCAACGATTTCCGTTTGGACGCTGAGTACAATGGCTGCGAGTTCGTGTATGGGCTATCGGATACATACAATGAGCAAATCAAAAAAGCACAATTTCTTGCTAACCCTGGGTGCTTTGCCACAGCCATTCAGCTGGCGCTTGTACCATTGGCTACCGAGGGGTTGCTCACAGACGAAGTGCACGTAAGCGCTATTACTGGCTCCACGGGAGCTGGCAAGCGCCCGAGCGAAACCACTCACTTCAGCTACCGCACCGACAACATCTCCATCTACAAGAACTTTACGCACCAGCACTTGGGCGAGATTAGCCGCACGCTGGGCGACTTGCAGGGAGGCGACTCGCCACAAATCAACTTCGTACCCCATAGGGGCGATTTTGCTCGTGGTATCTTTGCGAGCATCTACACCAAGTGGGATGGAACGGCTGAGCAGGCTCAAGCACTATTCCAAAATTACTACAAGGACTCGCCATTTGTGCGCATTTCTGCGGGCGATATCAGTCTAAAGGAAGTGGTGAATACCAACAAAGCTCTACTACACGTGGAGCTGCACAACGGCTACATACACATTGCCAGCGCAATTGACAACCTACTCAAAGGGGCGAGCGGTCAGGCCGTCGAGAACATGAACTTGATGTTTGGGTTCGAGCACACAGCAGGCCTCAGACTAAAAGCCAATGCATTTTAGAACAGCCCCGCCTTTTTGATTACTTTTTACAACAATAATAAAAATGAAACTATTTGACGTTTACCCTCTGTGGGATATTGAGCCTACAAGGGCTCAAGGGTGCAAGATATGGGACAAAGATGGCGTGGAGTACCTCGACCTCTATGGCGGCCACGCAGTAATTAGCGTTGGGCACTCCCACCCCGACTACGTGGCAAGAGTGAGCGAACAGCTCAGCCGCCTTGGATTCTACTCCAATTCGGTTCAAAACCCACTACAGAACGAGCTGGCAGAACGCCTTGGCAAACTCTCAGGGTATGACACCTACAATCTTTTTCTCTGTAATTCGGGTGCCGAAGCTAACGAAAATGCACTAAAAGTAGCATCCTTTGCCACGGGCAGAAAGCGAATGCTGGCGCTACAAAAGGGCTTTCACGGACGCACAAGTGGCGCAGTGGAGGCTACCGACATAAAGAGCATACAAGCCCCTTTCAACACCAACGGCAATGTGACATTTGTGCCCATCAACGACATCGAGGCGGCACGCACCGAACTCGCAAAGGGTGAGTACGCTGCATTTATCATCGAACCTATACAAGGCGTAGCTGGGATTTTTTCGGTGACTCAGGAGTACGTCAAAGAAGTGGCAGAACTTTGCAAAGAGAGCGGCACAATGCTCATTTTCGACGAGGTGCAGAGCGGCTATGGACGTAGCGGCAAATTCTTTGCCCACCAGCACTGCGGCGTATGTGGCGATATGGTCACTATGGCAAAGGGCATGGGTAATGGCTTCCCGATTGGGGGCGTAATCCTCTCGCCCGAGATTGAGGCACGACACGGAATGCTCGGCACAACCTTCGGGGGCAACCACTTGGGGTGTGCTGCGGCTATTGCCGTGCTCGATATAATCGACAAAGAAAATCTCACTCAAAATGCCGCTCAGATGGGCGAATATATATTTAGTCGCCTTAGCGGAGCACGTGGCATCAAGGAGCTGCGTGGCACTGGACTTATGATTGGCATTGAGATGGAGGAGGGCTTCGAGTCGGTACGCAACGCCCTGCTCTTCGAGAAGAAGATATTTACGGGTGCTGCTGGAGCAAACACCATCCGCCTGCTCCCACCGCTGGGTGTAACAAAAGCTGAGATTGACCATTTCATCGACTCCTTCACAACATTAACACAACAGATTTAAACCAAATAACCACTATGAAAAACTTTCTAAGCATACACGATATTGAAAACCTCAATGATGCACTGACCGAGGCAAAATACGTAAAGGCGAATCCCTATGCCGACACGGAGTTGGGGCGCAACAAAACGATGCTCCTAATCTTCTTTAATTCGAGCCTCAGAACCAGACTCTCAACCCAAAAGGCGGCAATGAACCTGGGGATGAACGTCATTGTGTTGGACATCAACCAAGGGGCGTGGAAGCTGGAAACCGAAAGAGGGGTGATAATGGATGGCGATAAACCCGAACATATCCGCGAGGCAATTCCCGTGATGGGGAGCTACTGCGACATTATCGGAGTGCGTAGCTTTGCCGAGCTCAAGGATAAGGAGTATGACTATGCCGAGAAGGTTATTAATCAGTTTGTGGAATTCAGCGGCAAGCCAGTGGTTAGTATGGAGGCTGCAACGGGACACCCATTGCAGAGTTTTGCGGATATGATTACCATCGAAGAGCACAAAACCAAAGAGCGTCCAAAAGTGGTGCTCAGTTGGGCTCCCCACCCAAGAGCACTGCCGCAGGCCGTGCCAAATTCATTTGTGGAGTGGATGGTAGCTGGAGGCTATGAGGTGGTGGTGACTCACCCCGAGGGGTATGAGCTGGACGAGAAATTCACCGCAGGCGCAACCATAGAGTATGACCAGAACAAGGCATTTGAGGGTGCAGATTTCATCTATGCCAAGAATTGGAGCGCATACAGCGATGACAATTACGGAAAGATACTCTGCACAAACAGAGAGTGGACTATTAGTGAAGAGAAAATGGCGCTCACCGCCAATGGCAAATTTATGCACTGCCTGCCAGTGAGGCGTGGAATGATTGTGAGTGACGAGGTGATAGAGAGTGAGAACTCTATTGTGGTGCAGCAAGCCGCCAACCGTGTGGTGTCGGCACAGGTGGTAATCAAAAAAATCCTCAAAGGACTATAATGAAAAAATTGAGCGTAGTAAAGATTGGCGGCAATGTGATAGACAACCCCGCAGCACTTAGCGATTTTCTGGAAAAATTCAGCAAGTTGGACGGGCTAAAAGTATTGATTCACGGTGGAGGGAAAATTGCCACCGAAATTTCATCTAAACTTGGCGTAGAGACCAAAATGCAGCAGGGTAGACGCATCACCGACAAGGATACTCTGGATGTGGTGACTATGGTCTATGGCGGGCTCATCAACAAAAACATTGTTGCAAAACTCCAACCTCTGGGTTGCAATGCCATTGGGCTATCGGGCGCAGATGGCAACACCGTGGTGGCAACTCGGCGAGTGTCGCAGAGCGTTGATTGGGGTTTTGTGGGGGATGTAGAGCCCAGCAGGATTGACACAACAGCACTGTGCGCGCTGCTCGAAGCAGGAATAACCCCTGTTTTTTGTGCACTCACCCACGATGGTTGCGGCTCGATGCTCAACACCAATGCCGATACTATGGCCAGCTCACTCGCTGTGGCACTCAGCCGTGAGTATGAAGTGAGTTTGATTTACTGCTTCGAGATGGAGGGCGTGATGCGTGATGTGAACGACAGCGATAGCATTGTTGGGCTGATCACCCCCGAGGTTTTTGACACTCTTCTCAACGATGGGGTGGTGAAAGACGGCATGATTCCCAAACTGCAAAACGCTCTTGGAGCGGTTGAGGCAGGTGTTGAAAGGGTTGTGATAAAGCACGCTCGCAATTTGTGCTGCGAGGCAGGAACTATAATAAAGAGCCAGTAAAGATATGATCATCCAAGAACAGACCGCCTCGGCTGTGGAGATGCTAAAGAGCATGATTGCTATCCCCTCGCACACGATGGAAGAGGAGGCAGTTGCTGACTTTTTGCACACGCTACTGGGCGAGCGCATCGAAAGATGTGATGCCGAGATTAAAATGGAGCGAGTGGCAAATAACATACTGCTACGCTGTGATGTGGAGGGAGCGAACGAAACCTTGATGCTCTGTGCCCATATAGACACTGTGCCTCCAAGCTCGGGCTACACTACCCCACCCCACACCCCTACGGTTGTGGATGGTCGCATTATTGGGCTTGGTTCAAACGATGACGGGGGATCTGTGGTGGCGATGACCGAAGCGTTTTTCCACTTTGTAAAGAGTGGAGGGTCGAGGGTTAATCTACTGCTTGCGCTCACTGCTCAAGAGGAGTGCTCGGGACCAGAGGGTATGGAGCTGGTGCTCGCTCACCTCAGGAATAAAGGCACTACAATAGATATGGCAATAGTTGGTGAACCCACGGAGATGAAGGCCGCCATTGCAGAGCGAGGTTTGTTGGTTATTGATGGTACAGCCCACGGGGTTAGCGGTCACGCCGCCAGAAACGAAGGCGAAAATGCACTCTACAAAGCGCTCGATGATATTGCATACCTGCGCTCGGTGAGCCTGCCCAAAGTATCGCCATTGATGGGCGAGGTGAAAATAACCGTAACGCAGCTCAACTGCGGCACACAACACAATGTCATACCCGACAGCGCCACATTTGTGGTGGATGTACGCCCCACGGAGCAGTACTCGAATCTCGAAATTTTAGAACTCCTGCAACAAAACGTAAAGAGTGAGCTCCGTGCTCGCAACCTCAAGAACAGAGCCTCGGTAACTCCTCCCAATTCAAAGCTAATGGAGGCTGTAAAGAGATGCGCCATACCGACCTATATTTCGCCCACAACCTCAGACTGGATACGGCTCTCAGAGATACCCGCCGTAAAGATGGGCGTAGGCGATTCGGCACGCAGCCACCGCCCCGATGAATACGTCAAAATCGAGGAAATCGAAGAGGGAATCGAGAAATACATTGGTTTTATCAAAAACATTTACTAACTTTATCCCATAAAACAGCAAGAGAATTATGAGCACACTATGGAGCAAAGGGGGGGGAGCCACCGCAAAAGTCGAGAAATTTACCGTGGGTAACGATCGAGAATTGGATATGCGTTTGGCGCGAGTCGATGTACAGGGTTCAATGGCTCACATCGAGATGCTCAGCACCATCGGACTACTCGAAGTGGAGGAGTTCCACACGCTCAAAGCTGCGCTCGAACAGATTCTCAGAGAAATTAATGAAGGAAATTTCTCTCTTGGTGATGACGTGGAGGATATACACTCTCAAATTGAATTCATGCTAACCGAGCGACTTGGCGATGTGGGTAAGAAGATACACTCGGGGCGCTCTCGCAACGACCAAGTGGCAGTTGATATTAAACTCTTCCTGCGTGGGGAGGTGCAAAGATTAAGGGATGAAGTAGTGTCACTCTTCGACCTACTACAAAGCCTCAGCGAAGAGCACAAAGCCGTACTTATGCCCGGCTACACACACTCTCAGGTGGCTATGCCAAGCTCGTTTGGATTGTGGTTCGGAGCATTTGCCGAAACCCTCGCAGATGATATGTGTATGTTGCGTGGAGCATACGAGATTGTGAATCAAAACCCTCTGGGCTCGGCTGCTGGCTATGGCAGCTCCTTCCCGCTGAACCGTGAGCTAACAACCGAACTTCTGGGATTTAAAACCCTAAACCACAACGCAATAGCTGCTCAAATGAGCCGAGGAAATAGCGAAAGAGCTATTGCTTCGGCACTAACGCACTTTGCAGCCACGCTGAATCGCCTGGCATCGGATGCTTGTCTATTTATGTCTGCCAACTATGGCTTTATTTCGTTCCCCGACGAACTCACCACTGGTTCGAGCATCATGCCACACAAAAAGAACCCCGATGTGTGGGAAATAATCCGTGCCAAATGCAACCAGATGCTGAACCTCCCAGCACAAATTGCCCTGCTGACAACCAACCTAATGAGCGGCTACCATCGTGATTATCAACTCTTAAAAGATGTGCTATTTCCGCAACTTGAATCCATGTTTGATGTAATCGAAATGACGAAACTTATGCTCGAAAACATCAGAGTAAACCCCAACATCCTCGACGATCCAAAGTACAGCTACCTATTCACCGTGGAAGAGGTTAATCGCCTTGTGGTTGAGGAGAAAATGCCATTCAGGGATGCTTACAAAAAGGTGGGCGTGGATGTCAATAACGGTGAATTTAGCTTCAACGGGGAGCTGAACCACACACACATTGGGAGTATTGGAAACCTATGCACCAATGAGATTAAGGAGAAGATGAGCAGAGCTCTATTTTAGATAACCCGCTAATTTTTTAGCATAAAATAAACAACCAACTAATAACAAAACCCAACAAACATTATGAAAAAACTATTTGCAATTCTACTAATCGCAGTGTGCAGCCTTGGCTTTGCCAACGCTCAGGATGAAAACAAAACCGCTAAAGATGGCGATCACACCAAACTTGTTGTGGTGTGGAGCAGCGCCGACGTGGAGGTTGCCGAACGCATCGCCCTACTCTACCCTCTGAACTCTGCCCGCAGGGAAGTTTTCGAAGAGGTTGTATTTGTCATCTGGGGCCCATCGGCTAAACTCGCCACAAAGAACGAAAAAATCAAGGCGATGATTCTCAAAATGAAAGAATATGGCGTAGTGGTAGAGGCATGTAAGGACTGCACCGACACCTTTGGCGTATCACAGGAGCTGATTGATATGGGCGTGGATGTTAAGTATATGGCAGCCGCTATGACCAACTATGTCAAGGATGGCGACTACCGCATACTAACTTTTTAGATAGTCTTTTTTTGAGATTTCTAAAGTTGCAGAAAAATTCTAAAAATCTCAAGAACCTACTTTAATTCTATAAAATAGATGGTGCCTTTGTCTTGATTGCCAGAGGCATCTTCTTTTATTTTGTACTTACCATCGGGGGTGTCATTCACTCCGAAATCATCATCATTGACCACGGCGAGAGTTCTGCCTCCATTTAGCAGAGCAATGCCCTCAGCCTTGTCGTGTGGATAGGTGGGCACAGCCTCCATTACATCCAAAAAGAGCGACTTGGTGACGCAAAGGATATTTTCTTTCTGCAACTCATCATCATCGAGCATCTCCACGGCGGTATTGCCCGAGATATCGCTCGCCTTTGCCAAATCCACCTCGTAGACTCTCTTGAACCCGCTGCCGCCGTTCGGAAGGTCGGTATCGCGCTCCAGCACGAGCAACTTACCATCGCTCACCCACTCCAGGCCGCTGACAACATTCTTTGGGGTCTCCATCTGGTAGATAAATTCACGTGTTTGACCGCTGTTCAAGTCAATCTCTATGAGGCGATTATTCACCGATTCGTTTTTGGTACGGCTATCGGGCAAGTAGAGCGGCTTTTGCATAACGCCATAGAGCTTCTGGTTATCAGCAGAGATGGTGAGCCCCTCCATTCCCGAGTTGGGGCGGAGCTGTCCAAAATATGCAGGCAAACCCTTCGAGGGGTAGAACTCCTCGATTAACCCTCCCGTGGCATCGAAGTGCATCACAAAGGGACCATACTCATCGCTCACCCAAAAGGTGCCATCGCTACATAGTGCCAAACCCTCGGTGTCAAGCCCTCGCTGAGCGGAGGTAATGATGTTCCCGTCGAGGTCATAGGCAACCTCACCCTCTACGCCATTACCCACCGAATTGGGGAAAGGGGTGTAGGGAATACCCGTAGCGTCTCTGAGCACAATTTTTTCGATAAGCTGTAGTTCACCATCCACCATCTTGAACTTTCCCACCGTTGGGCTATAGTCCTTCATCGGAAAGACTTTGCTCTCGGGTGTGGGGCCATCGGTGTTCGGTCCTCGATCTGTGAGCATATAAAAAATCTCGCTCTTGGAGTCATAGCACATGTCCGAACCAAAACCTCCCAGCAAGATAGCTTGGGTGTGCCCCGCGGGGGTAAATTCTTCGTAGGGGATTTGCGCTTGTGAGTAATCATAAGCCTCCTTTGCGCCACCACTATTCTTAGGAGTATTGCAGCCAGCCATTGTAATTATAATGGCTGTGTATAAAATACCATTTTTCATCTCTCTTACTTTAAAAAGCAATGAAGTTAGAGCACATAGGATATTCCACAATCCCCAGAGCTCTAACCTCATTGCTACTAAAAATACTAACTATTTTGCCTTTCTAACGGTGTTTAGCACGTTGCCGCTTTGGTCAATAAAAATCATCTTAGCATCATTTTTGTCTGCCGAGAAGATTGAGAATCCAGCTTGATTGCTGCAAAATTGAGTGCCATCGATGGGTTTCACATCACGTGCCAAAGATGCTGAACCATTGACGATGTATTCAATATCCGTTCCCTCTTTTTTGATGTGCTGGAAGTTGTGGATGTGTCCACAGATGTAGAAATCCACATTATGCTTACGTAGAATTGGGTCAAGACGTGCTTGTAGGTCAGTACGCTCCGTTGGATTCTTTTTAGTGTCGGCATAGATTGGGTGGTGTCCCACAACCACTGTCCAGTCAGCTTTGTTGTCTTTGAGCACCGAATCAATCCACT
>CAYJIF010000004.1:22892-46298 GCA_964370175.1 uncultured Rikenellaceae bacterium
CCCACAACCACTGTCCAGTCAGCTTTGTTGTCTTTGAGCACCGAATCAATCCACTTCAATTGCTTGTCCATATCTTGCGCCTTCACGTTTGAGTATTTTTCTTCTTCGTAGCGATATTTGTTGATAAGTGGTGCTGTGTCGATGTACACAATACGTACTGTCCCGCCATCTTCGGTTTCCCATAGCTGGGTATAGTAGTGCTCGGTAGCACCCCATCGGCGGCTCACTTGCCCGTAGTCAAAGAAAGCCTCGGTGTTACCCTGCCATTCGTGGTTGCCCAGAATGCCATACCACTGAATCATCAGCTCTGGGTGAGAGTATATCAACTCGAAGTTTGTCATCCAAAGTGGGTCGTTCACACTTGCTATGCCATCAAAGTGGTGCAGGTCGCCAGCCGATACGATAAATTCGATATCAACCTCTTCGGCAACTTCGCCCATTTTCTCTGCGATGGGTTTTTGCTCGTAGTAGCCATTACGGCCTGAGTCGTTGATGATATAGAAGTTGAATCTGTCCTCAGTCTCGTCCTTGAGTCTCGAGATTTGAGCAAATGCAGCATTACAGCCAAAAGCGATAAGTAGTAAAAAAATAATTCTTTTCATTGTTTGTTATTTGTTTGTTATTTGTTTGAATTTTGTAAAATTTGAAATGAGGGGAGCTATCACACTACCCCTCACTTATGTGTATGGATTAAATTCTCATCGATTATTTACAGAGCGATTCTTAGACCGATGTTGAATCTTGGGCCGTAGTACTCCGATTGGAATGTGTACTGGCTCGAGCCTTGGTAGTAACGCAGTGGCTGGTTCAGCAGGTTAGTCGCGTCCACAAATAGCGTATAGTTTTTACCAAAGGTGTAGCTTGCATTAACATCAACGTAGTTCACTTTGTCGTAGTACACATCCTCGAGTGGGGTCGAGCCAAACTCCTCGATAAAGCTGCTTGCCATGTTGTACGATACTCTGATGTCGAGTCCACCCTCTTCGTAGTAGATAGAGGCGTTGCCGATGTGAGCTGGAGAGCCTGGCAGCGAAAGGTGTTCGCCAGTTAGTGGAGTTCCATCAGGGTTTTCGCGGTCGAGTTGGAAGTTGTTGATGCGTGAGTGAGTGTATGTGTAGTTGAGGTAAAGACCGAAGTGGCGTAGCGCTGGGCTAATGAAACCGAAGTCTTTTTGGAGGCTGAACTCTGCACCAATGATTGTAGCATCGCCACCATTGATTGGCTGAGTTACTTTGTCGTAGATGGTTCCTTCGTAGCTTCTGTCTCTCCACAATTGCTCGGCGATGAAGTTAGTCACGTTTTTGTAGTAACCGCCCACAGAGATTTGACCAAAGTTAGGGAAGTAGTGTTCGAAGCTGAGGTCGATGTTGTCCGAGTAAGTTGGGCTCAGCTGGCTGTTACCAAGCGAGAGCTCGTTGTCCGAAACGTTGATGCTTTCGTAAGGTACCAAGTCATAGTAGTTAGGGCGAGCAAGAGTGCGAGTGTAAGATGCACGCAATACTGAATTTTGCGAGAAGTCGTAGCGAAGTAGTAGCGAAGGCAGTAGGCTTAGGTAATCGCTTGTTTGACGGCCTGTTGGCGTAAGGGTGATAACTTTGTTCTCCTCTTTTAGTTGGTAACCTTGGTTCGATAGCATTGTTTGCTCGGCACGGATACCAGCGATGACTGAGAGGTTGTCGGTAATCTTTTGGTCAAAGCGAATGTACCCAGAAAGCACGCTTTCGTTTGCGCTGAAGTCACCAGCGGCTTCTTCCAAGTTTTCTTCTGCCGAGAATTTGCCAGTGTTAGTCAAATCAAGGCCTCCGAGGTAAGTTTCAGTGATAAAGTTCCCCACACTGTAGTTGCCAGCCAAGTAGTTTCCGTCAATTGGGCGGAAGAGGTTAGCAGCCGATAGAGTCTGAGCATCAAAGTCTGAAGAAAGCGGCGAGTAGTCATAGAAAACCACATCCTTCAGTTTGTCTTTGTTCACGTACTTAACACCCATTTTGATGCTACCTGGTTGGTAACCCAACAGAATAGGAATAGTGAGGTTAAGGCGTGCTTTGAGGTCATTCTCCACCACGTTTTGGTTTGATTGGGTCAACTCGTCAAGCGAGTAAGAACCATTAGTGATGTCGTTCTGAGACGCAGTCACAGGTGTAAAGATAGGCTGTTGCATATCGCTGTAGTTTGCGTTGAAGAGGATGTCTTTAGATTTATAGGCGATGTATCTTTCGTCTGGACGATCTTCAGTTGCTCTGGAGTAAGAAACATTCCAATCCAAGAGCACGTTGCCGAAGAGGTGCTCACCATTGAGGGAGTAGTCCATGAGCATTTGTTTTTCGAGACGAGCATCATTCACATCTGCTGCACCACCTTTAGTTTGGTAGATAACACTGCTTGCAAGGCCGCTCTCATCTACGTCTTTTAGGCGGTAGCGGAAACGGTTTTCCCAGTCGTTGCGGATATTGAGGATACCTTTGAAGTCGATTTTGTGACTTGCATCAATTTTGTAACCTGCATAAAGAGAGTAGCTCTGGCGTTCACGATGCACCAAGTATTTTCTAATCTGATAGTCAGTCACGTGCATGCCAGCACCCGAAGCATTTTGCGCCCACTCAAACTCCGTGTTGTCAGAGCCGATAGGGTTGTTTTGGTATGAGATGGCTGCGATGAAACCGAAGTTATCACCAATCTTGTCACCGTAGGTCACAGCACCATTGAACTGCAATTTCTTAGAAACCACGTTGTAGCCAGTACCAAGCACACCATTGATGATTTGTTTTGTGGGGTGGCTCTTGGTCACCAAGTCCACGCTACCACCAATTGCATCACCATCCATATCTGCGGTCACTACTTTGTTCACTACCACTGTCTGCACCATATCCGCAGGGATAAGGTCGAGCTGCGCGCTACGAGCGTTGCTCTCTGCCGAAGGGGCGCGGTTACCGTTGATAGTGACAGCACTGAACTCAGGTGATGTACCGCGAATTTGACCGAAACGAGCCTCGCCCTGGTCGTACTGTACGTTGATACCCGAGATACGTTTTAGCGCATCGCCGATGTTAGCATCTGGGAAACGACCCACTTGGTCTGCCGATACCACGTTACGCAAGTTACCGCTGTTTTTCTGGTAGTTGATTGCACGCTGGTAGTTCTGGCGAGCTGAGGCTTGAATCTCAATTTTATCAATGTCCACAGCTTCGTATTCAAGTGTAATATCGAGTGTATTTGTTTGGTTAGCAGCCACATCAAATTCCACTGTCTTTGATTCGTAGCCTGTGTAAGAGAACTCAAAAGTTTGTTCGCCCGCACTCAGACGAGCAAGGATATACTCTCCATCAATGTCAGTCGTTGTGACTGCATTGGTTTCGCCGCCGACCACTTGGATAATCGCGCCAATGAGTGGCTGTCCTTCAGTGTCGAGCACACGCCCGCGGAGCTGAGATTTGTTTTGTGCCATAACGCTCACAGCGCTGCATAGGCTCAAAAGTACAAAAACGATAGGTAAAAGTTTTTTCATGAATTTAGTTATAGTTGTTTTGTTTTATTTTCTAAGGCTTTGATTATTTGTATGGGTCAACGAGTTTAACAGACTTGAACAGTGCGATTTGAGCCTCAACGTCTCCACGCAGGTTCTTGAGTGCAACCGAAAATTCATCGCTCTTTGGCGAGGTGAGCGAGCAAACGCCAACTTGCAAGATGTATTCAAAATCTTTCACATCCTCCTCACAGATGTTTTTCTTACGCTGCATTTTGTTGTAGTGGCGCTCGATTGAGAGGATTGAGTTGTAGATAAGCGGGTTTTTGATGCTCATCACCGAGCTTGCATCACCGCTACCCATTTCGTCTTGGCTAATTGCACCGGCAATGAACATTTCTTTAAGAGCTCCTACTTTTGGTGAAAATTTATTTCGTGCATAACGCTCTACCTTCAAGTCAGACTCCGTGATAAAGGTGTTGAATGACCACTCAACGCTTTCGATTTTCGAGGCTTCGGTTGTAGAAGACACATCTGAGGTGTTTGGCCCCTGTGCATAAGAGAAAGTGAAGCTAATTACGAGTAGTGAGATTGCAAAAAATTTTGTTTTCATCTTTTTGTTATAAATTTTATTTTTTTTAAATTTGTCGTATTATTTCTTTTTCGGGTTTTGTTGACAGTTGTGATTTTCACCCGGCACAAAAGTACTATTGGATTGTTACAGGAATGTTAAGCCTCGGTTTCAATTTTGTTAAGAAATTTTAGCCTATTGTAACACCATCATTTCGAGCAAAAAAGAGGCGGGGGAGAGTTCCGCTCTTAGTGTCGAAACTCTCCCCCGCCATGACGCAGAGTGGGTACTATATTAATAAAGGTTACTGCTGCACCTCAATTTTGAAGACAACTTTCTCGATTTCGCCCTCGCCAATAAGCGGCGCGTGGGCATCTTCGGGATAGAGTATGCACAAATCCCCGGGTGCGAGGCTCACATAAGCTGTACCACGCTCGGGGCTGATGGCACAATCGCTCTTAGGGTCATACTCTTGGGTGTAACTCTCGAGGCTTTGGGTGGATTTGTAGCCGATAGTCTCACTGCCTTTGAGCAGGTAGTGGATATCTATATACTCTTCGTGCACTTCGAGCGGTTGTTTGCCGAGCTCGACTGCTGGCACGCAGATTTTCGTATAAAAAAGTCTCTGGCCATCAACCTCTGTGCGTCCGAGTTCGGCGGCGTAGAAGTCAACGTTTTTTAGCACTTCGAGCACTTTGGCATAAAGTGGATGGAGCGATACATATCGCTCAAAATTCTGTACGTTTGTTAGTATCATCTTGGTTTTGTTTTGTTAATTGGTTATATATATATTAAAATAGGTGTAATATCTATTTTAGTGTGTGTGTACGGCGAGGGGGAGAGAGCATGGCTCTACTCCATATTGTCGGTCTTTGGTCTGAGTATTAGCAGTTGTAACACCAGGGCTACTGCCACGACAATGGCCAGCAACGCAAAGCTGCTCTGCAAATCACCGCTCTGCGACCACGACCCCATAAGGCTTGTCACCATTGCCCCTGCAAAAACTCCGACCATATTCATAATGCCATACCCCGTTGCACGCAACCTCTTGGGCACAAATTGGCATAGAATAGGCATATTATTGGCATCGAACATGCCGTAGCCCACGCCGAAACATACGCCAGCTCCCACAATCGAGACAATAGAGCTGCCATAGCCCAACATCACAAGTGCGGGGATGGTCAAAAAGAGCCCTATGGCGCTTGTGTAAACCCTGCCTCGGACATTGCGCTTAACCCATCTATCGGAGAGCACACCGCCAACCACAACACCAATGAACGACGAAATTGCAATTGTGATGGTGGAGAGCGGGCCAGCCTCGCTCATTGGGATGCCAAGACTCTCACTAAAGAGTGTCGGCAACCAGTTCTTTGTCGCCCATCCTGGCAGGCTCGGCGCAGCAAAGTAGAAGAGTATCACCCAAAAAGCAACATTGGACATCAACATTGCCAAGCCCTTGACAAGTGGTATTCGCTTTACTGTATCGGCAGCCTCTTTGATCACGCTCTGCACCACTCTTTTCTCCCTGAGCAAGAGAATCAGTACAAACGAATATACCATCCCCACTATACCAAACCAATGGAAGGCCAAGTGCCACGAATGGGCATCGGCAATGGTTGCCCCGAAGCCCCCAACGGCTTGCCCGAAGTAGAGTCCCGTCATGTGGATACCAATCGCCAGCGAACGGGATTTACCCTCGTGGTAGTCGGCAATGAGCGACAACCCAGCAGGGATGTAGAGCGCCTCGCTCACTCCCATTATCGCACGCAGAATGTATAATCCCGTATAGCTCTCCGTACTTCCCATCATGTAGGTCACGGCGCTCCACACAAAGAGGCTACCGACTATGAGCCATTTGCGGTTAATTCTATCGGCAATGATTCCCGCCACTGGGCTCATCAGCCCATAAATCCACAGAAAAACAGCCATAAGTATGCCGAAATTCTCTGCCGACTGCAGCTCGGAGATATCCACCTCCATTGCGGTCTTCATCGTGGAGAGCATCTGCCTGTCCATGTAGTTCAGCATTGCCACCACCCACAACATACCCACAACCAACCATGGGTAGAACTTCGTATCGCTAAATTTTTTGCTAATCATAATCTTTGTATTTTATCGTCTGTTATTAAATGCGATTTTAATTGATTTTCAGCCTAAAGACACGGGGAGTTCTGACTCCTGGCATCACCTCTCCGTTTATGACATACAGCTCGCCCTCTAGCTCCGCCACGCCCGCACCTGCCAGAGCAAACGAATCGGAGCTCTGCCCCACTCTCCAACGCCTGTTTGCGGGATCGAAGATTTGCAGATAGCGAGTAAAGGCGAAATCTATGGGCTCAAAGTTCATATACTGCGCCTCTTCGCGCTTGAGGCGTGTTGTATCGCCAATACCGTGAGCCAGCTTGTATCTGCGATTGAGCGCATCCTCGAAAATAAAATTATTCACTCCCCCCACCACATACACCATCTGGTCATACACCACTGCGCTACTCCCCGTGAGCGTACCGCTCGGTGCGCCTGGCAGCTTTGCAATGCTCTTGGTTGCCACGTCATAGCTAAAGCCGTAGTCAATAGCTTTGGCTTGGTGGCTCTCGCTCGGGAGGCTGTATCCGCCCCATATATAGAGCACCCCCTCCACTGCCACCACCACGGGCTGGAGTATCTCGGTGGGAAGTGTTGCCACATGCTCCACCTCGGAGGTTTCAATATCCACAGCCACTATGCTATTCGACGGCACGCCATCGTGATTCCCTCCCACGATGTATAGCACACCATCCACCACTGCCGCCCCGCACTGCTCCACGGTGAAGGGCAGTTCGAGTAGCGACTCCACCTCAATGGCTTTGGCTGCATCATCGCTGCGGCTGAGCATCAGAATTTCTTGAATAGCCCCCTGCTCATTGAGCCCGCCAACCAGATAGAGCACACCATCGCCCAGAGCTGTTGCTCCAGAGGCTGCTCTATACGGAAGTTTTGTAACGAGGCTCCACTTCCCGTGCTTGAAGTAGTATACACCATCGTAAAAAACCTTCATCCCGCCCTCTGCCGCTGGAGCCATCGGAAAGTTCGCTCCACCAGCCATCACCACTCCGCCATCCAGCACTCCACAAAAAGCCGCTGCCACACCCTTTGCCATACCATCAGTGTTCTCGGGAGCAATCTCTGGTAGCATCTCTAAGGGGCTATCTACCTTCTTGCAACCGCTCGCCACTGTCAAAGCAAGCAACAGCATAATGCATTGCATCATGTTTCTATATGACAGCAGGTTTCGCATAATCGTTGAAAGGGCGTACATACATACTATTACTTAATCAGGTCTGAAAGCTCTACTGTTTGAAAGGTCATGTGCGCCACGCTACTCTCGTAGAATATGCCCACTGTGTTTTCGTCCACCATCGAGAGGCACGAATATCCCCAGCTGTACCCTTCATCCAAGAGAATTTCATTTTCTTGAGGCCAAGTGTGCCCGCCGTCAAAGCTAATTTTTATTGTCATCGAGTGGCGACCCTTAGTTGTGTTAGGGTTCGAGAAGAGAAGGATATCCTTGCCAAAGGCATTATCCTCGGCTTTGACACTAATAAGACTTGCCATACACACGGATTCTTGAAGTGCGCTGCGTGAGGATGGGTGGTCGCTCCATGTCTTACCCATATCTGTGGTGGTAGTCACAGCACGGCTGCCTCCACGGTTATCACGAATATTAAGCATCAACTCGCCAGGAGCAACTTCAGCCACCTGTGCTTCGGTGGTGTTGGTGCGAGCCAGCTCGCCAATTTTCCACGTCTCGCCCCTATCCTTGCTGTACATAATTGTCGCGTTAGGCACGCGTGTAGAGTCGATGTACTGTGCTGCAAAAACAAGCGTTCCATCCTCCATCGTGATTCCGCTGCCAGGCCCCTGCAATAGGAAGTACCACGAAGGGTCTTTAAGTTGGCTTGTAACATTTATCGGTTCGCTCCAGGTCTTACCATCGTCCGTACTTTTTGTCATGACGAGTTGAGCTGTTGTCGCAGTCGTCATCCCTGGGTGCGAGCTCCACCACGCTCTCTGATTTCCCATTCCGTGCGTCCATGCAGCCACAATCCACACCGTATTGGTTTTGGTGTCCACGAGTATTGCGGGGTCACCCACTCCATTTTGCCCCTTTGGCAGTCCGCCATACTCGCCAAAGGTGAGTGGCAGGGTCATTTTCGACCACGTTTGCCCCCCATCTGTCGAGCGGTTCAGCCCTATGTCCACCCATTCTTGCAGGTCTACGCTGCTATTGTATCTAACGTCATAGACTCCCAACAGCACACCATTGTTGGTGGTCACAAGTCCTGGTATGCGGAACGAAGCCGAACCATCGTCGCCAGCGTGACGCACTCCCACACCCATACGGTGTTCGATGCCCTGTGGCGAGGTCAGTTCCAGCACAACTGGAGCGTTGTCCACCTTTGCTGAGGTTATTTCTGCCGTAACTTTTGTTGAGATTGGCGTATTGGGTCTCATCTGGAGGCTCACCCAAAAGAAGTTTTCGCCCTCAATCATCGGTTGGTTCACCTCGAAGGTAACGCTATTCTTGGGGCGTTTGATCTCTGATTTGAGCACCGAGTATGAGAGATTTGCCGAGAGCGTATTGGCTACGTTGTGGCTCGAAATGTAGCCCACTGGAGCCCAATGCCCTTTGCCCTGATTCTGCTGAGCTTCTGTGCCCGAGTAATAGAGCTTCACAGAGGCTATGTTCTTTAGGTTCACCTCATCGCCAAATTTGAGGGTCACTCCATCGAGGTTTTGACCAGCTGCGGCATCCATTCGCATGTAGAACATGATATTGTCTTTGCGTTCGAGTAGCACTGGTAGCTGAGCTTGCTTAACAAAGAGTGTATCGGCAGCACTCGCCACGCCGCTGAGCATCAATGCAACTGCGCTCACAAATAATAGTTTAATTCTCTTTTTCATAGTTGTTGGTATTTGGTTATATTTAATCAGTTATTTCTTCTACAAAGGTTGAGAGCGGCAGTGCCGCGCCATTGACAACGTTTCCGAGGCAGTAGGGTTGCCACCCATAGCGCACCAATCGTGGGGTAATATCTCCATAATCGCTGAGCACCACTCTTCCGTCAACGATTTTCGCTTGCGCAGGCACAAAAAACCCATCTGTTTGCGCCACTTCAAAGGTTGCGGGGAGTTCCAGATCGCTGGTTGTTAGCCCTGCGTCATAGTCAAAGCGCAGCTCCACATCACCGTTCTGGAGCAACTCTGCGCTACGAAATTTGGGCGAGGCGTGTGGCACACTCCATCTCATGCCGTATATGTCATGCAGGGCGAGCAGAGCCAATCGCTGTGCTACTGCCCATTTGTTGCCAGGGTGAATATCGGTGGGGTGACCGACATCGCTGGAGACGACCATCCCGATGTTTTCTATCTCATCGTCTATGCGGCGCTGGCTGTCTCGGAACTCAGGCCACGCTGGCCTCAACTCAAGGCTTGAGAGCTGGACGTAGTGGAACGGCAACTCAGGGTCGTTCCAGTAGTTGCGAAAATCGCTGATCACCATATTAAAGAGCCTATGGTGCACGCCGATGTTGTGGGCGTTGGATTCGCCCTGATACCATATCACACCTGCGATGTCGTAGTGCCCCAGCGGCGTAATTGCTGTTTCGTAGAGATATGCGGGGTCATAGTAGTGGCGTTGTAGTCTGTCGGTTTTGTTGGCGGTGTGTTGTGCCACCTGCCCACGCACCCAATCCATCGTGAAGTGGTTGTTTGGCCAGCCGCGCAAAAGTGCAGGTATTTCCTGCTCCAAAGTTTTGCGCGAAACCCACGACTCAGCCGTAGAGCCTCCCACAGCATTACAGATAATCCCAACAGGCACGCCCAAGCTGTCTTGTAGCATTTTGCCATAGAGGTACGCCACTGCCGAGAATTTCTCTACTGTTTCTGGCGAAATCATCTGCCACCCATATTTACTAAAAGCATTGTGGTTGTTCATTGAGTCCAGAATGGCGGCTGTCCACTCCTGCGCATCGTTGTAGATTGGCGCCATATTGAGAATACGCAGGTTGTCGTTCTGAGCTTCCTCTATATATTTCTTACCATCGAGCACTTTGTGCAGATGCCACTCCATATTGGACTGTCCCGAGGCGAGCCACACTTCCCCCACCATCACATTTTTATACACCAGCTCTCTGTCTGCCGTTGATACTCTAAGCTCAAAGGGGCCGCCTGCCGACATCTCCCCAAAGGATAGTTCCCACTCTCCATTCATATCTGCCACAGTCTCTACACTCTTTCCAGCAAGAGTTGCCCTCACACTCTGCCCTCTGTTTGCCGTGCCTTCAATACGCAGATTCTCCCCTCTCTGCAACACCATATTATCACTGTAAGTCATAGGCATACTCAGTCCTGCAAAGTCACCAGTAATTGCGCTATACACCCTTTTGGCGAGTAGCTCTGCTCCTTGCTCATTTGGATGCAGAGCGTCGGGCATAAGCTGTGGGGAGGAGTGCAAAACCTCTTGAAAATCGATAAGTTCCACTCCTTTGTGCTCTGCCACCGCCTCGATGAGGTACTGAACCTCGTAGTACCAATCACGAGTACCAGCCTCGAAGCGTGGGTGCCAATGAAATATCGGCGATAGGCGAGCAATTATGACTCTTGCGTCCTTGTTATTCTGCTTCAGCGAATCAATGAGCGAAGAGTAGTCGGTGGCAAAATCATCCTTAAAATTCGGCCAGTTGCGAGGGTCAGTATCGTTGAGCCCGAGGTGAATCACCACAATATCCGCAGCAAAAGCCTTAGCTGCCTGATACTGCTCAGTCTTGATGTATGGATTGTGCCCACGAGAGAGCAATGTTGCACCCGAGCGCCCAAAATTCGCAACCTCATACCCCTCGCCCAACATTCGTTGGAGCTGCGCAGGGTAGGAATTTTGCTCAGGGTTCTGGATAGTTGCGCCGTAGGTAACACTATTGCCCACGCAAGCAACCTTGGTCTGCGCCGAAGCCACCAAAGTCACAAAACTGAGCAAGCTCAATATAAAAATAGAACGTAGCATAACACAATCCTAATAGTCTATTTTAACGGTTACTCTTTGGACGCAATTTCCTCGCACAACAGCGACGCCACCACCATCATCCGTGGAATATGGAACGGCCCCTTGAAGATATTGCCCTTGGCTCTCTGTGCTGCGCTGCCATCACGGTGCAAATAACCGTACCATTCGCCATGCTCCTGGTCGGGAAAGTGGGCAAAGGTCCAATCGTGCGAAAGGGAGTGCATTTTTAGATACTTTTCGTCACCCGACTCTCTGTAAGCCATGAGCGAGGCAATGATGGTTTCGCACTGCGGCCACCAGAATTTCATGTCCTGCGAATAGTCCTGCGGAGGAAAGCCTTTGCAGTCCTTGAAGTTTATAATCCCTCCGCCGCACTCTTCGTCCCAACCCCACTGCCACGACCAATCGAAAATCTTTAGTGCCAGCTCTCTGTAATGAGCCGCCCTGGGGTGTGATGCCGTTGCCTCCAGTATGAACCACGCCAACTCTATGGAATGTCCTGGGTTGATGACTCTGCCCGAGCAAGTGTCAATAAGCTCTCCGTTTTCGCCCACGCACTCCAACACGGCTTTGAATTCTTCCTTGACAAAATATTTCTCTATTTTCACCAAGCAATCCTCCACCAACTCATCCAGGAACTCTTCTTGCGCCACTTGTTTCACTACATTTGCCGTATTGAGCAGTATCATCAAAACCGAAAGCCCCTGCATTTTCACCCCGGGCATATACTTTGCGGGCAAAAAGTCGGGCGTATCGAGCATTTTGAGCGTGGCACGCAACAGTTCCACTGCCTTTTGGGCATAGTCACTCTGCCCCGTTGCCAGGGCATACTCCGCCATTGCAATTATCGCAAAACACTCCGAGAAAACGTATCTACGCCTGCGAATAGGCTCACCTTTGGCACTCACCTCAAAGAACATGTGCCCATCGCTATCAAAGCAGTGCGCTTCGATAAAATCGAGTGTCATTTTCGCCGCATCTAAGTACTTCTGCTCCTTCGAGACTCTGTTATAGATTAGTGAGCAGACATAGGCAAATCGCCCCTGAAACCACACCGATTTTGTGGAATCCATAAGTCCCCCGTCACGATCGAGGCAGGTGTAAACCCCGCCATTCTCCATATCCAAGCCATAGCTCAACCAAAAGGGCATAACATCGCTCAACAAGTCGGCCTTGTATCTTGCGCCGCACGCCTCCAAATAACTTTTTTGTTGTGGGGTCATAGTTTAGAATTTATTGCAGCGGTTGAAAAAGTTAATATCCTCGAGCTGTTGTTTCAGTTCTTTCTCTTCTTCGGCAGTGATATTTCTAAATGGTGTGCGATTAGGTCCCAAGTCAAGCCCAATGAGCTTCATAATGCGTTTGCCACCAACAATGTTTCCTCTGAAATTGCATATCACGTTGATAACCTCTTGGCAGTAGTTTTGGTGTTCGCGAGCACGCTCCATGTCGCCATTTTTGAACGCCTCGAGAATCGCCAACAGTTCCACACCGTTATAGTTTGTCGTGCCGCAGATTCCTCCCTGAGCACCACCCATAATGAGGCTCGGTAGGATTGTCTCGTCTTGACCGTGCAGCATATCGAACTTCCCGTTAGCGTACATCCTACACTGGTTGTATTCATACAGACTCTCGAAAGTGTATTTTATACCCGCAAAGTTTGGAATCCGCCCATCCACTGCGCTCAAAAACTCCACCATCGAGAAGTGAGCACCATTAAAGGCGGGGATGTGGTAGTAGTAGAATGGCAGCGAGGGTGCTGCGGCTGCTATCTCCTCGCAGTAGAGCACCAGTTCTTCAATGCGGCCGATTTTGGGAAATGGCGGCGCCATCACTCCTATGCCATATGCTCCACAAGCCTCGGCGTGAGCCGCCAGCTCTTTGGATGATTTCACTGCACAGCTACCAACGTGAACCAGCACTTTGAAATCTGCTGGGCAAACACTTATCCACTTCTGAGCGAGCGCTTTACGTTCCTCATCGGTGAGCATATACCCCTCGCCCGAAGAGCCGTTTATGAACACACCGCTGAGACCCGTCTTGACAAGCATTGCTGCGTATGGTTCGATTGCACTAAAATTGACCTCTCCCGATTTGTCGAAGGGAGTGAAAGGAGCGTCGATAAGACCTACTATTTTTTCCATTGTAATTCTGATGTTAAGTGGTTTTATGAGATGATTTATCTATGGCAAATATAAGAAAAATTATCTATTAACCAAACACCAGAAATTCACTTTCTTTTCTCGTTGCGTGGGAACCAGCCTTTTTCCACTCGTTGCCTCTGTTCGAAGAGTTCTTTGATGCTCCACAGCGACGAAAAACCAAAAACGCCCAATATTGCCGAGAGCCACAGTGATTCAACAACGAGCGAGGCTGCAAGTGCCGCCAAACCCACCACTAAAAACACCCACCAACACTTCACTCCGAAATAGAACTCCGCTTTGATGACTATGGGATGGAAGAGCCCTATTGTTAGGAACGCTGCCGCCCCGATTATAATTCCCGTAAATGCTGAAATATCCATACTCTTTTATTTTCTTTAATCTGTCTTTATTCGTTGGTTACACATTACTAAATGCTCTGATATTGTGCGGAGCCTTGCGTTTATGCTCTGGGGGGAGCTCCATATAGTTGCCGTAGTGCTGACTCAAGTACTTATCCCACTGAGCAATTACGCGGTAATCCACTCCCTCGAATTTTGCGGTGGTGTAGCTCTCGAAAACTTCCTTGGCATAGACCTCTCGGCTACCATACGCACCCACCAAACTACCTGCCAAAGGCGAATCAGCAAAATCGTACTTCTTGCACAATTTCTTTAGCGCACGTTGCACAAACGACAGGGCAAAAAACCGTGCCACCATTGTTCTAATCCCCCGTGGGGCATCGGGGCGCTTGTGGACGAGCACCGCTTTGAGTTTCTGAATTTTTTGCAAGTGAACTCTCAACTCCGTGGGGTTATCACTAACGCCATCCACGGGAAAAATATCAATATTTACGCCCTCACCCATCGGCACACCATCTTGGGTGATGGTGGAATGGTTATCAGCAATTTTAGCAAAGGGGAAGTTCCAATTTCTTTTACCTTGCCCACCTCCATCCGACCAATAGCAGGCAGTAAAATCCGGGTGGGTGTAATTCTCCAACAAATATTCATAGTCCACGCGTGGCATCATAAGGTCAATATCATCATCCCAGGGAATATAACCGCCGTGGCGAATTGCCCCGAGCAGTGTCCCTCCGCCCAGTGAATAGCGCAAATTGTGCTCACGACAAAAGGCATCCACGCTATGTAATATGCGCAGTTGCACTTCTCTTATCTCTGCTGAGTTAAGTTCTCTCATACCCTTCTACTATCAAGCGTCCTTTGCACTCCTTGTTCAATGGTCACTGAGGCATTCCAGCCCAGCGACTCCAATTTTTTGGTGCTGAGCGCCACTCGCTCGAATGAAACATAACCGCTTTTCTCCTCGTGCGAGGCTACTCGATAGCAGACCTCCACATCGCATTTTTTTGCCACCATCTCTGCCAGCTCCTTAACACTAATCTCCTCGCTCTCATTGGCAAGATTATAGGCCTCAGCCGCTCCTCCGCCAAGCAGAGCACAGAAAAGTCCCGTGAGCGTGTCAGTGATATATATAAACGAACGCTTCGCCTCACCTGAGCTGTGGAGCACAATATCTGCGCCAGCGAGCGCCGAGCTCAGAACATCTGCCATAATTCGTCCATCGCCCTGCAAATTCATTGTCGGGCCATAGCTATGTGCAATTCTGAGCACAGTAAAGGGCACATTGTACTGCACCTCATAACTTTTACATATTGCCTCACCCATTCGCTTGCTCATGGGATAGCAGCTTCGGGGTTCGAGCGTTGGCAGCACTCCCATATCCTGCTCATCAATAACGCTCACCCCCGCTGGCATCTGGCCATAGACCTCTCGCGTGGAGGCATAGAGCAGGTGAGCTTCTTTGATGCGAGCCAGCCAAAGCGCATTTGTGAGGCCTTGGGTATTTGCGTTGATTATCCCTACTGGGTCGTTCTTGATGGCTGTGGGGCTTGCCCCTCCCGCAAGGTGGAGTATGTAGTCCAAGCGACCCTCTATCTCAATCATCTGACACACATCCGAGCATATCACTGTCATCTCCCCTGCCGCCACAAACTCCGCAAAACACGCCTGCGCCTTCGAGGCAGAGCGAGCCTGAGCAATAATCCTTACACCGAGCTTTCGGGTACGATTGAGGTGCAGCAGGGTGTATATGACATAGAGAGCTATCATGCCCGTTGCGCCATTGACCAACACCGTTTTACCTCGCAAGCGTTCCCACTGCACAAAATCGCACTGCTCAATAGCGTGCAAATCCTCCTGTACTATGTGATTGTTGTAGATCATCGTTTGTTTACTATTGCTTTGAAAATTTCGAAATCCAGAGGTGTTGTAATCTTTATGTTTTCCACGGGGCCGAGCATCGTTTGTAGGGGGTAGCCATAGTAATGCATCAGCGTGCAGGAGTCAATAAAATCGTGTCTACCCTCCTGTAGCGCTTTGTTGTGAGCATCCATTATATCGCCCAGCACATAGCCCTGTGGCGCACGAGCCATCAGCGACACCTCTCGCTCGGGGATTGTGACCCCTTCGTTCTGCATCACCATGAAAGTTTCAGTGGTTTGCACGCAGGTTATTGCCGAGCGGTGCTCTTTCACACACTCGATATTGTGGGTGATCGTAGCTTGATTGATGAGTGGGCGCACGCCATCGTGTATGAGCACAGTGGTGGTGGGGTCAAAGCGTCTTGAAATCTCACAGAGTCCATTGTATATCGAATCCTGCCCAGTTTTACCCCCCTTGACAATAGCGCAAACTTTCTCAACTCCGAACTCCTTGAGCAATCCTCTCAAAAAATCCTCCCATCCCTCAATACACACCACCACAATAGCTTCTACACCATCGTTTTTCTCAAAGAGTTCGAGCGTGTGTATTATGATTGGTTTGCCCCCCGCCTCGAGGAACTGCTTGGGCTTTTCGCTTCCGCTCATTCTCACTCCCGCTCCCCCTGCAAAGATTAGTACTACTGCCATATTGAATTCTTTTGTTTATCCACAAAGGTATGATTTTTTTTGATATTTGGGGTTTACTATTTTGGCTCTTCTGCCAGGCGCAGGGCACCGAGCAAGTATCGCCGAGAGCGCGCCCTTAGCTCTTCGAGCTTGTGCCTTAGCTCCATGTAATCGACATTGAGCACCGAGGGGTTAATGGCATCGTTTTCGCACTCTTTCTTCACAAAATTTTGCTCCACACCGAGCGCCTCCACCAGATTGTTCATCCTATAGTCACTCTTGTCGCGCTGGAACAACACAAAGGGTTTTTCGTGCACCACGCTGAGGCACGCTCCGTGAAAACCGTTGCAAAAAACCGCTTGAGCATTATCAATATACCACAAGAATTCCTCAACACCAGCACTCGTAACCACTCGATGCTTATAGCGCATTCGGTTTGCAGCAAAAACACTGAGTTCAATGAGTTCAAGTCCATGTTGAGTTGCGTATCTCTGAGCCTGAGCGACCATTGCTCGGCTATTGGACATGCAATTATACATCAGCACATAGGGGCGTTGAGGGGCTTTGCGTGGCGCACGAGCAATGGCTCTATATTCATCGCCCGTGAGCAGCAACGTGGGGTCGAGCACCCACTCAATTTCTCTGCCCAAAATCTCGCTCAAAAACTCAGCACCTTGACGCTCTCTGGCAGATACGCACTCAAAGCCATGGAGCAGCTTTTGGTATACCTCAACATGCTTCGATGCGCCACGCCCAAGGCTCGGAGCATAGGCAATTCGCCTTGCAGAACGTGCTGCCAAAAAATTGAGAAAGTAACCATTATCAACCCCTCCCGTGCTCTCAATTTTCCATATCACATCACTCTGGCAGATATAGGTCTCAACGCCTCGCTGTGCCAAGCTATCCAAATCCTCGGCTCGGTATCTCTGCGGGGTGAATTTGCAGCGAGTGTTAAAGAAAGTCTGAAATTTATTATACTTCGCCAGGTTATTGAACAGGTCGAGAAGGTAGGCTGCGCTTTTGCCCAGCGAGCGGTTGTGCTTGAGGTTCAAAAACGGATACCTCAGGTTATACCCCCGCATGAACGCTGGCATATAGTCCACAAAGACGTAATCCTCCACCCCCATGCTCTCGAGCACTCGCCCAAAGGCATAGCTATGAAGAGCCGCACCATAATTGAGGTGCATGGAGTACTTATTTATCGATATTACTGCTATTTTTTCCATCGGCTTTTGAGTTTGCTACGCACGAGGCCTCGCTCGTGCGGCGTGAGGGCGAATATATAGGCTGCTGGCACCACTCCAACCACAAAAAGCAGTGAAGTGAATATCAGCGGCAATGGCAACTCCATGTACAAATACACGAGCGGCAAAACCAGCGATACAACCGATACCAACGCCACGGGGATAATCACCCGCTTACAGAAACGAGATATGCTAAAGTCAATGTGGTGGCGAATAAAGAGTAACCTTGCCACAAGACAGATAATATCCACTGCGGCTTTGATGACAAAGACCACTGAGGGCGAAAATCCCGCCTTTAGGAAGATGTAGGAAAAGAGCAGGTTGGAGGCAAAGAGCAAGCTAATGACGATTTGGTAGTTTCTTATTTTTCCGACTGCTTGCATAGTCATCCACAGCGGCCCAGAGAGCGTTTCGAAGAGCGAATAGAGCAGAATCAACAGCGAAAACTGCGCCGCATACGGCGGCACCTTCACAAGCCATAGGGACAATACCTCGTCGATGTTCAGAGCAATGGGCGTAGCGATGCAGAAGAGCAACAGGTAGGAGAACTTCGCTGAGGTATTTATCAGGCGGACAAGTTCTTCGATTCTGCCAGCCGCGTAGAGCTTGACCACCGAGGGTCGGAATGCCGTCTGGAAACTTGTCACAAAGCTAATGAGCGTAGAGTTCACCTGGTTTGCAACCCCTACGGCGGCATTTATTGCCACTCCAAAGAAGATATTGAGCATCATATTGAGCCCCTGCGAGGCACCCATTGTGGCTGCTCCGCCCATGAGGCTCCAGCCCAGAAACGAGAATAGTTTTTTGTAAATCCGTCGCTCCTTGACCAGCGTGAAGCGAGCCGATGGAAAGTGCCCGCGACAAAAGAGATAGTAGACCACGAACATCACTGCCGAAACACTCAACATCAACGTTCCGTATAGCTCTAACTTATCGCTCACATAATAAATCAACGCTACGGCAACACCCAGCTTGAGCAGCACCTCCACAATGCTGACATAGGCAAAGAATTTCATCCTCTCATGAGCAATCACCGTAGCGTTATATGGGATAGTCATTATGTTCAGGCACGTAGTAAGGATTGCCATTTGGTAGACAAAATAGGCGGCATCCATTCTATGTGCAGGGATAGAGAGCTCATTGTCAATGAACCACAGCCCCACGGTTTGCGCCAACACAAAGATTACAACGGCTATGAGGGCGTGTATGGTGAGCGAAACTCCAAAAATCTTCTTTACCATCGCCACGTTGCCCTTGCCCAGTTCAAAGGTCAAAAAGCGCTGAGTGGCCGAGGACATCGCCCCGTTGATGAACGAAAAGAGTATCACTACTCCCGCCACTACGTTGTAGATACCAAAGTCCACCTCGCCCAGCTCCTCAAGCACCACTCGGGAGGTATAGAGCCCAACAACCATTGTGATAAACAATCTGAAATACAGCAACAGAGTGTTCTTGGCAATTTGCTTATTTGAGGATATTTGGCTCATTTGGCACTGTGGCGCGTGTGTGTCGGTAATTTAAGTGGTCAAAGAGCGCTATGATGGTTTAGCGCCAGTTCTGACAGAGCAAAGATAACGTATTTTATCTTATCTACATATTTCAGGGATGTATAGCTGTTTTATTTTTTTGCTGCACCTGCTCCTTTTGCCTCGAGCTCCAAGAACGCCACTTTGCGTTCCAAACCCGCCCCGTAGCCCACAAGTGCACCATTCGCGCCCACCACTCGGTGGCACGGAACAATAATGGTGAGTGGATTGCGGTTATTAGCCATTCCCACAGCACGTGCCGCTTTGGGTGAGCCTATTGCTGCTGCCACCTGGCCATAGCTGCGAGTCTGCCCGTATGGAATTCGCGAGAGTTCTTGCCACACTTTGTGCTGAAAATCCGTACCCTTTGCACGCACTGGCAAATCGAACTCCTGCCTTGTGCCTGCATAGTACTCTTCGAGCTGTTCACACACTTGTTGTGCAAGCGCGCAGTTGGTTTGGAGGGTCACCCCCTCGGGTTCTTTGCAAAACTTCACGGCAGTCACCTCTGAACCATTGCAGCAAATTTCTACAACTCCATAAGTGGTATCGCAGTATGATTTCGTCTCTTTACTCATAGCACTAATTTTTAATCTAATTTTAATTATGATATATTCTCCTTATAGGAAATGAACCTCTCTGAACGCCCTTTGCTTAAACTCTTCCAACGCCTCTGCACTAATCGCATTTGGGTGGGTCATCACCCTCAGGCTCACGTGATGGGCAAGTGGTGAGTGGTAGGAGGGGTGAGCATAGGCGTGCGGGGTTAGCACAAATCCATTGCGCTCGTAAAATGCTATTCGGCGGCGGTTTATGTCGCTCGTTGGGTGTTCAACCTCCAGCAAGACAGTCTTTGCGCTCTGAGCAACAAAATCTCGGAGCGACTCCTCACCATAACCCTTACCCCTGCACTCAGCACTCATGGCAAAATGCTCAATGTAACGAATATCTCCGAAATCCCACCAGGCGATAAAACCAATTGCCTCACTCTCATTGAGCAAAATTTCGAGATAATAGTTCTCCTTCTCGAGTGTTCTGAGTTGATAATCCATACCTCGGCGCTCCTCCTCGGGGAATGAGCTCACGTACAACTCCCAAAAGAAGCCAAAATATGGATTCTGTTCACTCTTTACTTGCATTGTTTTCAAAGCCATTTTCTCCGTGTTTTTCAGCCCAAAGATACAAAATTATTGTGAGCTTTCAGCATTGAGCGTCATCAAATTTCCGCCAAACTCACTACCCACTTTTAGGTATTTTGAGAGTGTTGCTATTTTTTGTAACTTTGTCGCTTTGGAATAGCACGAAGAGAAACAACTGAATTAGATGAAATTATCGGAATTAAAAAATGGCACAACAGCTGTAATCACAGGAGTTAATGGCGACTCCTCCACTCTTAAAAAACTCGTAACCATGGGTTTTGTCAAGGAGCGAGAAATCACAGCCATCAAAAACGCACCGCTCAACGACCCCATTGAATACGAGTTGATGGGTTATAACATCTCGCTCAGGCGCAGTGAAGCGGAGCAAGTAGAGGTGGTTCTCAAGGAAGAGTACAAGTGTCATACGGGTTGTTCGAGCCCGTTTTGCCCCAAAGAGGTGGCTCGTGCGCCGAAGCGCAATGGCAATGAGGGCAATCGCCAAATAAACATCGCGCTGGTGGGCAACCCCAACAGCGGCAAGACAACTCTTTTTAACTCGCTTGCGGGCAGAAACGAGCACACGGGCAACTATGCAGGGGTGACAGTGGAGCTGAAAATGGCGAAAATCACGCACAAAGGCTACGAAATTAACATCACCGACCTGCCTGGCATCTACTCCCTATCCAATGCCGTTGCCGAAGAGAAGGTGGTTAGCGAGGTGCTATACAACAACAATTTCGACTACGTCATCAACGTGGTGGATGCTACAATGTTGGAGCGCAACCTCTATCTCACCACTCAGCTCATGGATATGGCCGCGCACGTTGTTGTAGCGCTCAATATGTACGATGAGCTGGTATCCATCGGCGACAAGTTCGACTACGAAACGCTCTCCTCGATGCTCGACATTCCATTTGTCCCCACAGTGGCAACCAAAGGCGAGGGTGCAATAGCAATACTGGATAGCATAATCACGAAACACGAACAGAAAGAGACTCATACTCACGTGCAGAGCAACTTTGGTACGACTATCGAGGAGGCACTCAGCAACATCTCTTCGGGCATCAAGGACGAGTCGCTGGGCGAAAACACTACCAAGCGCTTTATGGCACTAAGCCTGCTCGAAGGCGACAAAACATACGCACCAATTGTTGATGCGGCAACGCTTCACAACACCAGCGAGCAGCGTACCAAAATCGAGAAAGAGTATGGCGAACCAATAACCCAAATCTTGGCTAATGCCCGCTACGGTTACATTGATGGCGCTCTGCGCGAAACCCTCACGGTGAAAAAGAACAGACTCAAGCGCACCACTTCCATCGACAACATACTCACCCATAAAATCTGGGGATTGCCTATTTTCATAGGCGTTGTGTGGGCGATGTTCTATGCAGTATTCACACTGGGTGCACCGCTCCAAGACCTCATTGATTATGGTGTGGGGAGTCTATCCGAGGGGCTAAACAGCGTGATGACGGACAGCGCATTCAAAGACTTGGTCATTGATGGCATCATTGGAGGAGTGGGTAGCGTGATTATCTTTCTGCCCAACATTCTCATCCTTTTTCTCATCATCTCGATACTGGAAGACTCTGGCTACTTAGCTCGAACGGCGTTTATCATGGATAAGTTGATGCACAAAATCGGGCTGCACGGCAAGTCATTCATTCCACTGCTCATGGGCTTTGGGTGCAACGTACCAGCGATTATGGCTACTCGAATCATCGACGATCCTAAGAACCGCCTCGTTACAATGCTTATTCTACCATTCATGTCGTGTAGCGCGCGGATGCCTGTGTACATACTGCTCATTGGCGCATTCTTCCCCGAATATGGTTCGGTGGCTTTACTCGGCATCTATCTCTTGGGCATCATCATCGCTATATTAACTGCTCTGATACTGCGTAAATTTTTCATCCGCGGTAAGGATCAACCCTTTGTCATGGAGCTCCCACCGTACCGCATTCCAACTGTCGGTACAACGGTAAAACACATGTGGCAAAAAGGCGGACAGTACCTCAAGAAAATGGGGGGGATTATCCTCATCAGCTCGATGATTATCTGGGCGCTGAGCTACTACCCCACTCGCGAGGACAGTTACATCAAGGATATTGGTCACGCCATTGAACCTGCAATCGAACCGCTGGGCTTCGACTGGAAGATAGGCGTTGCCTTGGTTTCGGGGGTTGCGGCAAAAGAGATTGTTGTGGGCACTATGGGTGTTCTCAACAACGTGGACGGAGAGGACGAAGAGGGACTGACACGCCAATTACAAAGCGCCACATCCTCCTCGGGCGATAAGCTATACACGACAGCCACCACCTTGTCGCTGCTCGCCTTTGTGCTCATCTACTTCCCCTGTATTGGGGTTGTGGCGGCCATCAAACGTGAGAGCGGAAGGTGGAAATGGGCTGCCTTCTCGATACTCTACACCACTGGCGTGGCGTGGATTGTGAGCTTTGCTGTCTACAATCTTTTCAAGTAAATTCTCCCAAAAAGAGCACTGCCACATAATACTCCTAATTAACGTGTACGCGGCAGTGCTTAAACGCAGCTATCTGCGTGCGGTGTGTGCACACAGTGGTATTGCGGCTTAGAATCCAAACTTACCGTTCTTGTTCATTCTATCCTGTTCCTGGGGGATGGATTGAATGACGCACCAATGCTCTGTGATTTTGCTGCCTGCAATACGAAATAGGTCGTAGAGGGCTGCTGGCAATTCATCACCCTCGCCGTGCACTCCCTCGCTCACTGCCAACACAAAGTTCCCCTCGCCCAACACCTTGTGAATACGATCGTAGCGAACAACCCTGTGATTTTCCTGCATCCAAGCTAAATATTTCTTCTGTTCCGCAACACCATCGCTCAGTGCAGGATTGTGCTCAACATAGTTTTGAGCATCAAGATAATCGTCAATTTTATCAAGGTTTTCACCCATATAGACATCCTTAATGAAATTCTCCACAAAGATTTTATTACCCATCGTATTGCCCAAGTCCTCGATTTCTGTGTGCCCATCCACCATTGTGTGACCACTATGATTCGGACTACTGGGGGTTTGCTGTAGGTTATCCCAATGTTCCACGATTCTGTCTTTTTCGAACCTAAAGATATCGAAACCTATCTTGGGTCCAAAGAAGTTATACTCGGTGTGAGCAAATACATAATCTTCATCCTCAAAGATCCTTACCACATTAACCTTTGCTGGTTCAGGAAATTGGCTCAACCCTTCGACCACCTGCACAAAGCCCTGCAGGCCATCTCCAGCACCCAGATTATGCTGCACAAAGTGACGCTTGTTGATGTATTCTACTGGTTCTCTTGCGCCAGTTTCGATGGAATTAAGGAGTTCGACCACCTGTTTTTTTTGCAGAG
>CAYJIF010000005.1:0-40855 GCA_964370175.1 uncultured Rikenellaceae bacterium
CTATATAAGCACTGTTGGAAACCCTACGTGGGTCGGCGCTGAAGATGCCATCCACATCTGTCCAAATCTCTATCTCTTCGGCACCCACAGCCATGCCAATGAGCGAGGCGGAGTAGTCTGAACCCCCGCGTCCCAACACTGAGGTGATGCCAGTGGCGGTTGCCGAGAGAAACCCTTGGGTGATAACTGCCTGAGCACCATCATAGGCCGCCTCGATTACACGTGGCGCACGCTCGCAAATCTCTGCCACTATTGGTGTGCCCTTGGTGTAGTTGTTGTCAGTGATGATTATCTGGCGAGAGTCCATGAGTGTTGTAGGGATGCCATTGTGGTTCAGTGCGGCGCAAATTATCTGCGACGAGAGCACCTCGCCAGTGGAGTAAATACGCGCGCTACTACGCTCCGAAATCTCTCCAATCTTGCACAGTATCGTAAGAAACTCGCCCAGCTCCTCCAACGTGTTCTTGACCGCTGTGGCTGAGGGAGCGTAGTACTCAGAATCTGCGCCCACCAACTCTTCGAGCACGCCCAAGTGGCGCTCTTCAAGCCCTTGCAGCAGGGCAAGTGCCTCTTCCTTTTGAGCTTTTTCTATCAAATCGGTAATCTCGTACAGTGCGTTTGTTACCTTCGAGAGCGCAGATACCACAATCACGGGTTTGCGCTGCAACCTTCCTCGAACAATCGATACTAATCGATTAATTGCCTCGGCACTCTCAACAGAGGTGCCTCCAAATTTCATTACTAACATCTCTTTTTTTTGTCTGCTTAACTGTTTTATTGACTTGAAAATTATAAAGTATAATTTAATGGGGAGGGGGCGTGTTGTGTGCGCTCAGTAGGTGGGGTAGCGGGCGACTACTTTAGGGTAGGGTAGATAGGGTCGTCAATCTCCTTCATGTGCTTAACCATAGTGCGCTTCATCCTCTTTGCAATGGCGGGTTTTTCGTTGATGAGGTTATGGAGTTGGAAAGGGTCGTTTTTCCTGTCAAAGAGCACCTCGTCGGTGAATTCACCATCAACAATCACTGAAGAGTACGTGTATCTCAAATCTCTCCACCCACGAGCACCTTTAGGCTCCTTGGGGTTCTCGTACCACGTGCGCAAGTAGAACTGGCCATTGGTATTCTTCTTGGAGCGGCCTATGATTTGTTTGCTGAGGTCTCTGGTTTGCGAGCTCTCGGGGATGCGTTCTTTGTAGCCCAGCATAGCAAGAATAGTGGGGTTGAAATCATCGAGGTTGAAGAGCAACCTATCGTCCATTCTGGCCTTGATGCCTGCTCCGCCAAATATTACGGGCACTCGCATAGCCTCTTCATAGAAAATATTTTTGCCCAAGTGGTCGTGCACGCCCATCATGTCGCCGTGGTCGGAAACAAACACCAAGATGGTATTCTCCAACAACCCCTTCTCGATAAGAGCGTCATAGATGCGACCGAACTGCTCGTCCACACCAGTCATACAGGCGTAGTAGTCGGGTAGTGACTTTCCGTAGTACTGCTTGTTGATGATATTCGGGCGAGAGTTGATAATCGAATCGACATCCAACTCCTTGTACATGTCCTTATACTTTTGGGGCACGAGCTCGTAGCCTGTGTGAGGCGGGTTCATCGAAACCATCAGCGCAAAGGGCTTATCCTTGTTGGCCTCGAAAAACTCAATAGCACGGTCGGTCTCAACCACTGGACCCCACTCGTCGTAGTATTTCCAATCATCTCTGTCTTTGGGATTGTCCCAATACATGGGTTTGGTGTGGTAGTCGTAGGTTCCATATGCAAACCAATAGTCAAAGCCGTGTCGTCTGTCCGCCGGACACCACTCGTTCCAAGCCACCTCGCCACGGTTGTTGTATGTGTCAATGAACGGCTCGTGCGGAGCATCAAGATGCCACTTGCCGATATACCCCAGAGAATAACCCTCACTCTTTAGCACGTCCGACCAAGTGACAATGTCTTTATGCAACTCTACTCCGTGCTTTGCAGATGCAGAATTGCAATTCGTGGGTACGCCATTGTTCCAGGGGTAAGCACCTGTAAGGAACATCGCCCTGGCTGGCGAGGATACAGGAATACTGCTCACCGCCTCGGTTAGCATCACACCGTTTTGTGCAAACCTGTCGAGATTGGGAGTCATCGCCTCTTCGCGGCCGAGTATGCCAATGGCATCACCTCGCCACTGGTCGGCCATGACTATAACAAGATTCTTGGGCGTGTCGCCCTCTGTGTTAGAGTTCTGAGCACTGGCTGCTGTCGAGGCAAGCGGTAGTGCGAGCAAAGGTAAAACTTTATTCATTTTGCTGCTTTGTAGGTGTTGAGTGTCTGAAAATTTGTGTTCAATATGAGGAACAAAGTTACATTTTTTTTTGTCGCTATACAAATTTTTACCACCCCTGCACATTGCTACGTGCTTTTGTTTTCGCACTGCCTCCCATACTCTTTGTGCTAAGCCCATAGGCTTGAGCTCAGAACAATTTTTTTAATGTAAAACAAAATCGGTGTGGGGTGCTGTGTGAATTTCTAAAATATTTTATAAATTTGTGGAGTGAACATTAACTTTCTATACATAACTAATTTTTTTTACACAACTAACCTTTAAAGATCGAATCATGAAAAAATTTTCCTTACTCTTTGCAGTGCTAATGGTGCTATGCTCCTGCGCAAGCAAAGTCACCAAAGAGCTCAACACGACCATTATTCCTAAACCATCGCAAATGGCAGTTGCGGAGGGGAGCTACGAAATTGACGATGACGTGAAAATCGTTGTCTCATCTAAAGAGGCTGAACCTGTTGCCTCGTTCTTGAAAACATTGCTCGAAAAATCTGGAGACAAGAATGTCGAAGTAGAGGTTGGCCAACAACAAAGCGACGCGATTAACCTTATCCTCGATGCTAATTTTAGCTCCCAGAACAAAGAAGCATACTCATTGGTGGTTGATGCAGATGGGGTGAATATCAGTGCTGCTGCTCCAGCGGGACTCTTCTACGGCGTGCAGTCGCTAAGACAACTTATGCCCGAGTCGGTGGAAAGTGACACTAAACTGGATGAAAATGATTCGTTCGATGTGCCCTATGTTACTGTGACCGATGAACCTCGATTTGCGTGGAGAGGGTACATGAAAGATGTTAGCCGCACATTCTATAGCGTAGATGTGGTGAAAAAATATCTGGACGTGATGGCGCTCTACAAACTCAACGTTTTCCACTTCCACCTCACTGACGACCAAGGATGGAGAATCGAAATCAAAAAATACCCTGAACTCACCTCCGAACAAACAACAATATACCCCGAACAATACAAACAACCTGCCGAACGCAGTGGATTCTACACACAAGAGCAAATCAAAGATATTGTGGCCTATGCTGCCGAACGCAATATCACTGTGGTGCCTGAAATCGACGTCCCAGGACACAGCTGGCCAACGCTTTTGGTGCTCCCAGAACTCGGCGTGAACGACAACCTTACCCCCAGCCACATATTCCCATTTGTAGCGGCTTGGGGACACTGGGGCAACCAGTTTACTCCTAACACGCTCGACCCAACCAAAGAGAATGTGTACGAATTTCTCGATGACATATTTAGCGAAGTTGTCGAGCTCTTCCCCTCAGAGTATATCCACTTCGGAGGCGACGAGGTTATGCACCACTTCTGGCTGGCAGAACCACACGTCAAAAAATTCATGAGCGAAAACAAAATGAAAAGCGATAAAGATCTGCAAAACTACTTCGTGAAGCGAGTGGCTAACATCATCGTGGACAAAGGCCGCAAACCAATCGGATGGAATGACGTGCTGGCTGACACCTCGCTCACTAAACAAACAGCAATTATGTGCTGGCTTGGCAAAAATGCAATCGAAAAAGCAGCTAACAACGGCTACTACTCTGTGGCAACGCCATCATATCCGCTCTACTTCGATATCACCCAACACGACAGAAATGACGGTACAATGTGCGACCTGAACTACGGAGTGATTAACAACCTAAAGGCTATCTACGAGTACAACCCAGTGGCTGGCATCGCCCCTGATAAAGAGAAATTCGTGCTCGGCGTGCAAGCAAACCAGTGGACAGCCGTGCCGCAAGAAGTGAAAGACGTGAACGTTCAGAACTTCCCCAGATTGCTCGCTCTTGCCGAAATCGCTTGGTGCGGCAATGAAAATAAAAACTTTGAAGAATTCTACAGCAGAATCGAAAAAAATAAAACAAGACTCGATGCCCTAAAAGTCGACTACTTTGAAGAAGGTGGCTATATCGCTGACCAATGGGAGCCAAATGACCTCACTGAAGAATACACGGCAGTAGAGTGGGATGTTACTCACAAAGTATATGCATCGGGAAGGGCAGTAGCTGGTTTCTATATGACTAAAGGTGCCAACAATATGATGATTAAATCGGTGGAACTGCTCGAAAATGGCGAAGTTATCTCGGTGGACGAACACGAGGCAACAGCAGTGGAAAAGAAAAATATCTTCCGCCCCTACAACTATGACCTTGAGGTGGAGAGCTACAAACCCGAGGCAAAATATACCATCAGAGCGCAAGTAAAAGGCGTAGAGGGAACAGACTCTTATGGTAACGTTACGTTCAACTTGAGTCCTTACAAGCCCTTTACAGTTACCAAAAAATAAGTGATGTGATCTGAAACCATAGTAGAGCGCAGGTTCTGCATGATACAAGCAAAAAAGAGCCCGAAACTTAAATCAAAGTTTCGGGCTCTCTTTTGTTTACCCTCTCTTTTGTTTACCCTCTCTTTTGTTTACCCTCTCTTTTGTTTGCCCTCTCTTTTGTTTACCCTCTCTTTTGTTTACCTTAGTGCTACTTGTTAGCTCTTGCTCTTCGCCTCTCCTCTCCAATTGTCTGTTTGCTATGGAGAGTTGCTGAGTGGTAAAGGGAGTGTTGTTGTGACTTTAGAGATTAAAGGCCTATAGTCTCCCTATTCTTAAATAATATTGAGCCCACGGCTGCTGCTCCTGCCAAGAAGGTGTATGCAATAACTATCATGGCTCTTCCTGGTGCTGAGGGTAGGATGGGTATAAGTGGTGGCTGAATGATAGTGGCGACCATGCGTTGTTCTTGTAGTTTGACGCGCTCGCTCTCAACCTGAAGTGCCACCTGAGTGTAAACCTGGTATGCTAAGTTGCGCTCGTCTCTTAGTCGGTCGATAGACACAGCAGCACTACGTGAGATTAGATTCTGATTGCGATCCACTGCACGTGCATAGTCGTCGTCAAGAGAGTAAAACTTGTCACGTGCTTCCTCCATCATCTGTGTGCTTGACTTTAGAGTTGCTCGAGTTCGAGCAGTGCGGTAGTCTTCCATATACCTTTGGAGTTTGTAAGTGAGCGTGTCATTGACCATCTTTGCGATGTAAGGATCCTGGAAAGTTGTTCTGATGGATATGGAGCCAATTTTATCGTCGAGCTCAACAGAAACTGAACTTGTGAAGCTCTTTATGAAATCTTGTTGCTTTTTGAGCGACTCTTCGAAGCTCGCTTCTTCCTGAGGCTCCGTGAAGAGGCCAATGACTCCACTAATTGCAGCGCCAGGTAGTGCGAAAACATGACTCCACCATGGGTGTTTCTGTTTCTCCAGCAAGTAGGTGTGTAGAGGTGCTTTTTGCGCTACGTCATCTTCGGTGAAGGTCACCTCCATGTCTGCGAACTCCATGACAAAGGGCGTACTTTTTATAACCTCGGGATAGAGCATAACACGCACCCCTTCGCTATCGGTAGTGTTGCCACCCAGGCTCAGTCCCATCATAGCTGCAATGGAATTGCCTCCTCCCATGGCATTACGTGACGATCCTTCGGGAGCAAACATTGAGGAGGATGTGTATTCGCGTGGAATAGATAATGCGATGATGACGCCAACGACGAACCCGATGACTCCCCATTTAATGATTTTCACCCTCTTTGACCACAGTAGCTGTATGATTTTAATAAGGTCAAGTTCTTTATTTTTTTCCTCCATTGTATTTAAGACGTTCTTTTAGAGTTATGTATACTTTTAGCCGCCGCTAAATTACGAATAAAAATTTGTAGTACAATAATTTCTCGCCAAATAAATGAACAAACAGATGGATTTGTGCTAAAATTAACATGATTTGCTGGGTGTGGATTCAAAATAGGTTTGCGGGAGAAAAAACATATTCTTAAATTTGGGGAGTAATTTCTTGCAATTAACTATAATATTCACCACAAATATCAGTTTTTATCATGAAGAAACTTATTGCATTAATTCTCTCCCTCTTGTGTGTAGGGAGTGCTGTAGCTCAACAAAAAGAGGACTACGACATTTATAAGATGGAGGGATTTGGTTCTTTTACGGTATACTTGCGCAATTACGCACAAACCGCCCCAAATATGCAATCGGGGACGTATGTGAGCAATGATAAGGCACTGAGCATTGACAAGGTGTCTTTTCATATCATGGATGATAAGTATTGCGAAGAATCTTTTGAGATAGATTTCTACTCGGCGCCAGTAGCAAAAAGCAACATGGAGATGTGGACTGCGGTTGATGTTCACAAGATAAACAGTAAGCCCATCGAATTGCACGGTAAGAAAGGTGGTGGAGTGGTTGAGTATGACATAAGTTCGCATGGGGTTGTTGTGCAGGGGCCATATATAGTGTTGATTAGCCCGACAAAGGAATCGGCGGATAATATGCAGAGAAATTACGATAGCTATGTAGGTGAGCGAGGTGGCGCAGTTATACTTAATCATGTCGTAACCAAAGGTATGGAATATTGTGGTCCTACGTTTTATATGGTAGAGAGTCTTCCCACTTCGCCCTATGCTTATATCATTGCCATGAGGGATGTGAGCTATATCCTGCTCGCTCACGGCGCATTTGGTAAGAATCTTCCCAAAGAGATGTTGTATCCCTATGTTAAGGTGACTGCAAGCCCAGCGTCGGGTGAAATCAGCAAGGATCTTCAGAGCGACCCTCCTTCAGGTGGTGGCTCGAGAGGCGACTCGGGAGGTGGCTCGGGAGGCGACTCGGGAGGTGGCTCAGGTGGTGGCTCGGGAGGTGACTCGGGAGGTGGCTCAGGTGGTGGCTCGGGAGGTAGCTCAGAAGGTGACTCAGGTGGTGTGGTCAAAGATAATAGCGAAGGTGAGAATGAAGATGCCGCTCCAGATGTTGTCAAAAGTGCTGGAAAATCGCTTGTGGTTGAAGGTGTTGAGTGGTCGGCGGTGAATGTTAGCGAAGTAGTTGGTGTCTTTGTCGATAACCCAGAGCAAGCTGGCGGATTCTACTCCAAGCAAGATGCTCCATCTGCATGTCCTCAGGGCTGGCGATTGCCAACAGAGGAGGAAGCAAAAAACCTTGCAAAACATTCGGGATACTGGCCTCTAAACTTGTTGGGTAATTTTACGGATATAGACGGTTGGCAGGCTGGTTATAATGGTGAGACTGCGGGGCGTTTCTTTGGCGCTAATGCGCGCGTGCCGATGGAGAATAAACTTGCGGCAGAGGGTATTTTGTTTTTCCCTGTGGCAGGCTATATTGACAATGCGAATGGCTTGACACAGAGTCGTGTTAGGGGTTATTATTGGTTGGTACAGCCTGATGGTGCAGACGCTCAGCGCAACTATCATTTCTATTTTGGGGATACAATGGTTTCGCCCAACGAAAAGGAGCGAGGGGATGTTAAGTACTTGGTGAGATGTGTACGCAACGTGGCTTTGTAAGCTGCGTACCAACTCAAAGCTCTGGCACGTAGCCAAAAACAGGTAAAGAGGGTTGGGTGGTAGAGGAATCTACCACCCAACCCCCTTTACCTGTTGTAAGAGAAGGGGGGGAGAGAGTGCGCGAAGGAAACTACTTGTACTCCTCGGGAATCACTGGCATTGCTCCGTGTTGTGTGCAGACGTATGCCGAAACCCTTACAGCTCGCAAATGAGCATCTCGCACCGATTCGCCACGTAAAACCGCCGCAATGAACGTAGCAGTGAAAGAATCACCCGCTCCTACGGTATCGGCTACCTCCACCTTAGGAGTCTCCACAAACGAAACGTTGCCAGGGGTGAAAACATAACTGCCATTAATTCCGCAAGTGAGAATAAGCATCTTGAGGTTGAACTTCGCGAGCAAAATCCAACACTTGTCCTGTAGGTCAATGCCCGGATAACCAAACATTCGACTTATGGACACCAGTTCTTCGTCGTTTATTTTCAGTACGTTGCAGCGCTCCATGGAGTCAATAACAATCTCTCTGGTGTAGAAGCCCTGACGGAGGTTGATGTCGAAGATTTTGTACGTTTCATCACTGTTCGGCATGAGCTCCATAAAGCGGCGAATCGTCTGGCGCGAAACCACACTGCGTTGTGCCAACGAGCCGAAGCAAACCACGCGGGTTTGTTTCGCCAAGGTTTCGAGCTCGGCGGTGGTGGGGATATTGTCCCACGCCACACCCTCTTTAATCTCGTACATTGGCACCCCATTGGGGTCGAGCTCCACAGCAACAGTGCCAGTGGTGTATGGTACTTTTTCGATTATATACTTCAGCCCGTTTTGGTCGAAGCGCTCCAGAAGCTCTGTGCCTAATGCGTCATCACCAACAGCGCTAATCACTCTTGATTTGAATCCAAATTGTGAGACGTGGTATGCGAAATTTGCAGGTGCACCACCGATTTTACGTCCCTCTGGAAGCACATCCCATAGTGCCTCGCCTATTCCAACAATATACTTTTTCATTATAACATTTCCTCCTTTTTAATATATGATTTAACAAGTGCGTAGTAAAGTATCACCATCTCGCACACCACCACCAATGCCCATGTCCATTGCCACGAGTCGAGGCTGTCTGCCAAGAAACCCTGCAAAAATGGTATCACCGCACCACCAAAAACCCCCATCATAAAGACTCCTGAGGCCTTGGACGTGTACTCCTTGAGGCCGTGGATTGCCAGCGTGAACACTGCTCCCCACATAATCGAGTGGCAAAGACCCACAGAGACCAACACCCACAGATTTTGTGTAAAGATAGCGAAAATTGTCAAGAGTATCGCTGCGATGCTTACCACGGTGAGTTGGGTGCGAGCAGAGATGTGGCGCAAGAAACTGGAGAGTGTCCGCCCCACCATTAGCCCTCCCCAATAGAGCGTTGCTAACAGAGCGGGGATGCCTAACTCCACTCCCGAGATTGTTAGGTTGTCGCTGCCCATGAAGAGTAGCGGATTACCCTTTTCGATGAGCTCCACGGCGTGCAGGTTGATATTCACGCCGATTGCCACCTCGCCGCCAACGTAGAAGAAAATAGCAATAACCCCCCATTTCAAGTGGCTGAACGACCAGATGCTGCGCTCCAGCTTCACGGGGCTAAATGTGCTCTTTATGTTGGGCAGTTTGAGGCGTTGAGCGATGAATGCAACAATAGCAACGGCTATAGTCACAATGATAAATGGTGTTATGAGCTGTTCGGACTTTACGCTGCTCATTGCCACCCCCGCGAAAATCACACCGGTGACAAAAAACGGAGCAATAGTAGTACCAAAAGAATTGATGGCCCCAACAATGCTCATTCTCTGTACGGCCTGAGTGCCAGGTAGTTTGTAGGCGTTGACATAGGGGTTGATGACCACTTGTAGAATCGCCGCTGACGAACCCATGGCAAAAGAACCCGCCAAGAAGATGAAGTAACCCCAGGGCACATAATCCCCGCCCAGCATCACGCCAGCCTCACTAAAAGATGATGCGAAAATAGAAGAAACAATGTAGAGCAGCAGGCCGACAATCATGATGATTAGTGCTCTCATCAATGCTGTTTTGTAGCCAAAGCGGTCTATCCAGCGTCCCCCCAGCGGGCTGTTGAGCAGGTAGCCCAGAAAGAAGAAAAATGGAATGAGCGTGGTGAGCGTATTGCGTAAGCTCTCCACTCCTGAGAGAAATGCAATTTGCAGTGGTGCCTGAAACTGCCCGTTGACAGTGGTGAGAAACCCTACAATAAAGTAGATGAAGGTCAGCAGCATAAATGGCCCCAGACTGTATGTGTTTTTAGTTTCCATTGCAGTGCGCGCTAAATAATGGTTTGTAGAACTTGCATTACGCCTTGTGACTTGATTTTTTCCACCATGCTAACATACAACTCAACAAAAGCAGGGTGTGCCAATAGATCTACTGACGCAAATGGCGTTGTGCTGAGTACCTGAGTGGCATCATCGCTGGCTATCTTAGCGTAGTCTTGCTCCGAGAGTTGAGGCTCGAAGATTTCATAGCTCTGGCCATTGTCGTCCAATTTGTATTTGAGGTAGTGGCCATAGGCGGCTATGAGAAAAGCAATGCGAGTCATGTCGTCACCTGCGGGCAGCATTTTTGCCACAATTGGCATGACGTACACAGGGAATTTGGAAGCACCATCACCGCAGAGGCGTGAAATCTGGTCGCTCACCGCTGAGTTTGCAAATCGCTCGACGAGAGTCTTTTTGTAGAGCTCCAAATCAGTGTTCTGTGGGGCAGGTACGTATGGAGTCACGTCAATGTTCATGAAATCCTCCACAAACTTGATGATGTTTTTATCGCCCATGGCCACATCCACCTTGCGATAGCCGCTCAGTAGCGAGGGGTAGCTCAACAGCGTGTGCGAGGCATTGAGTAGCGAGAGCTTCATGTTTTCGTACGGAGCAACGTCTTGAGTGAATTCCACACCGACATTTTGCCATTGAGGGCGACCTGCCGCAAAATTATCCTCGACAACCCACTGAATATAATCCTCGCAATAGACAGGAGCCGCATCCTCTTGTTCCAGAGTGGCATTGATTCGCACTACATCTTCGGGAGTGGTGGCAGGTGTGATTCTATCGACCATGCTATTGGGATAGGTGATGTTCTGCTCGGCCCACGCTGCAACGTCTGGGTCTTGCTGTGCGAAGAAATCCGAGAAAATAGCCTTGCAAACATTGCCGTTGTGTTGCAAGTTATCGCATGTAAGTATAGTCACAGCTCCACCTCCTGCGGCAATGCGGCGGCGCAACCCTTCGGCAATCACTCCAAAGACGCTCTTTGGCGAGCTTGGGTTTTGCAGGTCGTGGCGCACAGCCTCGGTGTCGAGATTGTAGCCACCCTCGGTAATGGTCATCGAAATGATGCGAATCTTTGGATCTGCAACCTTATTGATTATTGCCTCCATATCTTCGCCGCTCCACAGCAACTCTACCAGCGAGCCAATCCACTCCACAGAGTTCTCGCCATCTCGCCCGCACACGCTCAGCGAGTATACGCCCTGTTGCTGCTTTAGTTTTTCGTAGAGAGCTTTGTCCTGCGGCATCAGCATTGCGCCACAAATGCCCCATTCGCTCTGTGCGCCTTGGTTGAGCAGTGCGTTGGTGTAGCTCTGGAGGTGTGCTCGGTGGAAATTGCCCACGCCAAAGTGTAGAATCCCCGCTTGGGTTGTTTCGCGATTGTAGTTGTAGTTAATAGTTTTCATTGTGTTTTAAGGTTTTAGGTTTGTTGTTGATACAAATTTATATCAAGCAGTGGGTGCTTAGGAAATTTTTTCACAACATTTTTTATGCAAACGTTTGCGGGAACGTTCCCAATTTATGCAAACGTTTGCAAGAATTTTACTTTTTCCAAAAAAAACAGTATATTTGTTAAAGAAATACCACATACAATAAAAATACCGCACTCGTCAATGAAACGCATAACAATCAAGGACATAGCCGAACATCTCGGCATTTCGGTCTCGACCGTATCGCGTGCGCTGACCGATGATGCCAATATCCGCCAACAAACTAAAGATGCGGTGCTTGCAGCTGCTCAAAGCCTCGGTTATAGACCCAATCCAGTGGCCACAAACCTCAAATTCGGACGCACTAACACAGTGGGAGTGATTGTCCCCGAAATGGTAACTCCCTATGCTTCGCAAGTTATTGCAGGCGTTCAGGAGGTGATGCACCAGAGCGGGGTGAAGGTGATTATTGCCGATTCGGCAGAGTCGTGGGAGCGCGAACGTGACAACCTCTCAACAATGGAGAACTTTATGGTCGATGGCATTATTGTGAGCTTGTGTGACTATCGCAAGAACTTGGATATCTACGAACGACTACAAGCCTCGGAACTCCCGATGGTTTTCTTCGACCGCATACCACACGCCATGGAGGTGTCGCAGGTCAGAGTTGACGACTACCTCAAATCTTTCTTTCTGACCGAACATCTGCTGCGTTCGGGATGCCGCAAAATTGTGCATATACGCGGACCACACTCCATCTATAACTCCGAAGAACGACTTCGTGGCTATCGAGATGCGTTGCGCAAATTCAAAGTCGAATTGGATGAGGCAACATATGTGATTGATGGCGGAGTGCACTATCAGGACGGTGCGCGTGCCGTGGAAAACCTCCTGAAACACTGCGTGGAATTTGATGCCGTGTTTGCTTTTACCGATACGCTGGCTATTGGAGCGGTCAATGGACTGCGAGCAGCAGGAGTGGCAATCCCCAAGGATGTGGCTGTTGCGAGCTTCTCGGGTACTATCCTCTCCACCATTGTGCATCCACAACTCACAACGGTTGAGGCTCCGCTCGCACAAATGGGTAGAGAAACAGCAAAACTCATCATGGAAAAAATAAAAGACCCTAACGCCCCAACACGCTCCATAGTCCTCGACTCGGAATTAGTTGTGCGAGCATCGACAACTTGTACCGTAGTGTAGATTATTTCGCGCTCGACCCCTGCTGCAAAAAGAAAAGTCATAAAAATTAGAATCTGGCGTTTTGTTTGCTTTTGCCGAGCATTGTAATATGTAAATGTTTTATAATCCTGACAGCACGCATGCGCATAGACAATAGGACTTGCAAGCTCGGCGCACGTGCCACTAAACTTAATAAAAAAAACAATGAGACAAATCGTACTATTTATAGCAATGAGCCTTGATGGCTATGTTGCTGACACCCAGGGCGGAGTTGAATGGCTCGCAGGTGATGGCTCAGATGCCCAGAATATGGGCTCTTACGCTGAGTTCTACGAGAGTATCGATACAGTGATTCTCGGCAAGAAAACTTACGACCAAATTGTCACAGTGCTCTCGCCCGATAAGTGGGTTTATGAAGACAAGATGTGCTATGTGATAACCAATCAACAGATGCCGTCTACTGTTGGGATTCAGTTCACTTCGCAGAGCTTGGCGTCGCTTGTCGAGAAGCTCAAAGGCGAAGAGCAGGGCAAAGATATATGGATATGTGGCGGAGCCTCGATTGCAAACCAACTCATGGCCGAAAATCTAATCGACCGCTATCATATCTCGGTCATCCCCAAGATTTTGGGAGATGGTATTCCACTCTTTTCGAAGCATGAAAAGAGTGTGGATCTGCAACTTGTCTCAACCCATAGCTACAACGGCATTACAGATTTGATTTATCGCCCTGTGGGCAAGTGATAAACGCCGAGAGTTGTGCTGCACACCAAAGTGCATAGCCAATGAAGAGCATGACGCCGCGCGCGAGTAGTGGTCTGGCGTTTGTGTGCTTATTGTCGTGTCGTTTTGCAAAGCAGCGCGTTAGAATCCGCGGGGGCTGAAACCCTATCGTTGAGGCCATACTCGCGCACAACTTCTGCCACTCGAATAGTATAGCTCTCGAATAGCTCGCCAAAACCTCGCTGCTGTGCAAAGCGGTGAGCCACATTATTACGCCACGTATCCACGCTCTGCATATCCTCCCACACACTCATGCTCAGTAGCTTGCCCTGCTCCGTGAGGCTCTCGAAACGCTCTGCGCTTATCACACCTTTGGCTTCTAAGAGCTCCGCTTTGATGGCACCAGCCAATTCAAGATACTCTGCTTTGCCCACGGCGGTGGGCTTTACTTCAAATATTACTACTACACTCATTGATTTTCTTATATGTTAAAGTTCTAAATAGTTATTTCCAGCCACGTCGCTTGCGACATTCCAGCGCGGGTGAGGGTGACTTCATTATTACTGCCTCTATATCACTCCACGCATCGTCATCCAGCCACTCGATGCGAGGACGCAAAAGGGCAAGCACGTTTATCGACCACACCATCACCGCTACCTTGGTGTTGGGCTCGGATATCCACAGTGCTGCGCTCTGGGCAATAGCCTCCGCATGGCGTTGGGTCGGAGTGTGGGATTTGAGTATGTGTGCCATCGACTTTGCAAAACTACGCCTGGCGCTATGGTTCACGCAGTGTGGGAAATCTTCCATGAAGCGTTCGAGATAGGGGGCAAAAATCTCAGCATGGTTGAAGCAAATGTACTCCAGAGTATAGGCCGCTCGGAAAGTCAACTGTTGTGCTTTCTTGTTGCTCAACGGCACGGAGGTGTCAGTGGCAATGGCATAAAGCTGCTCCATGCCGCCGCTAAGCGCAAGTATCTTGGCGCTTGCCTCTGCCGCATAATTGTGGTAGTTTTGCGATAGAAGCTCGCGTACTATATCTCCTTGTTGGCGTTGCATGTTCATTGCCTCTGGGTAGTGATTTTGGGTTGCGTTGTGTGTGTCTGTTTTGTGGTGATTGTTGTATATGCGTTTGAGTGCGGGTATCTGTGCACTCCAAAACTCGCGGGGGTAGGTGAGGGCACTATCCTACCCGCTGGCGAACCTCGTCGATAAAAACCTTCATCTCTTCGGAATCCCTGTGCTGGACAATCTCGTAGAGCTCCTCCAACTTTTCGATAATCTGAGCCAACTGCCCCTCGGTGTTGGGGTTGAAGAGAATCTCGCTCAGCAGGAAATCATCCTCCGACAATAGCCCTCGGGCAATCTCCAAATGCTTTTTGAAAGTCGTCCCTGGCGCATCCTGATGCTTCATGATGGAACCAAAGACCAGCGTCGAAGCAAAAGGAATGGAGAGTGAGTATGCGACTGCTTGGTCGTGAGCCTCGAAAGAATATTCACGCACGTTGAGCTTCACGCGCGAGAAAAGCTCCCTGTAAAACACAATGCCCTCGTTATCCGTCCCACGCATCAGCGCACCTGACTCAAAAGAGTCAGGCTCATTGATGATAATTGCGTTTTCGGATTGCAACTTGCCCAAATTCGCAAAAGTAGGCCCGAACATAGGGTGAACGGAAACATACCGAAACCCACAATTCTGATAAAACTCCTTCAGGTTTGTCTTTACGGAGGCTATGTCCGAGATGATGCAGCTCGAGGGCAGATGCGGCAAGAGCTGCTCAAATGCGGTGATGGTCTGGTTGAGCGTGACGCAGTTGATGACCAACTCGGGCTTGAACTCTCGTACCTCGTCATAGGAGGTGAACCGATAGGCGTTGTAGATAAATCTCATGCGCTGTGGTTCTTTTTCCAAAACCCCCACTTGGTGATCGAAACTCAAAAGGTCGGTGAAGAATGAACCCATCCTACCTGCACCCAATATCAATATTTTCATATCTTTTTTCTGACTGTGTGTGTGCTATTCCATTATCTTCATCTGTATGCTAACCGACTGCTCGTGAACAGCACGCATCATCGCCTTGACAAAATCTTCGTCCAGCTCCAGCGTTCTGCCTAATGTTGCTCGCTGTTGGAGAATCTCGGTGTATCTGTCGCTCTGAAGAATAGGCATGCGGTTCTCTTTCTTGTAGATGCCAATATCCTTGGATATACGCATTCGCTTGCTGAGCAGTGATAGCAGCTGCTCGTCAATTTCGTCAATCTTGTGACGAAGAATCGAAATGTTCTGAGTGGTTTGCTTATTGTCCCTTATCACCAGCCCTTGTAGTACAGTGTCCAAGACCTCGGGAGTGATTTGTTGTGCAGCATCGCTCAGTGCACAGTCGGGGTTGCAGTGCGATTCGATTATGAGTCCGTCGAAATTCAGGTCGAGCGCTCGCTGCGAAATCGGAGCTATGAGCTCGCGAGTGCCACCAATATGGCTCGGGTCGCAGATAATTGTTAGCTCGGGGTATCTGCGTCTTAGCTCGATGGGTAGGTGCCACAACGGAATATTTCGGTATAGCTTCTTCTCGTAGGTGCTAAAGCCACGGTGTATGACGCCGATGTTCTTGATGCCTGCGCTGTAGAGTCGCTCCAGAGCGCCGCACCACAACTCAAGATCGGGATTGATAGGGTTCTTAACCAGTATGGGAATATCTACGCCCTGTAGTGAGTCCGCGAGTTCTTGCATAGCAAAGGGGTTTGTGACGGTGCGTGCACCAACCCACAGAACATCCACGCCAGCCTTGATTGCCTCGAGCACGTGGTGAGGAGTAGCCACCTCAGTGGCTACCAACATTCCTGTTTCTTGTTTTATTTCCTTGAGCCACGCCAGCCCAGGTACGCCCACGCCATTGAACCCGCCTGGTTTGGTGCGAGGTTTCCATATGCCCGCTCTAAAAATCTTTACGCCCTGTTGTTTGAGTGCCAAGGCCGTTTGTAGCATCTGCTCGCGGCTCTCGGCACTGCATGGCCCCGCAATGATGATTGGTCGGCTCGGCTCAATGCCAGCGAATTTTAATTTCGTTATTTCCATCTTTTTATAAATTGTTTTTTATTCTAATAGTGTTTATTTGCTTGCTTTTGTATGTTGTCACTGCTGTGATGTCATGCTCTTATTCTTTGGAGCGCCTGCTTTAGGGTGGGTAGCTCCGCGCACAGCGATATTCTGATGTAGTTCTCTCCATTTGTGCCAAAGATGAAACCAGGGGTGACAAAGACCCGCTTGTCGTAGAGCACGCTATCTGCGAGCTCTCTGCCACTCCCCTCAACCTTGCCCCAAAGAAACAGCCCCACTTGGTTGTTGTCCACTGTGGCTCCCAGCTCTTGCATGATTTCCAGAGCAATGGCTCGGCGCTCTTGGTACACGGAATTCATTTGCGTGTACCAGCTCTCGGGCTCGTTGAGGGCTGCCACTGCTGCGAGTTGTAAGGGTTTGAACATGCCCGAATCCATATTGCTCTTGACTCTTAGAATCCACTCCACAAACTGTGCATTGGAGGCAAGCATGCCGATTCGCCAGCCAGGCATATTGGAGGATTTGCTCAGCGAATTGAGCTCGATGCAAATCTCTGATGCGCCCTTTACGCTCAGTATGCTAAGTGGTTTGGGAGTGAGAATGAAGCTGTATGGGTTGTCGTGGCAAATTACTATGTTGTGTTTTAATCCAAATTTCACGAGTTTTTCGAAGAGTTCTTGCGTGGCGACTGCTCCCGTTGGCATGTTGGGGTAGTTACACCACATTAGTTTTACCTCTGCAAGAGATATTTCGCCTCTGGCATCTGCCTCTTCAAGCTCTGCGAAATTTGGTTGCCAGCCGTGCTCGCTGTCGAGCGAATAATTGATGACCTTTGCCCCCACCAGAGCGGATGCCGAAGCGTAAGTTGGGTAGCCAGGGTTTGGAACCAGTACGCTATCCCCTTGGTTGACAAACGCCATGGAGATGTGCATTATCCCCTCCTTGCTGCCCATTAGCGGTAGGATTTCGCATGCGGGGTTTAGCCTCACGCCATAGTACCGCTCGTACCACCCAGCAAATGCCTCACGCAACTCAGGCACACCCACGTAGGATTGGTAGCCATGATTTTGTGGCTGCCGTGCAGCTACCTCCAGAGCCTCTATGGTCTTTGGTGAGGGTGGAAGGTCGGGGCTGCCTATTCCTAAATTTATTACCCCTTCGCCCGCAGCATTCATCGCGGCAATCTCCTTGAGCTTCACCGAGAAGTAATACTCCTCAACTCGCTCTACTCGTTGTGCAGGTCTTATGTCTATGTTGTTGTTCATGCTTTTTATCTTAGCGATTTGTGTGTTTGTTTGTTCTGTTGTTATGTGGGGTGGGGGAAGTGCTAAAAAAGTGTTATTTAGTGTAATCGGGGCCCTCTTCATACTCGCCCAATATCCCAAACTCGTTGATAAGCGGGCGAATCGCCTCGAGTGCTTGTCGGTATCGTTTGTAGTCGTCGAACTGAAGGTTGATATAGAACTGATACTCCCACTCCTTGCCGATGATGGGCAGCGATTGTATCATGGTGAGGTTGATGTCGTAGAACGAGAGTACGGAGAGTGCCTTGGATAGCGTTCCCGAGGAGTGGTGCAGCGAAAAGACAATGGAACTTTTGTTGATGTTCTGTTCCTCTACGAAATGCTTTGCGACGGATTTGTGGGCAAGAACGAGGAATCGTGTGAAATTACGTTTGTTGGTTTCTATGCCGCTGGCAAGAACACGCATGCCGTAGATTTGGGCGGCATGCTCGCCACAAATGGCAGCGTGAGTGGTGAGGTTTTCGTCCCGAATCCACTTGGCACTACCTGCCGTGTCTTCTTTCTCCACAATCTTTACATTGGGTAGCGTGTCCAAATAGTCGGAGCACTGCATCAGTGCCATCGGGTGGGAGTTGATTTCCTGTATTTGGTGTAGTTCGACCCCCGGCATGGCAACCAAAGCGTGGGAAATACGGAGCTTGCACTCACCAATTATCACCAAATTGCTCTCGCGTACGATGCGGTAATTTTGCAGGATGCTACCAGCAATGGTGTTCTCGATGGCCATGACTCCGATCACCGAGGGATCTTTTCTGACCGTGTCGGCAAGCTCTTTGAAGGTGTCGCAGTCGATGCACTTGACGTCAGAGTCGTTGAAAAATCTCATTGCAGCAACGTGGTGATTCGAGCCTTCGACTCCCTGTATGGCTATTCTGTGTTTCATGTATTATATTGTCTTAGTCGTGTGTGTGTATGTGAAAAGCAAGCAAAAAAAAGAGATCTCTGTGTCTTAGGCAGAGATCTCATATCGTAGTGTAGTAATGTTGTCGTAAATTAAGCTACATAGAAACTTCTGCCTTCATTTTGCTATAAAAATAAAAGAAGTAAAAGAAGTTATATGTAAAGAAATTGCGTTTCATAATGCGAACAAATGTAGGCATATTTTTTTTACTCGCCAAATTTTTCTCCCACAAATTTGCACGAACATGCGTTATAATACCCATAGAAGAGCTTGAAGGAGTTGATCGAAGAGGGAAAGTGTTAGTCTATCTTCTTCTCGAAATGTTGGTAATCCTTACTGCTTGTCCAACTGCCACCCCACTCGAAGCCATGCCTGAGAAACTCTCTGTGGCACAAGTCATCCTCTTTTATCATATAGGGATGCTCGATGTTTCTGTCGGTGTACTGTGCCCCTTGCTTTGGGTCCACAAGAGTGCGGCCGTTGCGAGTCCTGACATAGGGGTTGTAGAGCGGATTTATATCCACGGCCAAACCCCAGCTATGGTTCGAGAGCTTGTTTGTGCCCGAAATGTACCTGAAATTAAATGCCGAAGAGTTGTTGTCAATCATCGAAGCATCGTCGCTGGCATTGTAATTGTCGACAAGAACCATTTTTTCGATGGGGTATCGTGCCTCGTAGAGCGTCTTGAAGATACTCAATAAGTCCTGTGCAATGACCTCGTTGCAGATCAACTCCCCGACCATTGTTTCACCATCCATATCGCAGTGCAATAGCCTGAGGTATCTGAGCTGCTCCAAAGGCATGGTGCAATCTTCTTTGTAAGATTTTCCGTAAATCCGACTCAATACACAACTGTCAATAGGCACAGCATAGAAGAACCGCTCAACCCCAAGTTCCGTGACCTTGTGTCGAGGTATAACCGCTCCTGCTTGGTATTTCTCGGTCGCTGCATTGTGCTCGGTTGGGGCGAGATTGTCGTTGTTTTGGGCGTGGCCTCCCAGTGGAAGTAGCGTTAGTAGTGCCAAAGTGAGTAGGAGTGTCTTCATGGTGTGAGAGTGGTGAGGTGTGTAATTTAGCGCAAATATAGCTAAAAGCACATAATTTTAGTGCGAAATTTTGCAGATGTGCCTGAAAATAAGGTATCTTTGTTATTTGAATAACAAGGCGAGTAGCGCCATAATATTAGAAAAACAGGAATGAAAAAATTTAGAATACTCTACCGTGTTCTCAAAATTACGGGCATGGTGGCTGCAATAAGCGGCTTTTTGTTGTTTTTTGTCATTGCGACATTCGCTATTGTGACAGTTGAGCCGAACATTACCACTCTTGAGGATGCAGCGTGGTATCTCTTCGCTTCATTCACAACCATCGGCTATGGGGACTTTACGGCAGTAACGCTCATAGGTCGGGCAATTACGGTTGTGGTGTCGCTATATGGGATGTTGATTGTTGCTTTTATTCCTGCCGTGGTGATAAGCTACTACACGGAGTTTAATGGCGAGAAGAAGGATGGAACTGTCGCTCAGTTTATGGATCAATTGGAGCATCTCTCCTCGCTCTCTAAGGAGGAGTTGGATGAGATTTCAAAATCCATAAAAAAGGAGCGTTATAAGTTATAGCCCGCCTACGCGCGCGTGGCACGTGAGGGCATAAAAAAAAGCAAGGAGTGCTAAATAGCTAAATTAATGAGCTCTTTAGTACTCCTTGCTTGTAGTGGAATGAACTAAGGCGGAGGGGGGGGGTGAATGGCATAATTATCCAACTATGGCAACCCCGCCCCGCCCTATGCACAAGCGTTATCTACAAAATATTTGTGCGCTTTGTGAAATCAATAATTTCATCAATATGACCAAAAGCAAGCCCTGTCACAGAGTCGGCACAGCCATAGTAGACCGCAATGCGCCCTGTCTCAGGATCGTGAATCGAAGCGCAAGGGAAGGTCACATTAGGAACATCACCCATGCACTCGTACTGCTCTCGTGGTGAAATCAAATACGGGCCACTGCGAGCTATTACCTTCCATGGTTCGTCCAAATCGAGTAGTGCAGAGCCAAAGGCATACACATAACCGTTGCACGAACGAAGTACTCCGTGATAAATCATCAACCACCCCTCGCTGGTCTCAATCGGGATAGGTCCCGCCCCAATCTTCATACACTGCCATGCACTGACCTCGAACGCCGCTGGCGACATCACGTGGCGGTGACGACCCCAAAATTCCATATCGGGTGACTCCGAGTAGAAAATATCGCCAAACGGAGTGTGACCAGTATCGCTCGGGCGAGAAAGCATCGCAAACTTTCCATTAATCTTGCGTGGGAACATAACCCCATTTCTGTTATACGGCAAAAAAGCATTCTCGAATTGGTGGAACGTCTTGAAGTCTACTGTCCACGCAGCTCCAATCGTTGGGCCGTGGTAGCCATTGCACCAGGTCACATAGTACTTACCATCAATCTCAGTAACCCTTGGGTCGTAACCATATTCCCATGCTGCAACCTCTGGATCAGCGCCCGTAAATGCTACGTCCTCCTCCTCGATATCCCAATCTATACCATTTATTGAAAAGCCTACGTGCAGGCGCATACGGCGGTTAGTGTCGTCGCAGCGAAATACCCCAGCGTAGTTATACTCGCCTTTTTTGAACGGCACAACAGCCGAATTGAAAATAGAATTAGAGGTCGATAGAGCATCTCTGCCTATGATTGGATTAGCGCTATATCGCCACATAACCTCTTTTGAACCCTCTGGACGACCTTCCCAAGGCATATCGGGCATCGGAGCCCCTTCAATCTTTAAGTTTTTCATTTTTTTCGTTTTTTATTATTATTGTATTTTGTTGCTTTGATGTGTGTGTGCAAAAAATGGAGGGATTACGATTCGCTTACGGTGGCGCTACTCTTTTTCTCCTCAGTGTGTGTGAATGGAACAATCTTGGCAATGATAAATGCAGGAAGAGCAAAGGCCAGCACAACGATGAAGAATGTGCCGTAACCCAACCAATCGCTCAGATATCCCGACACCGCCCCCGTCACCATAACCGAGAGATTCATTATCCCGCTGGCAAAAGCATAGTGCGCCATTTGGTGTTTGCCTGGGGCAACCTGCTGCATCATAAATAGAATAAGCCCCACAAAACCAAAACCATAACCAAAATACTCCAATACGATGCCCCCGCCTATAAGCCACATCGAGGAGGGTTGGAATATTGCAAAGAGCGCATAGACCGCAAAGGGAAGATTGAAAATACAGCACAGCGTGAAGAGTGTCTTCTTCAAGCCCTTGTTGGCGATATAATAGCCCGCAAGAAGTGAGCCCAAGAGGAATGCTGCCGCTCCAAAAGTGCCATAATAGAGGCCTATCTGCTGGTTGCTCAGACCCAAGCCGCCATCAGCAATCGGGGTCTTGAGAAATAACGGTACTATCTTCATTACAAACCCTTCGGCCAATCGGTAGCAGATGATAAAGGTGATGTATAGCCAAATGTGTTTCTTCTGGAAAAAAGCAACTATCACTTCTTTCAAGGCTCCAAGCCCATCTTTTAGGGAGTGGGTGGATGAGGTCGGCTCGCTCGATGGTAGCTGGCGAGTGTGATAGAGCCCAAGGCCTACGAGCAGCGCCGCCAAGATAATCATTACAATGCCCCACGACCATACCGAAGCATCAACCGTTGGGTAGCTCTCTGTGATTGTCCCCTGCAACCACCCCGCAAAATAAACCAATCCGCCCGTTGCAACCAACTTGGCGAGGTTGTAGAAAGCACCCTGCCAACCAATATACTTTGCCTGGTTTTCGGAAGAGAGTGACGACATATAAACCCCATCTGCCGCTATATCGTGGGTGGCGCCACTAAAGGCCACAAGAGCAAAAACTCCTACAGTCAGTGCGAAAAACATCGGCATCTGCAGAGCAAGTGCCGCAACCCCAAAGAGCACCCCACTGGCAATCTGGGTCGCAATAACAAAAAACTTCTTGGTCTTGTAAATCTCCAAAAACGGACTCCACAAAAACTTGATTGTCCACGGCCACATAATCAACGAGGTCCAAAAAGCAATCTGACCATCCGAAATGCCCAAATCTTTGAACATTAGCGATGATATCATATTCAACACAACAAACGGTAAACCCATCGCAAAATAGAGCGTGGGTACCCATCTTAGAGGCTTAGTATTATTCATAATTTTTATATTTATTTGTCATTTCAAGTTCCATCTCCAGCCTGTTGCATAGTCGTAAAACAGCGTCTCTGTTTTTTTACTGCCTCAGGAGTTCGTTTAGCTCAGCTTCGATTTCGGGCGAGCCGGGGCGTGGTGCAAAACTATTGGTAATCTTCCCATCCTTGCCAATAATCACATAGCGAGGAATAGCGTTGATGCCAAGCTGCTCAATAAAGCCAGCATCCTCGTTGATAATCAGGTAATTCTCTGCGCCGTGGGTGTTAATGCTGTGCTCTTTAATTGCCCTTTGCCACTCTGTTTGAGTATCACCCTTGGCCAAGTACAAAAAGACTACATCCGAGTATTTTTTGCGCAACTTCTCGCCATCGGGCATCCCTGCAATACACGGCGCACACCACGATGCCCAAAAATCAACGTACAAAACCTTACCGAGATTTTTCTCGAGTATCGCCTCAAGGGAGACTACCTCGCCATCCATGCCTTTAAGCATCATGTCGTTGGATTTTACCTCAAGCTCTCCCAAGTCGGCATAAAACTCTGGAAACTCCGCCTTGACTCGTTCCACAAGGCTTGTACTACCAGTAATCTCAGTTGTTCTTTGGTATAGTGGCTCTAATTGTTCGGGCGTGAGGCGTAGCATCGATGGAATGTTGCGCTCGCGCAAAAATTCATAGATTGCAATATTACGACTCTTCGGTGGTAATGTCGTATCGCCCGCAATATCATCAAAGCGTGATTTGTTCAGCTTAGTGGCATACGAAATGAAAGAAATAAGAGAGTCATTGGGCTCAAAGTTCTTTTTTGACTCTTTAGAGCTGGCTCCACCCTTGCCGAGCTTGTGTCTTTGCCCTATGAGCTCATAGGCGCTCAGAGCTAAGTCGTAGCGGTATGTGTGGTATCTCGAGTAAATACTATTCACATCCAGACTGTCCACCGCCTCTTTATATCTTCTTATGAAATCAGTATAGTCTGTATTGTAATGCTGTTCGGCGTTTTTCCAGTGCACGCGCACAGTAGCCTCGGGATTGAAACCGTAATTGGAGGAAGTGCCCTCGATTAAAGCTGCAAAATTGTAGTTCTTGGTAAGCTCCTCTGATAATGCGCTCTTGAGGTGTGGTTGCCCCAACTCATTATAGGTGAACGTAACAGTGTCGCCGCCTTTGAGGTAATAGTAATTTGTTTGTATTCCTTTGAATTGATGTGCGATTTCCAAATAGCCATCAAAGGTTGGCAGGGCAAGGGTGTCTCCTGTTTTAGGCCTGTTGATGTAGGTCGGATATTCATCCTGTGCCATATATGATAGAAAAGAGTCACCCAAAGTAGAGAAGATTGCACCGTCTTCGCGTTTGAATACCGACTGGTCGGGAGCATCAATAAAGGTGAGATAGACAGTGTCTGTGTCAGGCGTGCTGTTGCTCTGTTGCTTGGTGTTGCAACCAATCAGTAGTATGAATACCAAAATTAAAGCCGCATTTTTCATTTCTTTATCTTTGAAGTTAGCTGAACTTAGTCCGTAAGTGCAATGAACCTAAGGTTGTTAATTGTTTGGGTTTTTTGTTTGAAGTGAGGTGTCGAGCTTTTTGTTAGGTTGGTTATTGGGCGTGTTCTCAATCTCTGATAGTTGGCTTTTTGGTTACTTCGCTTTTTTAGTCCGCTTCTTTGGGTGCGTAGTGGTGAATGAGTTCGATAGTATTTTCATTTGCTCTGCGTTCCCCTAAGGTTTGTGGTACGGTATACAAAAATAAGATTTTATTTCCAATTTTTTAGCTATCTCCTCGTGTTTTGTATTTTTTTGTCGCTACCACCTATTGTTTTGTGCGTTATGTGTTTGATTTTTCACAGTGTTTGCGTAGTAGGTGCGGTGGGCATTTTTTGTGGAGAAGGGTATGGTGTCTTTTAGACGTGCTTGCTGACTACCCCCCCCCTTTTTTTGTGCTAAAGAGTGCAAAGGTGAGTATCAACAAATATTTTTCCTTCATAGTTATTCTTTTTCTATAAGTCAAGAAGCACCCCTCCCCCCTTTTTTTGCTGCTATGCGCATAAAGGGGGGAGGGGGAGCTTCCTATCTCTCATTCTTTGTGGTTTTTCTTTCGTTGGGCTATTACATTTGGTCAACGACGCTATCCACAATCTCGCCGTCAAAGAGGTTGATGACCCGGTGTGCATAGCGACTATCGCGCTGGGAGTGAGTCACCATAACGATGGTTGCCCCCTCCTTGTTCAACTCACCCAGCAGGTTCATTACCTCCATACCGTTTTTCGAGTCCAGATTACCTGTGGGCTCATCCGCCAAGATGACCTTTGGGCTTGAGACCAGTGCACGTGCAATAGCCACACGCTGTTGCTGCCCTCCCGAGAGCTGTTGTGGGTAGTGGTCGGCACGGTGCGATATTGCCATACGTTTGAGAATTGCGGCTACCATCTCTTTACGCTTTTTGGGGGGCACACGCAGGTAGATGAGCGGAAGTTCTACGTTCTCAAAAACGGATAGTTCATCAATCAAATTAAAACTCTGGAAGACGAAGCCGATATTGCCTTTGCGGAATTTTGAGCGACCGCCCTCGGTGAGCTTTGCGAGCTCCACGCCATCGAGCTGGTAGCTACCCGATGTGGCAGAGTCCAAGAGTCCCAGGATATTTAAAAGTGTGGTTTTGCCACAACCCGAGGGCCCCATAACTGCTATGAATTCACCCTCTTTTACCTCCATTGACACTTTGTTAAGGGCAACGGTTTCAATTTCCTCTGTGCGGAAAATTTTCTCTAAGTTTTCTACTTTAATCATTGTTTTGTTTGTTTTTAAATGGTTTTTGTTTATTGATGATATGTTATTGTATTTTTATTGAAAAGTGTTTATTCGGATTTTAGGTATTTCACGGGGTTGGAGCGAATCACCGAGTAGCACTGCACCGACACCACACCCACAACCAACAGAGCGATGATGATAAAGACCGTAGCAAATGCCCAAATGTGTAAATCGACCCTATACTTAAACCCTTCAAGTAGCCAATTTATTCCCCAAATGGCAAGCGGAACAGCCAAGGAGAAGCTAACAGCAAGGGTGACGAGCACCGAACGATTGAAACGCAATAAGAGACCCCACACGCTCGAACCATATATTTTTCTAAGGGCGATTTCGCGGTGGCGATACTGCATATCGAAGAGCACCATCCCAAAAATCCCCATCAGCGAAATTATAAATGTTATGATAGAGAAAAGCATGATTATATCTTGATTATTATGGTCTGCTCTATACAAATCCTCGATATGTTGGTTCATAGTCTGTGCCTTGAATCTCTCAACATTGGTAAATGGATCTATACTTTGCAACGTCTCGGCTATGTAGTCCTGAACCTCAGCAAAATCGGCGGTCGGGCTCAGTCGGATATATGCCTGCTGAAAATTTGGAAGAATGTCTTTGTGGTAAGTGGCAAAGACAACGGGCGTCGCCTCGTGATGCAGGGTTGCGCTGTGAAAATTGGAGACGATACCAATTATGGTCATAGTCCTTGAATCAAGCTGATCACCAATCTTCAGCCCATACTTATCTGCCATAAATTTACTGATGATAGCCTCGCCGCTACTCCCCTTTTTGAAGCCCTCGCCCTCAATGAGTTCAATGCCCAGCACATCGAGAAAATTAGTCTGGATTTGGAAGGTCTGGTATTTTAACTCTATATCTCCTATGGTTTCAGAATCCATTACGATATAGGGGTTAAAGATACTATAGTTCGAGGCGGTAAAATCCTCAATATCTGGATTTTTCAGCAGCTCGCTACTTAAGGCATCGAGGTGTTGGGGCGGAAACATCATACCCACTATTCTGTCACGCTCAAAACCGTAGTCAAAGCTCATCAGGTAGTTGTTCTGCAGAATCACAAAGAAAGCAATCACTGCAAAGACATAGGAGACGATGAACTGGAAACTCGATAGTATTGCTCTGTGTATTCGCCCTGCTTTTGTGCGCCCAAACGAGCCTTTGAGCGTGAGTGTGGGTTTGAATTTCGTGATGTAGTAGGCGGGGAATATCCCTATTGACACGCCCAGCAAAACAATTAAAATTGCACCCATTAAAATGATAGGAAGCATATCCGCAAGCTCGTACGAGGTGGAGAGTAGCCCCTTGATTACGCTGTCCTCAGCCGCCGAGAGCCACAAAATACTAATAGCGTAACTGAGCAGCATAAAGAACATTGCCTCGAAGATGATATTTGCCCTAAGGGCAGCGATTGGCGCGCCAAAGACCTTGTTGATGTTCACCGCGCGGATGCGCACGGGCACAAGCGACATAAAGAAGTTGAGGTAGTTGATAACTCCCAGTAGGACAATTACTATTGCTACGAAGATAAGGATTATCGTCACTGTCATATTACCATTGGGTATGTAGGGCGAGAACATCATATCCGCTATAGGTTCAAGTATAACTGTGTTCAGTTCTTCGTTGGTGACGTTGAAAAATTCATCTACTTCTTTGAATCCAGCGGACATCGACTTCATTGTTTGGGTATGGTCGCTTCCCTCTCTTAGTTTATAGTAGTGTTGGTGCCAAAAAGTCCTGCGATAGTTATCGGCACTGGTGCCATAGTTGGTCAGCACCGCATCACTGAGTACAGTGTTTATTGGCAATGTTTCATACACTGCCACTACTCTGAGAGTGTCCATTCCCGCAACAATGAGCTCGCCAATGGGCGATTTTCCAACAAAGAGTTTTTCGCTCAATTCATCTGGCAGGATTGCTGTTTTTTCTGCATTGTAATCCTCAAATGAGCCTTGCAAGCACTCCAGTCCGAAGAGTTTGGGTATGCTGCTTGAGGTGCTAACAGAAATTTGTTTAAACTTGTGTTCATCGCCCAATAGGCTAAATTCGACTTCATTACTTCTGGTTATTGCTCCAAAGGCTTCGACCTCAGGGATGGTTGTTCCAACTTCGTTGCCCAATGCGGGTGGTGTCCCAAACAGGTATGAATCGCCACTGTTATTGACAACGTGCATGAGACGATAGATGCGCTCGTGGTCTTTTATGCTGCGGTTGTAGGACACTTCCCACCACACTTGCGAGGCAAGCAGCACAAAGACTGCAAAGGCGATCGAAAGCCCCAGGAGGTTGAGCACTGAGGCTACCTTGAAGCGGGTGAGCGTCACCCAAAAGTTTTTCAATATATTTTTCATAGCGATTTTGTTTTATAGCAGTGTATATCAAAAAAAGGTTATTCCGATTTTAGGTATTTCACGGGATTGGAGCGAATCACCGAGTAGCACTGCACCGACACAATGCCTACCACAGTTGCGGTCAGCACAACCATCACCACCACAAATACCCACACGTGCATTGGTGTGCGGTAGGCAAAGCCCTCCAGCCACCTATCTATAGCATACCAACTCAGCGGCACACTCACGGCGAAACTCACCAGGAGGGTTATAACCACAGGGCGGTTGAAGCGAGCGAGTAGCCCCAAGGTGCGCGAGCCGTAAATCTTGCGTAGCGCAATCTCACGCCTACGGTACTGCATATCAAAGAGCACCATACCAAAGACCCCCATCAGCGAGATGATAAAGACCACCACGGCGAATAGAGCTATGAGCTTGGATGTTTTGTTCTCCATGTAATAGAGTTCACTTATATGCTCGTCAAGGCTATGGATAATGTATTCTGAGTCGCTCTCTTCGGAGGGAAACTTATCCATTGTGGAGCTAATAATCTCCTTCGCATCTTTTAGAGACACGCCCTTTGCCGTGCGGAAGGTGATGCTATAGCCGTCGTAACCATCCTCCATTGATATAAACATCGGCTCGATGGCGAAATTCAGTGGTCGATTGTTGAAGTCCTGCATAATTGCAACAACCTCTGCTCTACCATCCGAGAGCTGGTCGCCAACCTTCAGCTCAAACTCCCTTGCGGCAGTTGCATTTATAATAAGTGCCCGACCTTTGGTATTACTCGTAGTGTCGCTACCCTCAATGATTCTAATCTTGTGCGTCTTCATAAAGTCCTTATCGCCTGTGATATTTTGAAACATCAACTCTCGATCCTTATGCCTCATTCCATTGAGCATAAGCCCTGTGGTGGTGATATGAGATGACGCCCTTGTCACAGAGAGTATCTTTGGGTTGCTGAGCATTTCGCTCTTGAAGCTATCCCAATTATTATAAACTCCGCTAGGGGTGTATGAAATAATAATCCCCTCGCGCTCGAAGCCGTAGTCATAATCTTTGAGGTAGTTATTCTGCACCACAATGAAGAGTGACGCGGTGGCAATGGTAAAGGAGATGATGAACTGAAACACTGACAGCCCCCTACGCAGCGCAACGCCTCTGCGGCTACGCCCAAACGACCCACGCAGAAGTAGTGCGGGGGCGAAGCTCGTGATATAGAGCGATGGGAATAGTGCCACTACTGCCCCAAGAAGTATCGCTACACAGAGCAGCAACGAAAGGAAGTCTATATTCTGCCCTATTTCGAGCGAGGCTTGTAGCATCTCGCCGATGAAATTATCCGCAGCAATGTGAATGAAAAGGAGCGAAATCGCAAAGCTGACGACCATAAAAAAGACCCCCTCGAAGATTACGTTTGCACGCAGTGCCGCAATGGGCGCACCAAAGACCTTGTTGATGTTCACAGCCTTTATGCGAGTGGGGGCAAGGGACATAAAGAAGTTGAGGTAGTTAATCAACGCCACTATGATGATAAGCACAGCGATGGCAAAGAGTATAATAGAGAATGTCTTATCTCCCTGGGGTGAATAATCGGAGAAATACATTTTGTTGGTATTTTCGAATTGGACAAGCGGTTTGCCACCGAGGTCCTCCTGCGAGGTTAAGTTGTAGGGGTATACCTCACGCACTACCTTCTCAGTACCCGCAAAGGCAGTCGTGTCTGCCCCTGCGCGGAGTTTGAAGAATACTTGATGGTTCCAATATCCGATATTGACGTCCGACAAGTCGCCCAGGTTAATCAAACCCTTTGCCCGATGGAGAAAAGTGTTTCTGGGGAGGTCCTCAATCACCGCCGCAATTGTATATGGTTCGCCACCAACCTCTACTATCTCGCCCGCGGCACTGCCCTCGCCAAAGAGCCCTTGCTTTACACTTTGATAGATAATAATTGACTTGTCAACAAAGTTATCGAAATCACCCTCCAGCGGCACCATAGAAAATACCTTGGGGAAGTCCGAAGACACTTGAAAAAAACTAACATTAACGCTATTTTCTTTATTCTGAGTGGTATTTAACTTATGCTCCCGCCAGTAGTTGTGTAGGGCATAAGACTCAATGTTTGGGTTGGCACTTGCTATTGCTTCCACAATCTTTGGCGAGGTTGAGGGCGAATATTTATTATCAAAATGACTGTGAGTGTACATTTGATAGACGTTGCCATCGCCCATTGTGCTGTTAAAGGTTACCTCCCAGCGGAGTTGGGTCATTACAATGGCAAAGACGGCAAATGCAACCGATAGCCCAAGTAGGTTGAGCACTGAGGCTACCTTGAAACGGGTGAGCGTCACCCAAAAGTTTTTCAATATGTTTTTCATGGTGGTTTTATATATATTTCGTTATCTCTTAAGAATTGCGAATGGCTTTAATAGGGTTTGCCGCCGCCGCTTTGTAGGTTTGCAATAGCACCGTGCCCACCACAATAGCCCCCACAAGTAGCACCGCCACCGCAAATACCCACACTGCCAATGGAGTGCTGTTGGCATAGCCCTGTAACCACCACGTAATACCATACCACGCCGCAGGAATGGCAATAGCTGCACTCAGTAGTACCACTACAACATACCCCCACACAATGCGCCCCAAAAGCTGCCCAATGGTAGAGCCAAAGACCTTGCGCACGGCTATCTCACGGCGCCTATGGAAAGTCTCGAAAATCACCATACCAAAGACCCCAACGAGCGAAATCATCACTGCAATGGCGGCAAAGAGCGTAATGAGCAGGCTGGTGTCCTGCTCCTTTTGATAGATGGTAGCAAGTTGCTCGTCGAAGAACTTCGCCTCGATGGTATCGGGGTTGCGTTCGGGCGATAGCTCCTTGATCACACCCTCAATATAGCTCATAGCCTCGGCGATGTTAGCTCCCGGAGCAATACGCGCATACATAGTGCTCGGAGCTCGCCACCCGTCCGAACCAAATTCATAGAGGCACATCGGCTCAACCTCGCTCTGCAGCGAGCGGTAGTTAAAGTCCTTTACAATGCCCACCACATCGGCTGGTTCGTTTGTGTGCCCACTGAACTTATCGCCCACTTTAAGATTGTATTTCTTTGCGGCAGTTTCGTTGAAAATCACTGTGCCATTGGTCTTAGTGGCATCCGCTTCTATAAACATGCGCCCATCCACAATCTCCATACCCATAAGCTCGGGGAAATTCCAGGACGTAGGGAATGAGTATACGGTTACACGTTCGCCATTTACAGTACGCCCCCAGCGCATAGCAAAGTCCATCAAGTTGTCGTCGCCAAATGCCACGTCCTCAATGGCGCTATTCTCCTTTAGGCGGTTTTTGAGCGTGGCGGGGTCATTTGCCAAACTACCAACATCCGCCGTAACAAGCCTCTCTCGCTCAAAGCCATAGTCATAGTCCATCATATAGTTGTTTTGGAGCATAACGAAGAGCGAGGCGATGATCAGCGAGATGGAAATCGCAAACTGAAAGGTAGTGAGCACCGCGCGATACCTCTGCCCACGTTTGCTACGCCCAAATGAGCCTTTGAGGGTGAGTGTTGGCGGGAATTTGGTGATGTAAAAGGCAGGGAAGAGTCCCGAGAAGATGCCAATTACCACTGCAAAACCAAAGGTGCACAGAAGTAGGTTTACATTGTCCCCAAAGCTCAGCGAGGAGCTCACCAACTCCGAGATGTAACTCCCTGCAAGCAAGTGGAAGATAAGCAGTGAAAGGGCGAAGGACAAGAGCATCATCCCTACGGCTTCTGCCACAATATTTGCCCTGAGAGCCGCCACGGGTGCGCCAAAGACCTTGTTGATGTTCACCGCACGGATGCGCACAGGCACAAGCACCATAAAGAAGTTGATGTAGTTAATTACTGCAATTACCACAATGAGCAGCGCAATGACAAGAAGGGTGAGTGAGAGAGTACTATTGCCCAAGTAGAGCCTGTCAAACTCCCCTCCAAAGTACGTGGAGGCAAGCGGAATGAAGCTAATATACTCATCCTTTACGTCCGCCATATTCTTGTCAAAATCCTCCTGAGTAATACCATAACGCTCCTTTACAATCTCCACAACATTCGGTATGACAGCCTCTGCCACAGCCTCGGGCGATGCCCCCTGGCGCAACTTTGCAAAATAGAAGTAGCTCCACTCGCTGATGCTCGTCAAGCCCATATCCCCAATATTCGCAAGCACGGGGTTTCCTACCTCCTTGCCGCCCAAGAGTGTGTTGTCTGGCATATCTTCGTAAATTGCCACCACCTCGTAGCTATTCTCTCGCTCCTTGATTATCTTTCCAATGGCACTAAGGTACCCCTCGCCCCACAGTGCACGTGCCATAGTAAGGGGAATTGCCACGGCATCTGCCTTTTCGATAGCGGCGAAATCCCCGCTTACAACACTCAGGTTCATAATCTCGGCAAAGATAGGCGACACATATCCAATCATTCGCGTGTGAGGCATATCTCCTCCCTCCACGGTGAAGCTCGGCGACCAGTTGAGCCAGAGAGGGCTATATGCCTCCACCTCGGGTGAGCTGGTGCAAATCGCCTCGGCATAGGGGCGAGAAATATAGGTAGCATAGCCCTCGTCGCCAAAACTTGATATTTTGTTGTGAATACCCACAAGGTGCACCTGCCCGCTGGGGTCGTGCGCGCGGTTGAAGGTGTGCTCCCACCATAGGTGCGAGCCGATAATCATAAGAATTGCAAATGCAACCGATAGCCCAAGGAGGTTGAGCAGTGAGGCAACCTTGAAGCGGGTGAGCGTCACCCAAAAGTTTTTCAAAATGTTTTTCATAGTGGTTTATTTATATCAAAATTATAATAGTATTTCCAGTTAAAAGTTAGTTTAATGTTATGGTTTCGGTGTCGCCAAAGCTCTCATAGGAGCTGGTTATAACCTCTTCGCCCGCCTGCAAGCCCTCGACCACCTCGTAGTACTGTGGGTTTTGGCGACTAATGCGAATGGAACGGCGCACAGCCTTGTCGCCCTCCACTACGTATATCCACTGCCCGCCAGTGCTCTGGTAGAAGCCGCCACGAGGAATGATAATGGCTTGGCTGGGTTGCCCCAACTCCAAATTCAGATAGTAGGTCTGCCCCGTACGCATATTTTCGGGCTTTTCGTCAGTAAAGGTCAACCACGTGCGGAATTTACCCTCCCTGACCTCGGGGAAAACCTTTGCCACACGCACCGAATACTGTTCATCGCCACGCTCAAAAGTAGCCTCCAGACCCTCTACAACCCTGTCAATATAGTGCTCATCAATGAGAGTTTCGACCTTGTGGGCGCTGAGGTCGCTGATTTGCCCCAACTTCTGCCCCGAGGTCACAGACTGCCCCAGTTCCACGTCCAACATCCCCAACTCACCATCAATGAGCGCGCGAACGTTGAGGTTATCTACCCTCTGGCGCACAAGCACCATATTCTGTTGCATAGAGCGGAGGTTCAGCTCCATATTATCGACCTGAAGGGCACGGTAGATTGAGTCCTGCACCTGCCTCTCGATGACCAACTCCATACTGCTCTTTGCCAGCTCGTAGTCCTCCTTGCTCTGTATATATTCCTCTTTGGAGATAAGTTTCTCTGCCCAGAGCTGCGAATCTTGCTCAAACTTACGCCTCTTGCGCCCCACCTCCATCTCCAGCGTGAGCCTCTCACGCCTTAGGTTGAGTTTTTCTTGCTCCATCTGCACGCGGGTATTGCGCAAAAAGTTCTCCTTCTCGGCAAGCGATGCCTCGCTTTCGAGAATTTGGATATTGAGCTGAGGGTTGCTAAGGCGCACGATTATCTGCCCCTTCTGGACAGTGGTACCTTCCTCCACCACTCGCTCCTGCACCACACCTGTCTCCAGCGGCGTGAGCTGCACAGTGGAGATGGGCTGCACCACGCCGTTGAGGCGCACATAGTCCGAAAATTCGCCAGCGCGAACCTGCGACACTGTCACCGTTTGGCTATCCACTCTGTATGTTGTGCGGTGGTCGCCAAACACCAACCATCCAATGATTACTAATACAACCACCCCCCCCGCGATGTATGGGATGTGTTTTTTGCGCAAGAACCCTTTGTGTTCAATTTTTCTATCCATTTTGTCCATTGTTTCCATTTTTTATATAATAATTCATAATTAATTTCTTGATAATTACTCTAAATTTTTCCGATTATTTTTTTGTAATCGCGTGTAGCTATTTTGAGGCATTGAGCGTAGGTTATAAGCACCACAATACCCAAAATAAAGAGTATGCCAAGTCCAAAAATCCACCACGACAGCTCAATTTTATCGTAGAACTGCGAGAAGGCGAGTTGCAAAATATAGTAGCACACAGGGATTGCCAGTAGTGCAGTAATCCCAGTAATGACAAAGAGCCTGCGCCCCACCATCACCACAATTTGCCCAACAGTTGCGCCATAGGTGCGGCGCATAACAATCTGGCGGCGGCTGCGCTTCACCTCTGTGGAGATGTAGCTCATTATGCCCACAAGCATTATTACTATGAGCACCACCGCCCCCAGCAAAAAGCCATCTCGTATGCCTCGCTCCAGATAGTAGAGTAGCTCCAACCGCTCGGCATAGCTCACCACTTCGAGCTCAGTATCCCCGAGAATTTGCCTTCCACGCTCTTGTAACATCGCCACAGTGGCACCATTCGCCCCAGAGGCGGTGCGAATGGTTAAAAATTCGCTCTGCCAGAGCTCTTGGGCGATGTCACAATAGAACAAAGGGTGCTGACCGCTGTAGACGTGTTGCCTGATTTGCTCTGCTACACCCACAATCTCACTCCCCTCAAAGAGGTACTCGCCCGCTTCGATAGTGGTGCCAAGTCGCTCGCTTGTGAGCGTAGAGACAAAGCCCTTTTCGGGGCTAAAGTCGCGCAGGTCACCCTCCAAAATCTCGATACCATAGGTTTTGAAGTAATCGCTATCACACTTTATCAACCGAGCCCGAAACAGCTCGTCCGTCTCCCCCATTCGGTGCGCCGCTGTGCCAATCATTCCATAAATCGGTAGGCTCTGTGAGAGCGTAGCACTCTGTACTTCGGAAAGTTTTAGTAGCTCTTCTTTGAGAGTTATGCGCTGCTCATAGCCATACTTGCGCAGCTGAATTGTGCTCAAATTGTCGTAGTTGTACCCCATCTCAAGGGTCATCATATAGCGGAATTGCAATGCAATAGCAATAGTTAGAATCGCCACTATTGTGGTCGCCATGAGTTGCACAAAGAGCAGTGACTGCTTCCACCAAATGTTGCGCGGCGACATAGCACGGAAAACCGAAGTAGCTGAAATTCTTGAAAAGAGCGCGGCTGGCAAAAGTCCCGCAATAACCACCACAACAAGCAACACCACGCCCACCATCCAAAAGTGCCTGAGGGCGAGAATATGCTCAAAAGGACCTACTAAACTCTCGAGGGATGTACGCAAGGCCAGCCCCAGCACAATAGCCAAAATAACCGCAAATAAAACAGCAAAAAATGTTTCATAAAAGACAAGCATGAAAATCTGCCATGTTGTTGCGCCGCTAACCTTGTGAACGCCCACCTCCTTATAGCGACTAACCAGCGAGTTGATTTGCATCAGCGCAAAGTTCAGAGCGGCGATGACAATAAGCACCAGGGCGATAATCACCGCAATGTAGTTCAAACTGCCAGCGTCGGCATCGCCATAGTCCGCAAATTTGCTAAAGGAGTCAATGTGGTTTATCTCCACTTCGAGTTTGTGGTTTTTGAGGTACTCGCTGGCGTTGATGTGGGGGGTGAAAACTTTTTCTATTTCTGTTTTTAAAATCTGTGTGTCCACGCCACCATCGGTGGTGAAAAAGATGAAATATCCGTCGCTATACCAATGGGTGGAAAAATTTTCGGTGCGCAACACATCAACGCTATAGTGGTAGGAATTGGCGGGAAAATCCTCAAAGACCGCCCCTACGGTGTAGGCTCTATTGTCTGCGTCGGTAAGCCTCTGCCCCACAGCACTCTGCACACTACCGAAAAACGCCTCGGCGGTGCTGCGCGATATGGCAAACCCAGAGGTGGTGGAAAGAGCATCAGTCATTGAGCCGGCAAGCACCTCGCGCGCAAAGATATGGGTGAAATCAATATCTGTTATCACTTGCAAAACCATCAGTTCCTTATCCCCGCTCTTTAGCGCCTCACTCCTACGTCCCCAACGTGTGGCATTGTCAATAGTGGGGATTTCCTCCTTAAGCGTGGGAGCCATAATGGCATAACCTCGTGGGTGCATCCATCTATCCTCTTCTTTTTGCTCATCGTCCACTACTTCCCAATTAAAGCAAAGAAAGTATGTGTCATCATAGCGAGATGAATAGTCGTCAAAACTTGCATAAAATGCCACTCGGCACAGTAGTACAGCCCCTACCAAAATACCAATGGCAAGGGTGAAAATCTTTAGAAAATTGCTGAGCCTTAGTTTTGTTGCTCGCCTGAGTGCGTAGAAAAATGTTTTCATGCTTTTTTCGTTATTTTGGGGGCTTAGTATACGTAGGGCACCCCCTTGTAGTAGTTCATTTCGCGGAGTTTTAGTTGGTATTTCAAATAGCTATACTTTTCTTCGATTTGCGATTTGAGCAGGTCGTTCTGCGAGGTTTGGAGCTCGATTATCGAAATTTTGTCATTCTGCCAGCCCTTCAGCGCCGCATCAGTGGCAATCTGCTGATACTCTACGTTTTTTTGCGCCTGCTCCCACGCACTCTGCGATGCATTGAGCTCCATCTCCACTTGGGTTATGGTACTCTGCAGCGAGCGCAACTTTTCGCTATGGTCAGCCTCGGCTTGGCGCAAGGCGTTCTTGCTCTTACTTATACTTGCTCTGTTTTGCCAGCGCGCAAAGATCGGGATACTGAGCGATGCGCCTACATACTCCCCGAGGTTGTTTCGCAGCTGCATACCATAATTATCGTATCCTCCACTACCCAGATGCGTAAAGTAACTCGTTGAAATTCCCCCATTCAAGCTAATCGATGGGATGAGCGCAGAGCGAGCAATGTTAAGGTTGTGCCGTGCCTGCTCCAACGAGTAACCACTCGCCACAGCCCCAGGGTTACTCTGCTTTGCCGTGGCAATCACACTATCTAAAACCTCATCGGGGTTTTCGAGTTCAGTGTGTGCAATATCATCGGCGACAAGCAGAGTATCATCGAGCGGGAAATTCATCGCATCCTTCAGCTTAATGACGCTCTGTTCGTAACTATTGGTAGCATTTATTGCACTATACTCCTCTTGTGCGAGGCTTGCCCGAATTTGCGCAAGGTCTGCCTGCGAGCTTTGCCCCAACTCGCTTTTGCGCAAAATCTGCCTCTCTTGGAGCGTGAAGTTTTCGATTCGTTTTTTGTGCAACTCCACAAGCTGGGTATAGTATAGCACCTCGGCATAGAGGGTCATTGTACTATGGGCCACATCGTCCTTGGCAACCTCCTCGTTGGCAATTCCCTGCAACTTGGCAGCCTTTGCCCTACGCAGTTGGTTCACAAGGCGTAGTCCGTCAAAGAGCACCATAGAGCTGCTCACCCCTATCGAATTGTTGAAAGTCGAGGTGTTCACATAGCTATTGGTCTGTGGGTCGATACCCCGCCCGAAGCTCGCATTTGCTCCCACTGAGGCCGAGAGCGAGGGCAAGAAACTCAGCTTCGCTGTGTTGTGGTCGATGATGGCATTTTGGGTTACAATCTCCGCTCGCTGGCTCTTGAAGCTATTATCCACGGCGTATGCCATGCACTCCTCCAAGGTCATCACTCTCTGTGCCGCTGCATTCAGGGCTAAAGATGCAAATAAAAACAGGGTAAAAATTTTCATATTTTCGTTTTGTTTAAAATAATTTTCACTACACCTACATTAAATGCTACTACCGTGCCAAACTTTTTGATTGGCTGATTATCAGAAAGTTATACTAAAATCAACCAGCAAAAAGTGTAAAAAAATTAGACAGCGAGTGTCAAAATAATAGACAATTTTTATATCTTTGTCAAAAGTAGAAGATGAAAAAGGAAGGACACATACTAATCGTTGATGACAACCACGGCATTCGTACCGCCTTGGAGCTGCTGCTGCCTCCGCACTTCGAGAGCGTGCAGACCCTACCCTCGCCCAAGACGCTACAAGAGACCTTGCGGAGAAATCCTCAAATTGATGTGGTACTCTTGGATATGAACTTTCACAGCGGGGTAAATACTGGAAATGAAGGAATTTTTTGGCTCGCCGAGATTAAGAAGCTACGACCGCTTGTGTCGGTCATTCTCTTTACTGCTTATGCAGATATTTCGCTCGTTGTAAAAGCAATAAAGGAGGGCGCGCTGGACTTTATCGAGAAGCCGTGGGACAACAACAAGCTCATCATCACGCTGCAAAATGGAGTAACGCTTAGTCGCAACGCCAACAAGTTGAAAAACCTCAAGGAGCTAAAGGCAGAGGGCAAGAGCATGATGTTCTGGGGTAAGTCCCCCGCTATGCAAGAGCTAAAGAAGATAGTGGAGAAGGTTGCCCCCACTGAGGCTAATGTGTTGATACTTGGCGAAAATGGTACGGGGAAGCAGATCTTGGCGGCAGAGATTCATTCCCTCTCGTCGCGAAGCACGGAGGTTATGGTGAGCGTGGATATGGCATCGCTGAGCGAAACTCTAATCGAGAGCGAGCTCTTTGGGCACAGCAAAGGCGCATTTACCGATGCAAAGCGCGAAAAAGCAGGGAAATTTGAAGTGGCCAGTGGCGGAACGCTATTTCTGGACGAAATTGGCAATATACCTTTAAACAGTCAGGCTAAACTGCTGAGTGCGCTGCAATCGCGCGAGGTGGTGCGTGTGGGCGAGAGTGTGCCCCGTGGAGTGGATATTCGACTCATTACGGCAACAAATGCCCCAGTGGCTGAGTTGGTGAGTCGTGGTGAGTTTCGCGAAGATTTGTTCTACCGCATAAATACATTTGTGGTGGAGCTACCCCCGCTTAGGGAGCGTACAGAGGATATAGAGGAATTGGCACTGCTCTTTCTGCATAAGTACGCTAAGAAATACTCTAAAAAGTGTGCCACATTTTCACACAAAGCTCTCGAGAAGATGCGCGCGCACTCGTGGTCAGGCAATATACGCGAACTACAACACACTGTGGAGAAGGCGGTCATTCTGTGTGAAAAGACGCAGATTGAGGCAGATGACCTGCTGCTTACTCGCTCGACTGTTGGTGGTAGCGCATTGAAACTTCAAAAAATGTCGCTCGAAGAATTGGAATTCCACGCCATAGAGAGTGCTATGCGTGATTATGGGGGGAACATTTCGGACGCAGCGTCAAAACTCGGCATTACTCGCCAAACGCTCTATAATAAGCTCAAGAAACACAACCTATAAAGAATGTTTACACCAAAAAATAGCAGTATAATTGCCCTGATTGTGTTGATGGTGGGGCTGTGTGTTGGGGGGACATTGTTGCTCATCTGGGACTATATCACGGTTGGAACCGTGGCGATAATCTCAGCTCTACTGCTCTTTGCAGTGATAATACGATTTATTGGCAATGTTTCTAAAAAAGTGGGAGTGGTGTTCAACGCTATTGAGAATAATGACTCAACGTTCCGCCTCAGAGAAGATGCAAGGCACTTGGGGAGTAGCAAGATGCTGAATGCTTCGCTCAATAGAATCCGAATGTTGGTCAGCGACGTGAGACAAGAGGTGCGCGAAAGAGAACGTTACTTCGAAACCATACTCGAAGAGGTTTCCACGGGGGTGATTATCATAAATGACATTGGGGTTGTTATACTCAAAAATTCGCAAGCATTAACTCTGTTGCACGTGGGTCACCTGACACACATCCACCAACTCGCTTCGCTAAGCCCCTCGACTCCGACAGAAATATTGGCTTTGCATAGCGGCGAGAGTATAGAGGTGGAGTTTTTTAGCGAGAGTGCCCCAGTTAGGCTTAAAGTCACAGCAACAGATGTTACACTGCAGGGTAAAGCATATATGCTATTGACACTAAGCGACATACTCAGCAGTGTGGACCGAGCAGAGGTTGATAGCTGGGCACGTATGACACGCGTGCTCACTCACGAGATAATGAATTCCCTCGCCCCGATTACCTCGCTGAGTCAGAGCCTAAAAGATAGTCACGATGCACAAATGATTAGCAAAGGTCTGGAGGTTATATCCTCCACCTCGCAGAGACTCTATCGTTTTGTAGATAATTATCGTCGGATTGCTCGTCTGCCACAACCCATCAAAGAGCCACTTAATCTTTTCCAGATGATTACCGAAGAGATAGGGTTGTTGGGCGTAGATGTGGTCATAAAAACGGAGCTTGAGGATGTGGTGATTATGGGTGATAGCGGTCAGATTTCGCAGATAGTGGTGAATATGCTTAAAAATGCAGCGGATGCTTGTCGGAACCAGTTGGATGCGCAAATATGGGTAGAAATTGTGCATGCAAAGAATGGGGGAGTTGATGTGACTTTTTGTAATACAGGCGAGCTGATTAGCGAGGAGATAAGGGATGATATTTTCGTGCCATTTTTCACCACCAAGCAGGGTGGTAGCGGTATTGGATTGAGTTTGTGCCGCCAGATAGTCCGTCTTCACGGAGGGAAATTGTCGCTGCAAACTCGCCCCTACACACGCTTCACAATCACACTGTAGGGGGGGGTGGGTGAGCATAGGTTGATGCCTGGAGAGTTCATTGTTGGCGTGGTGGAGTCTGTACTTTATTCCAAGTCGAGGGCGAGCGGGGAGTGTCGTTGGGGTAGATTCCTAAAGCCAGTGGGGTAGTGTAGTGTGAGTGCTGACGTTCCCGTTGACGTTTTTGCAAAAGAAAAACGCTAAGTGCTTGTCTTGCAAGCTCTTAGCGTTTCTGGTGGCGGTATGGACGGGACTCGAACCCGCGACCCCCTGCGTGACAGGCAGGTATTC
>CAYJIF010000006.1:0-3357 GCA_964370175.1 uncultured Rikenellaceae bacterium
CCCCGGCGAGGGGAGCTATAGCCAGTCGCCGCAGGCGCAGTCAACATCAAAAAAACGCTAAAAACGAAATTACCCGAAGGGAATTTCGTTTTTAGCGTTTTTTTAGTTTGCAAGAACCATAGCTATAGCTCCCCTCGCCGGGGAAGGCGCGCTTACGCCGCGCGGGCGGGGTCAGAGACCCTTTTGATTTGTTGTGCTGATAGAAAAACAGAAACAATCGCCCAGCGGGGCACCCGCCGCCGCGCGGGCGGTGCCTGCGGGCACACCGTTTGGAGTTTCGACACATTTTCGCGCAATTAGAGTAAACAAAATAAAATGCCCAGCGGGGTACCCGCCACCGCGCAGGCAGTATTAGCATACGACATATCTGTGTTGCAATGATTGGTCAATAACTAAAACTCTATTATCACCCCAAAAGTAGGGATAATCGTGCCACCAAGTGCATTGGGGTACGCCTCCAAGACGTAATGGCCCGGTTTTAGGGGATTCTCTACGTAGTTACCATTGAGGTCGGTTGCTGGAACGAGCACATCACGCCCATAGGCCTGGTAGTTGTAGAGATTCTGAATATCGAGGTACAGCGCCAGAGTCCATTTATCGAAATACCAACTTTTATCCACCCTCAAATCGAGCTGATGGAAGGCTGGCAGTCGCTCGCTATTCACCAGCGAGTAGTCCAGCACGGGTCTCTGATTAGTTCGCCACGTGTTTATGTTCGAGGAGAGCTCCAAATCATAGGGCGTACTCGGCGCGCCTCCTGCAAATCTCCAACGTACACCCACTTCCCAATCCTTGCCGATGTTTCTGCTCAAGATAAAATTAAAGAGGTGGCGATAATCCCAATTTGTGGGGATATAGGTATTTGTGGGTTGGAGGTTGCTGTTCAGCTTTGCGTAATGTGAATTTACATAGGTATAGGTTGAGTATAGGAAAAACCCCCATAGGTCTTCATTCTGGTAGGTCAGCTCCAGACCGTAGGCACGCGCCCTGCCTATGGAACCGGCAGGCTCTGCGCCAATTGCCGAGAGGTCGGTGGTGGAGCTGCCAATGGGAATAGAGTCAACGAGCGACATGGGATAGTTTTCGTAGCCTTTGTAGAAGAGTTCGAGGGTGAGTTTTTGGTTCTTATCGGGCGTAAAGTTCGCACCAATGGTGGCTTGGTTCGAGGCAATGTATTTCAGGCGGTTTTCATTGAGAAGTTCACCCTGTCCCGAGCGGTATCCCATAGTCGTGTACGAGGGTTCTTGATAGTAACGCCCTACATTGGCATTCACAGCCCATTCTTCGTTGAACTGCCACCCCAGAGCCAATCGTGGCGAAAATTGATGCAGTGGGTTCGACATCGAGGAGTTATAGTTGTTGCCATCAAGGCGGAGCGAGAGCATCACTCTGAGTTTTTCGTCGTAGTAACGCTTATTGACGCTGCCAAATGCGGAGTAGCGCGAGAGAAAGAGTTTAGTATCATAGTGGTTGAGTATGGGTTCTTGGTCGAGGTAGACAATCTGCGAGGTATTGTTGTCATACCACCCCACGTCAAAGCCTACACCAGCATTCAGCACATAACCGCTACCCAGTCGAGAGTTGTACTCTACTCTACTCTTTATTTCGCTTTCGTGCGAGAGGTAGTCGAGAGTTTTGAGGCTGTCGGTATTGTTGCCTGCCCATTTCTGGAATTGGTTTCGCAGGCGGTTGTGGCTCAGCACCACATCGAGCGTTCCCGCGTCAAGTATGTGAGAATACACTGCTCCGAGCACGTAGCTATATTGGTCGTTTTCGGGGAGAAAGTCCAGCAGTTGCTCTGCATCGGGGTCGAGGTTCTCTATCGAGGTATTGAGCCTGTTGAAGTCGTAGCTACCCAGGCCAAGAATCCGTAATTTAGAGCGATTGGTTGGTGCGTAGACGTATTTGAATTGCAGGTCTTGGTAGGTGGGCAGAAAGGGGAGGTCGAGAGCCGAGAAGAGAAACTGCAAATAGCTTATTCTGTATGAGGCTATTAGCGATGATTTCTCGCCCAACGGGGTGTCGAAAGTTAGCGCCAAGTCCGAAGAACCCACCGAGAAGCGGGTTTTGAAACCCTCGGCATTACCTTCTTTGAGCTTGAGTTCCAAAATGGAGCTGAGCCCATTGGCACGCGAAGCTGGGAAGGCTGAGGTGTAGAGCGTTGCATCGCTGATAAAGTCACTATTGATAATGGATACATTCCCACCGCTTGTGCCCTGGGTCTGGAAGTGGTTGAGTATGGGTATTTCGATGCGGTCGACATAAAATTTATTCTCATTGGGGCCGCCTCCACGCACAATAAGATCGGTGCGATCGACAGTCGTGGCGGCTACTCCGGGGAGGTTCTGCACTGCGCGAGCAATATCGCGAGTTGAGCCTGGAAACTTCTCAATTTTTTCGATGTCGAGCGATTTTACGCCTATCGGGGGGATTTCTGTGCGGCGAATAGGGCGAGCTTTTACGGCAACTGCCCCCACTACGTTGATTTTCTGCCATAGAGCAATGTTCAGTTCCTGGGGGTTCGCTCTGGAGATGAGCATCTGTGGGGTTGTGAAGTCTTCGTATCCACCGCTACTGAAGCTCAGTGATTGGTAACCATTGGGCGGTTGCGCAAAGCTGAAATAACCCGAAGTATCGGTGAATGTAACATAATCGGTATCGTCGATTCTCACCTCCACGAGTGGCAGTGGCATTCCATTATCTGCGGCTCTAACCACGCCATAGATTGGCACTCGGGGGACTTGTGCTGTTGCATCAGCCGCCGTTTGCATTGTGCCGTAGAGGTTCTGTGAGGAAAACATCAATAGTATTAGGAGTCTGAGAATTTTCATGTTTTTGTTTGGTGTATAGTGATGTGGTGGCAGGCTGTCAATTCGCAAATTCCGTGCCGCATATTTCGAGGAAAAATGGTTACTCAGAAACCAAAATTTTGGATTTTATAATAATGTTATTATCTTTGTAGTTACGCTTTGATTGTTGTTGAAACAATCAAAAAAACTAGCAATTTAACCAATGAATACTTAACTGCGATGAACTACCCAAAATTCTGTCAAAACTGCGGCACCGCAGTCGTAGAGCGAGAGGAAACGAATGACATCTTCTGCACTAATTGCAATGAGGTGGTGTGCCAAAAAGAGACTGTTGAAGCTACAGAGCCTCAACCCGAATCGATTGAAGAGCAGCATCCACAAGAACAACCTCAACAAGAGCCTTACCAAGGAGCCCAAGGGCAATACCAAGCTCCCCCACAAGAGCCTTACCAAGGAGCCCAAGGACAATACCAAGGACAACCGCAAGGGCAGTACCAAGGAGCCCAAGGGCAATACCAAGCTCCCCCACAAGAGCCTTACCAAGGAG
>CAYJIF010000006.1:3457-39628 GCA_964370175.1 uncultured Rikenellaceae bacterium
TACCAAGGAGCCCAAGGGCAATACCAAGCTCCCCCACAAGAGCCTTACCAAGGAGCCCAAGGACAATATCAGGGGCAATACCAAGGGCAGTATCAAGGAGCGCAGGGACGATACCAAGCCCCACAAGGAGGTGTATATGCTCCTCCAGTCCAAAAAAACGGCATAGGAGTAGCAGGCTTCGTCATCGCGCTTTGTGGACTCGTATTCTCATGGATTCCATTTTTTAGTTGGATACTATGGGTTTTGGGTGTCATTTTTTCGGCCATCGGCATTAGCAGACAACCCAAAGGACTATCCATTGCGGGGCTCTGCATCTCCGCACTATCGCTTATTACAACAATATCACTCATCGTAAGCTACTCCTACTACTTCACGAGATTCTTTTAGCAAACACAAATCAAAACTATCAAATATGAAAAAAACATCTCTAATTCCTGTGGTGTTCGCTGCTCTTATCATGATTTCGTGCGGCGGCAGCACAGAGGCGCAAAAGACACGACTGAATCCTACTCCGCACTCGGTGGAGTACACAGCTGGCAAAACCATCGAACTCGCAAACGGACTTGCACTCAGCCCACAAAATGCCGCACTCCCCAAACACCTCGCAGCTGCGCTGAGCTTTGCCAACGGTAAAGATGGCGCACTACCAATCACCGTTACGTTTGGCACAGATGTGGCAAGCCAAAATGGCGTTAAGGCGGACGATGGCGCATACCTTCTTGAAGTAACAGAAGGGGGAGTAAATATCGTTGGTTACAACGAGCGTGGTGCATACTATGGCGTACAAACCCTCAAACAACTTATCAACAATAACGAGATAGAGGTAGTAAAAATTCTGGACCATGCCGACATCCCATATCGTGGTGTTGTGGAAGGTTTTTATGGCACGCCTTGGAGCCACGAGGTACGCCGTTCGCTGATTGACTACTATGGTCAGTACAAGCTAAACTCATACCTCTATGGACCAAAGGATGACCCCTATCACTCGTCATTGGCGGGGCACGGCAAAGAAGAAGTCGACCCCAACGCACCAACTTGGAGAGACCCATACCCAGAGGCTGATGCGGCAAAAATCAAAGAGCTTGTAGAGGCATCGAACCGCAACTACGTGGACTTCATCTGGGCTATTCACCCAGGGGGTGACATCCAGTGGATTGAGAGCGATTACCAAAAATTGCTTGCCAAGTTCAACTCAATGTATGACCTTGGAGTGCGTTCATTCGCAGTGTTCTTTGACGACATCTCGGGCATCGGCACCAAAGCCGACAGACAAGCAGAGCTACTAAACCGCCTACATACGGAATTTGTGGAAGCAAAGGGCGATGTGAAACCACTAATCATGTGTCCTACGGACTATACCAGACTATGGGCCGACCCATCGGAGACTGGCTATCTATCACTATTGGGCGACACTTTGCACCCATCAATCCACGTGATGTGGACAGGAGATGCTGTGTGTTGCGACATCACCGATGGTTCGCTGGAGTGGGTAAACTCTCGCATCAACCGCCCGACGTTCATTTGGTGGAACTACCCAGTGACCGACTATGTTAAGCACATCATGCTGCAGGGGCCAGTGTATGGCAACTCAGAGGTGGCTGACAGAGGTGACATGGCTGGCTTTGTGAGCAACCCAATGGAGCACGGCGAAGCAAGCAAAATTGCGCTCTATGGCGTTGCAGACTACACATGGAATGTTGAGAACTACAAACCTATCGAGAACTGGGAGGGCGCAATCAAGTCACTCATGCCAGCGGCGGCAGATGCCTATCGCACATTTGCTATTCACTCCACTGACACCGAAACGGGCTACCGCCGCGACGAGTCGTGGGAGACCGAAATTTTCGACATCGACAACTACACCCCAGAGCAGTACGAAGCACTCTACGCTGAGTTCCAAAAGGTGAAGGACGCTCCAGCTACTATCATCGCAAAGGGCGGCAACGAACTACTCATCTCGGAGCTTAAACCCTGGCTTGTAGAGTTCGAAAAACTGGGACAAAGAGGTCTTAACACAATGGAACTCATCAAGAAGATGGAGTCTAAGGATTTTGCAGGATTCTGGGATGGTTTCCACAGCTCGGCGATGAGCGAAGAAGAGCTCACAACATACAAAGCGCACCGCTCGGGTACCACCAAGCTCATGCCTTTTATCAACAAAACTCGTGGCGACTTAGCACTCGATTTCTACACTGAACTCAGTGGCAAACCTACGTACGAGACCACTCCTATCTCTTCGTTCGAGAATGTCTCGAAAAGAGACCTCAGCAGCCTCATGCTCGACGGCAAAAGCGACACATACTACCACTCGGCAATGGCTCAAAAAGCAGGAGATTGGGTTGGTGTAGACTTGGGCACAGAGACTACCATCCACCACATCTACATCGAGCAAGGACGCAACAATGTCGATGACGTAGACTACTTCGACTCCTCTACTCTGGAGGCCTCGAAAGATGGCAAGGACTGGACTTCGCTCATCGGCAAACTCGGCAAGAGCGACTATGTAATCGACTACCGCAGTGACGACAACGCCCCAAGAGAATACCGCTACATTCGCCTACGCAGGCTTGAGGACTCAGAGCGCAAGAACTGGTTGGCAGTTAGACGCTTTGATGTGAACCCCACGCTCGAAGAACCTCGCCTCATTACCTCTGTACCACAACTCTCTAAAGTAAAAGCAACTCTTGCCAACAACAAAGTCTCTGTTGCCAAGATTCTCGAAGTTGTGGGTGTAGACAATAACGATTACTTCGGTGTAGAACTGCCCGTGGTTAGCTCCATTGGTGCGGTCGATGCAAAGATTATCGGCGGCGAGGGCATTGAACTACAATACTCTCTAAATGGCACCGAGTGGAACAAAATACCACAACAAGGCGGCGTTTCGGCACGCTATATCAGGGGTATTAACACCAGCGGCAAGAAACTGAACATCAACATCGAAGGAGTTACAATCGAGCTTCTATCCTCTGGTGGTGGCAACACTAACCGCCTCGTTGATGAGAAAATCGCTACCTCTTACGCAGTTGAGGGTTCAGTGAGACTCGTTGTGCCAGAGGGCAGCAAAGAGGTCACTATACTCAACGCTGGTGATAAATTCGAAATTGCTCAACTTGACGCTCACGGCTCCGAGCTTGCAAAAGAGGCTGCTACGGCTTCGCTCACCACGCTGACGCTCAACGACAGAACAACGGGCATTGAGCTTCGTGGCAATGGCGAGGTCTTTGAGGTGATTTTCAAGTAACAAGCAACACGACATCATAGACCAAGCGCAAACCGCTTGGCGGCACAATAATTGAGGTGCTAATCGTAGTTAAAAAACTTTTTTAATTATGATTAGCACCTCTTCTTCTTCGTATAAGTGGTGGTTATTGGGATTGATGATGGTCAGCACTGCCATGGCGATTCTCGACACAACCATCATTAACTCGGTAATACCAGCCCTGCTCAAAGACTTCAACGAGAACCTAACTCACATTGAGTGGATTGTGACAGGTTACTTGCTCTCAATGTGTGTGATGCTGCCCACAGCAGGGTGGATGGCACAAAAGTGGGGATACAAACGGCTCTATCTCACGGGCATGGTACTCTTCACCATGGGGAGCTATTTGTGCTTTTTGAGCGAGAACCTCAACATGCTAATTGCAGCACGAGTGATCGAGGGTTTTGGCAGCGGCATAGTGCAATCGTTGGGCTTGGCAATTATTATTCGTCATTTTGATGTCAAGCAGCGAACCTTAGCACTCGGACTCTGGGGCATTGCCTCAGCAGCGGCAGTATCGATGGGGCCGTATTTGGGTGGCGAGCTAATTGCATCTTATGGATGGCACTCGCTCTTTGCTCTGAACGTCCCCATTGGGCTGGTGAACATCGTTGTGGCGTGGGTGATAATGAAGGAGGTGAGAGATAATGGTATCGGAAAGTTCAACATCTGGGGATTTTTGCTAACTGGGCTGTGGGCACCACTGCTTGTTGTTGGGCTTGCTATGGCAGTTTCGTCGGGCACGAGCGATTTTGTGGGTTGGGACTCGCCATTTGTGATAATTTGTTTGGCGGGGTCGGGGGCTATGGGCGTAGGTTTCGTAATATATAACCTCAGGAGTTCGGAACCGATGATTGATTTTTCTATATTTAGAGATCGTGATTTCACTCTCTCGGTCATTGCACTTGGGGCGCTGGGGTTTGGTTTCTACGGGGGGAACTACCTCTTCCCTCTTTATATGGAGCACTCTCTTAGCTATTCGGCCATCATTGTCGGCAGTTTTTACCTTCCAGTAGGTGCATTGCAGGGGGTGCTTGCACCGCTGAGTGGTGTGATTGCTCGCCGTACTGGGGAGTGGGTTTTGGTCGTTATCGGCCTTGTGATTTTCTGCATTTACTTACTGCTGAGCGCAATGTATGGGCAAGCCACTTCGCTTGATTGGATTGTCACCTCGGTGTTGTTGCGAGGCATAGGACTTGGGCTATCATTTTCGGTGCTCAATGCCCTTGCTGTGAGAAACCTTACGCACGCTCAGATGACCTCTGCCGCCGGCATCAACAACACCATTAAGCAGGTATCGGGGAGTTTGGGCATAGCTATTTTCACGGCCATGATTAGCAACGCCGTCCATCCAGGCAAGTTCACAGCAAGCACACCAGCCGAGCTTTATGTTGGTGCAGTGGACAACAGTTTTTGGATAGCATTTGCATTTGCGCTGGTTGGCTTGGGTGCTGTGGTTATGATGGGGCGAGAAAAATATGTTAATAAATAAAGAGCAAATTCCTCAAAAAATTATTATCTTTGTGCTTTAGATTAAACGAGAAGAGAAACTAAGCAGATGAAAAACACATTAATCCTCATAGGTAAGTATATGATACTTATGGGACGAACGTTCAAACGGCCTCAGAAGCAGAACATCTTCCGCAACAGGCTCCTGCATGAGATGGATGTCATTGGTATTCAGTCTATTGTCATTGTGATTGTGCTATCAATATTTATGGGGTGCGCTGTTGTAATGCAGATGGCAAATAACCTTGAGAACCCACTACTACCTCGCTACTTGATTGGTTATGCCAGTCGCGAGAGTATCGTTCTGGAGTTTTCGTCCACAGTATTGGCGCTGATTCTGGCGGGCAAGATTGGCTCGACCATAGCCAGTGAGATTGGCACAATGCGAGTCACCGAACAGATTGATGCGCTGGAGATTATGGGTATCAACTCCGCCAACTATCTTATCCTGCCAAAGATTATTGCATCAATATTTTTCTTCCCACTGCTCACGGCCACAAGTATTATATGTGGCATATGGGGCGGGAATTTGATGGTCGCCGCGGGCGAGCTCTTCCCCGTCTCCGACTACGTCTACGGCATCAAGTTCGACTTCGATCCCTTTTATATCGTCTATTCACTCGTAAAATCCTTTATTTTCGGATTTTTCGTAACCTCAATCTCCTGCTTCTATGGCTACTACGCCAAAGGCACATCGCTGGAAGTGGGCAAAAGCGCCACACGTGCTGTTGTGGTTAGCTCGGTGATGATTATCATATTCAATATTATTCTAACCCAACTGATGCTTACATAAAGCAAGCAATACGCCGATGATACGTGTAGATAATGTATATAAATCCTTTGATGGGCGCACAGTGCTCGAAAACATCAGCACCGTTTTCCAAGAGGGCAAAACAAACCTTATTATTGGACGCAGTGGTAGTGGTAAGACCGTACTGCTGAAATCCTTGGTGGGGTTGGTGAAAATTGATAGTGGTAACATTATGTACGGTGATATGTGCTTCAACAAAGCGACGTTGGAGCAGATGAGAACTATTCGCCAGAAATTAGGTATGATTTTCCAAGGCGGTGCGCTTTTGGATACCGCCACGGTGGAAGAAAATGTGCGCTTTCCGCTCGATTTCTTCACCAACATGACCATGAAAGACAAACAAGCTCGTGTGAACTTCTGCCTCGACAGAGTGAGACTCGAGAATGCCAACAATCTGTATCCTTCGGAGCTCAGCGGTGGCATGGTGAAGCGTACGGCCATTGCCCGCGCCATTGTGATGAACCCCAAATTCCTCTTCTGCGACGAACCCAACTCTGGGCTCGACCCCTCAACCTCAGTAATCATCGACAACCTTATCCGCGAGATTACACAAGAATACAACATCACCACTATTGTGAACACTCACGACATGAACTCGGTGATGGAAATCGGCGACACAGTAACCTTCATCTACGAGGGCAAGAAATGGTGGGAAGGCAGCAGGGAGGATATTCTGGATGCTAATAACAAGGAACTCGACGAATTTGTCTTTGCATCGGCAATGGCACGAAAAGTTAAGAATAAATAACCTAAACAACAACCACTCAATATATACACACTATGGCAACTATTAAAACTATCTACACAGGAGATCTCAAAACATCTGCACAGCACCTCGACTCTGGAGCTGTAATAGTTACTGGTGCTCCGAAAGACAATCAGGGAGATGGGATGAACTTTTCGCCCACCGACCTTTTTTCGGCATCGTTGGGTAGCTGCATGCTGACCATTGCTGGGATTGCAGCTCGTACACACAACTTCTCTATTGACGGCGCTACAGCAGAAATTACAAAAATTATGCAAGCCTCGCCCCGCAGAGTTGGCGAAATTATTGTGAAGTTAACCCTGCCCGCCAATAATTACACCGACAAAGAGAAACGACTCATCGAATCGGCAGCGCATAGCTGTCCTGTGGCCGCATCGCTACACCCCGATGTTGTGCAAACCATCACGTTTGAATATCTATAAATCGGAACAGAAAAGAGGCTGTCCTCCGCCCCACTCCGCTTATCTCTCCATCATTTGAGAATGCGTGGACTGTGTGGGAACTCTGACAACTATTAACCGCTATATATTTTCGCATACCATGAAACGCAATGCACTAATCGCGTTACTGTTCCTCGGAGTGGTGACAACTGCCTATGGCCAATACAAAATGAGCTCGAAGGCGTACTGTGACACATACAAAGATATTGCCATTGACAAGATGCAGGACTATGGCATCCCAGCCAGCATCACCCTTGCCCAAGGAATACTCGAGAGCGGCAATGGAGGTTCACGCCTGGCGGTGGAGGGCAACAACCACTTTGGCATTAAGTGTGGCTCGGGCTGGAACGGGGCGAGGATTACTCACAATGATGACGCTCAGGGTGAATGTTTCAGAAAATACAGCACCGTGGAGGAGAGCTATGATGACCACTCGAAATTCTTGAGCTCGTCGGAGCGTTACTCCTCGTTGTTTAAGCTCAGCAGCAGTGATTACACTGGTTGGGCAAATGGACTGCAAAGAGCAGGGTATGCCACAAATCCCGAGTATGCAGAACTACTCATTGGCATCATCGAGCGAGAGGAACTTCACAAATACGACACAAAGGGTGGTGGAAGCAGCAATGTGGGCGACAACTCTGGGCAAGAACCAGTGCAATACAATGCTGGACGCGTGGCCACTACTGTTAATGGAGTCAAATGTATCATCGTGCGAAAAGGTGACACATGGGAGATGCTGTGCGATGACTACAAAATGACTCTTTCTCGAATTCTCCGTCTCAATGACCTCCCAGCCAAGATTCCACTAAAAGCAGGCGATGTTATCTTCCTTCAAGGCAAAAAGGGCAGCAATAAAACTGCTGGACTACACACCGTTCAGCCCAACGAGAGCCGCCACTCACTGTCTCAGAAGTTCGGCATCAGACTCACGGCACTTCAGCGCCTAAACCCAGTGCTAAAAAAACGTGAAGCAAAAATGGGTGACCTGCTTCGCTTCTGGTAAGCACTCAGCATCCCTAAATCATCAACACAACGCTATGAAATTATACAAAATTCTTGTTGCATTCTCAACAATAGCACTGCTGTGTGTCGCACCCACGCTGCACGCTCGCACAATTACCAAGGCGGAACTTACGGATGCCAATAACGAGGAGCTCCAAGATTTCTTAAAATCACAAAATACGTCATCGGCCAATGCTGACAAGAATTTTGAACTCGTCAACGAGCTGCGCTCATCGCTCGGGCTCGCCACGCTACGCAGAGACCCTCTGCTCGACAACGCCGCAAAGGTTCGTGCTCAAGAGCTCGAGAGCTACTACTCGCATACTCGCCCCAATGGTGCAAATCCCTTCACCTCGATAGCCGAGGCAGGATATGTGCACACCTATGCTGCGGAAAACATTGCCACGGCATCGGGCTATGGCGATAATGTGATGGGCGAAAAATTCTTTGATATGTGGAAAAATAGTTCTGGACACTATAAAAACATGGTTTCTCGGGATTATAAAGACGTTGGTATTGCAATGTTCAAGACCAGTGGCGGCACGTGGTATGCCGTGCAGCTCTTTGGCACAAGCAAAGATGGCAACAGCGGTGGCGGCAGTGGTGGTGGTAATAATGGCGGCGATGGTAATAATGGCGATGGTGGTAATAATGGCGGTGGTAATAATAGAGGTGGCAGCGGAAGTAATAACGGCAATTTCAACCCTAATGGCGGCAGTAATAGCGGCGGCAATGGCGGAGGCAATGGCGATAACGGTGAGTTCGACGGGCAAAACGACTCTTCACTACCACCATTTACAGTGGTTCCAATCACCCCTGATCAAGATGAGGGTAATCAAAGCAATTATCATGCGTGGCCCCGCAATGGCAATCCCGTAATCAACACAAACAACACAAGCAACCCTCCTACTACGGGTAACACCACCACCTCCTCCTCGGGCGATAATAATGTATCAATCATCTATGCGAGAGTGAACGAGTTGCGCCGCTCAGTTGGCGCCGACCCATTATACAACAATAGCAAACTCAACAATGCAGCGCAGGTACGCGCCCAAGAGCTTGTCCAGTATTACTCTCACACCCGCCCCAATGGCACAGAACCATTTACAGCAATGACCGAATGGGGGTATAATTACTCCTACGCCGCAGAGAACATCGCCATGGCGAGCGGACACGATGATGATGCTATTGCCGAGCTGTTCTTCAAAATGTGGCGAGAAAGTAGCGGCCACTATCGCAACATGGTGAACCACAACTACAAAGAGATTGGCATTGGCCTATACAAGAGTGGTGACACGTGGTATGCTGTACAACTATTTGGCTCTCCAAACTAAAATTTTTGACTCCCAAGTGCACATATTCACTTTTTTTTGCTAACTTTAAAATAAAAAAATATGACTTTCACGGAACTTTGCAAAGAAATTTTCTTTGACACAATCAACACCTATCACAATACCGATGACGTTGACGCACCAATGCCTACTCCTTATGCGGCTGGTTCGCTCGAGATGCTACTGGCGCACAAAAACTGGATAGACACCGTGCAATGGCACCTCGAAGATATCATCCGTAACCCCGAAATCGACCCAGTGGAGGCACTCGCTATTAAACGACGCATTGATGCCTCGAACCAAGATCGTACCGATAAAGTGGAGTTTCTGGATGGATACTTCCTCGACAAATACAAGGACGTCAAAGTACTTGACACCGCACAGGTTAACACCGAAACAATAGCATGGGCAATTGATAGACTCTCGATTCTCTCGCTCAAGATTTTCCACATGAGGGTCGAAGCCGAACGCACAGATGCCGCCGCCGAGCAACAGGCAGCATGCGCAGAAAAGCTCAGTGTGCTGGAAAGCCAGTGGGTTGATCTGACCACAGCTATCGAGGAGCTCATCGAGGATATACAAAGTGGCAGAAAGTACATAAAAATCTACAAGCAAATGAAGATGTACAACGATCCTGCTCTAAACCCTGTGCTCTACTCCACTAAAAAATAGTAACTCTCCTCCCTCCTCCCATCGGCTAAAAACCATCACCCTCTCTACCCCAATACGGAGCTACAACACCACCGAAAAAGGAGCAGAACAAAACCGAACGAGAGACGAGAGCGGAAAAACAAAAAAGTGAAGAAAATTCTTGTTATACGTTCGTCCGCTATGGGCGATGTGGCTATGACTGCACCGGTCTTAGCGGCTGTTGCTCGCAAATATGGCAGCGAAGTGGAGATGGTGATGCTGACACCGAAGTTCTACACGCCTTTTTTCTTCGACTCCCCAGAACTAAAGTTCTACGACATTGACCTCTACGGCAGGCACAGTGGTATTCGAGGTGTGCGCAAATTGGCGCGCGAGTTGATGCAACACTATGATTTTGATGCGGTGGTCGACCTCCACGACAAACTCTACAGCAAGCTACTGCGCTATCTCTTTCGCAAAGCAAAAATCCCGACATACACTATCGACAAAGGCGGCGACGACAAACGCATGCTCACTCGCAAAGAGGACAAAGTGTTCGTGCAGTTGAAAAGCACGATTCAGAGGTATTGCGATGTTTTTGGCGAGCTGGGCTATGAGATTGCTGTACCCAATGTGATGCCTCTGAGGGGTGAGAGAAGGGCGCCCGAATTTGCGGGCACAAAGTCACAGGGATACTGGGTGGGTATTGCTCCTTTTGCAAAGCACGATGGTAAAATTTTGCCGCTACACACCGTTCGAAAGGTGATCGAGGGTATTGCCGAAAAGCATCCCGATTGGCGCATTTTCCTATTTGGTGGCGGCAGGGCGGAGGCCATGGTGGCGGATTCGCTCGTGGCGTGGTATCCGAACTGCACCTCGGCGCTTGGCAAAGCAACTCTCACTCAAGAAATGGACCTTATGGCATCGCTCGATGTTATGCTCACAATGGATTCTTCGGCCATGCACCTCTGCTCGTTGGTTGGCACACCTGCTGTTTCGGTATGGGGTGCAACTCATCCATATGCAGGCTTTTTGGGGCTGGGACAAGACATGCGAGATGTTGTGCAGATACCACTGGAGTGCCGTCCGTGCTCAATTTACGGCAACAAACCGTGCCATCGCGAGGATTACGCTTGCCTCAAGGGCATTAGCACTCAGAGTATTATCGAGCATCTTGAGGCCTGTCTACTGCGCTGTGAGGCAGCTCAGAGAGCGCCAGAAAATCAGCCACAGTAAAGGTACTCCCTCCAATCATTATTATATCACGCTCACAAGCACGCTCACGGGCTAAAGCCGCGGCTTGAGCAACAGTCGGGGCGCACTCACCATGGAGGTTATGGCGGGTTGCTGCGCTGTGAAGTTCGCTGACTGCGAGCGCTCGCGGAATGGAGGGTTGGGTGAAAATATAGTGAGCCGAGCGTGGCAAAAGTGGTAGAATCGAATCTAAATCCTTATCTGCAACTACTCCAAGCACAAAATATAGGGTTCTCTCACCATCACTATCACTCAAGAGGGCTTGCAGTTGCTTGGCCAAAAGCTCGACACCTGCAACGTTATGAGCTGTGTCACAAATAGTTAGTGGAGAGTACGAGGTCACCTGCCATCGCCCTCTGACTCGTGCCCTTTCGATTCCCGCCTGAGTAGCAAGTGGACTTATGCCCAGCTCGCCAAGTGCCACATAAGCAGTCTGGGCATTATGCTGTTGAGCAAATCCACTCATTGCGGGCGTGTAGGGCTGCTGCTGCTCTCTGTCCGCAAAGGCGATAGCAGAGTTCAGCTCACGAGCCTTGGCAATGAACACGTCATCATAATCTTCACTACTCTGCCCCACCACCACGGGCACACCTGGCTTAATTATGCCTGCTTTCTCTGCTGCAATTTGCGCCACGGTAGTGCCCAAGAATTGGGTATGATCGAGCGAAATATTTGTTATCACGCTGAGCACTGGAGTAATGATGCTGGTGGAGTCGAGTCTGCCGCCCATTCCCACTTCAATGACCGCATAATCAACCTCCGATTCTTCGAACCACCATAGAGCCATCGCCACAGTCATCTCAAAAAACGATGGCTTTAAATCACTGATTACTTGCCGATTGTCTCGCACAAACGCCACTACTGCCTCTTGCGGTATTAGTTGGTCATCGACCACAATCCGCTCGCGAAAATCGACCAAATGAGGCGAGGTATATAGTCCCACTCTGTGCCCCTCGTGACGCAGAGCCTCGTAAATCATCTGCGAGGTGGAACCCTTGCCATTAGTGCCTGCGATGTGAACGGTCTTGTATTTATGGTGTGGGTGGCCGAGGTGAGAGTCCAGAGCCAGAGAGGTCTGCAAACCCGCCTTATACGCAGGAGCACCAATACGCTGAAATTGCGGTAGTTGGTGCATAAGAAAATCAATAGTTTGCTGGTAATTCATTTGGTGCAAAGATACAAAAATCACAAAAAAAACACTATCTTTGCCATACTTGTGGATAAATAATTTTTAAGAAAATGACTTCAGCACAGATAAATGTTTTGGATTTCAGCTCCATTGTCTTTGACTCGCGCAGTGTCACGGCAGGCTCATTGTTTGTGGCCATTCGTGGCACGCTGAGCGATGGGCACAACTTCATCGAGGCGGCAATCAAGGCGGGTGCGAGCGGCATTGTCTGCGAGGAGCTACCTCTGAACACCAATCCTGCGGTTCAATATTTCGTGGTCAAGGACAGCCACACCACGCTTGCGGAACTTGCTGCCGAATTTTACGGCAACCCCTCCCATAGCCTCAAGCTCGTGGGCGTTACGGGCACTAATGGCAAGACCACCACGGCTACTCTGCTCTACTCTCTTTTCACTAAGCTGGGCTACTGTTGTGGGCTGTTAAGCACTGTGGAGAATCGTATCGGCGAGGAGGTCATACCAGCCACTCACACCACACCCAATCCTGTGGAGCTCAACGCCCTGCTCTCTTCGATGGTCAAACGAGGGGTGCAGTACTGCTTTATGGAAGTTAGCTCGCACGCAATGGTTCAGAAACGTACCACCTCATTGCTTTTCGAGGGCGGCATATTCACAAACCTTACGCACGACCACCTCGATTACCACGGCACATTTAGAGAGTATCTCGATGCCAAAAAATCGTTTTTCGATGCCCTGCCCAAAGAGGCATTTGCACTGACAAACCTGGACGATAGAAACGGAGAGGTAATGCTCCAGAACTGCAATGCCAGACACTGTACATATTCGCTGCGCACGCTGGCAAACTATCGCAGCAAAATAATAGAAACTCACCTTGACGGCACTCTGCTGCGCATCAACGAAACCGAACTGTGGGTGCAATTCCTCGGGCGGTTTAACGCCTACAACCTCACGGCAATTTATGGTGCAGCCATCGAGCTGGGACAAGAACCCACAGAAGTGTTGGCGGCAATGAGCCAACTCACCAGCGTCGAGGGGAGATTGCAAAGCATCACCAGCGAAGAAGGCGTACTGGCCGTGGTGGACTATGCCCACACTCCCGACGCACTGAAAAACGTGCTCGAAACCCTCAACGAGATAAACAAAAGCGGACGAATTATCACCGTGGTAGGCTGTGGAGGAGATAGGGATAAAGACAAACGCCCAGTGATGGCACGCATTGCAGCCGCGCACAGCGACCAAATAATTCTCACCTCCGACAACCCTCGCAGCGAAGATCCTAACGACATTCTCGCACAGATGGCCGCTGGATTAAATAATGACGAAATGAAACGCACGCTGGTTATCGAGAGCAGAGCCTCGGCAATTAAAACGGCCACCACTCTGGCCAAACCAGCAGACATAGTGCTTATTGCGGGCAAGGGGCACGAGAAATATCAAGAAATTTGCGGAGTACGCACCCATTTCGATGACTCGCAAGAAGTGCGCATTGCATTTGGAATAGAAAAAACAAAGAAATAGAGAGATACCTCAGAGCACAAAGGCAAGAAGAAGATGATATTATACTACATAGTCTATCCCATAATGTGGATAGTGGGGCGGATGCCATATTCGTGGCATAAGAGGCTCGCACGATTCCTCTATTTGGTGCTCTATCGAGTTTTCAAGTACAGAGTACCGGTGGTGCGAGACAACCTCCAAAATGCTTTTAAGGACAAGAGCATGGACGAAATTATCACCATCGAAAAGAAGTTTTATCGTCACCTGGCCGATGTATTTGTGGAGAGCATGTCGATGAACTCCATCACCATCGAAAATGCCAGAAAACGCATTGAATTTATCAACGACTCTCAGATTGAGGAATACACCCAGGGCAGGAGTTGGATTTCGGCAATGGCGCACTACGGCAGTTGGGAGATGACCACTCTGTGGGGGTTATACTCTCAGCACAAGAGCGTCTACGCAGTCTACCGCCCCCTGCGCAGCAAGAGTTTCAATAAAATATTCCTGCAGGCACGTTCACGTTTTGGGGTTACTCCCATTGCCATGGAGGAGGTGGGGCGCAAACTCTACAACGCCAAGAGCGCAGAGGACGCCATAGCACTCGCTCTGATTTCCGACCAAACCGCTCCATACTACACTACCGATTGTTGGCTTGAGTTTTTCGGACGCAAGACTCCGTTTTTCAACGGCATCGAGAAACTTGCCTTGCGTTTCGATATGCCAGTGGCATTTCTGCACATCGACAAGTTCGACAAAGGGCGCTACAAGGCGTGGTTCGAACTCATCTATGATGGCAAAGAGGAGGTGGAAAGCGGCGAGATAATGAGGCGCTATGTCGAAAAACTCGAAGAGATGATACGCAAACGCCCTGAGTTGTGGATGTGGAGCCACCGAAGGTGGAAACACAAGTACAAAGGAGCAGAGGTGAATAATACCAACAATGAGAATAGCGGTGATGAATAGTATAGCTGTAGTAATATTGAATTACAACGGGATTCACTTTCTCGAGAAGTTCCTGCCCACGGTGATTGAGCGTAGTGCTGGAGCTCGGGTTGTGGTTGCCGATAATGGCAGCAGCGATGGCAGCGTGCAGATGCTCTTTGACAACTTCGGAGGGATGGTGGAGATAATCGAGCTCGATGAAAACTACGGCTTTGCCGAGGGTTACAACAAAGCTCTGGGGGCACTAAAAAACTCAGAAAACCCACCTCAAACATATATACTCTTGAATTCCGATGTGGATGTTGCACCAGGCTGGCTCTCCCCCATCAAGGAGCTACTGGACAGAGAGCCAAATTGCGCAGCAGCTCAACCAAAGATACTCAGTTTTGGCCGCCACACTCACTTTGAATATGCAGGGGCGAGCGGCGGTTTCATCGATTCGCTGGGCTATCCGTTCTGCCGTGGGAGGTTGATAAACGAGTGTGAGCACGACGAGGGACAGTACGATGATGAGCGTGATATTTTCTGGGCATCTGGAGCGGCGCTTGTTATTCGTGCCGAGGCGTTCCATCGAGCGGGAGGATTGGATGGGTTATTTTTCGCCCACATGGAGGAGATTGACCTCTGTTGGAGGCTCAAGCGCATGGGTTATGACATTAAGGTCGTGCCACAGAGCGTGGTCTATCACATTGGTGCTGGAACACTGCCCGTCTGGTCGCAGCGCAAAACCTATCTGAACTTTCGCAACAACATTGCAATGCTTTACAAGAATCTTAGCCGAGGGCGGTTCGCGGCAGTCTACTTCCTGAGGTTGGGTAGCGATAGCCTACGTGCACTCAGTTACTTTGTCACAGGCAAATGGGCATTTGGAGGGGCTATTTTCCGTGCGCATCGCGATTTTTGGCGCACCCGCCGCAAATACCCCAAAAATCCAGAAATCCCACATCGGCGAGTGGGAGAAACCTACCGTGGTAGCATCGTTTTGTACTACCTATTTAAGAACAAAAAATTCAACAAAATATTATGAGATTTTTAACCATTATTTCAACATCATTAATGCTCACGCTTGTTGCCGTGGGCTGTGGCACAATCAGCGTTTCGCAGGACAACGCAGAAAGTAACAGCGACTCGAAACCAACTGTATCGACAAATCCTGCACCCGAATTTTCTGCAGTGAAATTCACGCAGAAATATCCGCACAACACCGACAGCTACACTCAAGGTCTACTTGTGCACGAGGGCAAGCTGTACGAGAGTACGGGCGAATACGGACGCTCGCAACTCAGAGTCAGCGATATTGAGACGGGGGAGATTGAGCGTGAAATTTCGCTCCCTTCGCAGTATTTTGGCGAGGGATTGGCTATGGTCGATGGCAAGCTCTACCAGCTGACATGGATGGAGGAAAAATGTTTTATCTACGACCCCAAGAGCCTCAAGCAACTGGGCACACTCTCCTATTCGGGCGAGGGATGGGGGCTCACCACCTATGGCGACAAGTTACTCATGAGCGATGGCACCTCAGAACTCAAACTCCTCGACCCCAAAAACCTAAGAGTGGAGCGCATCATCGAGGTGAGCGACAATCGCGGTAAAGTGGAGATGCTCAACGAGTTGGAGATTATTGGCTCGAAAATCTATGCCAACATCTACATGAGTCCGCTCATAGCTGTTATCAACCCCGATAGCGGCGCGGTGGAAAGATACATTGACTGCTCGGAACTACACAAAAACATTGGAAATAGAGAAACTGCTGACGTGTTCAATGGAATTGCTTACGACTCGGTATCCTCTAAGGTGTACCTTACTGGCAAACTCTGGGACAGCCTCTTCGAGGTGGAGATGCCATAACGCACACTAAGATTCTGTGGTATCACACCCTTAACGCTGAGAGTTAGAAGCCCTTCCCTCTTTGGTGTTATAACTTATCACTGGGCGATTGCCCCGTTGCTACTGCAGTAGAGTCACTCGGAGCAGAAGCCACAGAGGTTGAATCTGCGGAATTCGTCACCGCACTACTACTACCCTTCTGAATCACAAACTTATAGATAACGGGGTTATGGTCTGAACTCTCAAACCCCAAATCAATGGTCTTTGCGTATAGGGGCACTACGCGCGGCGACGACACCGCAAAGTCAATAACCGATGTTGTGGTCACTCCTCTGCGATACGGTTCGTAGCCATAGCGCATGCTATGGGTCTGGAGGTCGGCTGCAAAATGATAGCCCGAGGGGAAGTTGTCCGCTCCGAGTTTTTGCACCTTGAAATACTCATCATCAAGCTCCGCCTGAGAGCTCACATAACCCTCCGGTGTCGAATTCCAATCGCCAGCCGTTATGCTGTACCGTTTGTCTGAGAGAAACTCGCTAATGAAATCAATCTCGCCCGCACGCCCCGAACCATCCTCATCATAGGCCGAGTTGTGAGTGTTATTGAGGTATATTACCTCATGGCCATCGCCACCAATGGGAACTTCGATACTGAGCATGCAGCGCTTTAGGTTAAAGAGGTTATACGGCCACGAGTCGTAGGCTGGGTATGAATATCGGCGAGCGGCACTGGGGGCGGTTCTGCTCAGCGTCATCAGCCCCGAGGAGACTCGCCCTATTGCATCGCCAAGTGGAATGGGGACGTAGGCTGTGTGGAAATTCAGTGCACTAAAACCCTTAAATTCCATACCAAGGCGTTGAATAATAGAGTCATACTCGTTGATGCCGTAGGTGCGGAACGAGTTAAAATCAACCTCCTGAAGGAAAATAAAATCTACATCATTGGCATGCCTCTCCAAGAAGTTCATTATCGAATCGAGGTTCTGCAAAGTGCGTCCGCGCGAGGTGCGAGAACTCTGCCCCCCATCCATAAAAAAATCCATATCGCTGCCCAACCCCGCATAACCAATATTCCACGACAACAGAGTAATAGTGTCGCCCGTGAATCTCTGCTCTTCATTATGCAGGTAGATTTCCTCCACCTCAGCGGGGGTATACTCCTTAATGGATGCCCACACAAAAAAACCTATGACAAAAACCAATACCCACGCAACGAGCGTGCCCAATAAACGTAATAAGAGTGATAGCATGTTCTATATAGTTAAGTGAGATATTGTGTCTGTGTTATTCAATAATAGCCTATTATCAAGTAATAGCGGCTCTGAGAGGGTTTATTAGTTTTCTGGTTCTACAGTGGGGGAGGCTTTGGGCTTATTGCTTTGCGACCTATCCACGATGGATGCCACTGTAGCATCGCCTGTGACATTCACCACCGTTCGCAACATATCGAGCGGGCGGTCGAGCCCCATAATCAGCGCCAATCCCTCGGCTGGAATCCCCGCCGACCACAACACCATGACGAGTATGACGATACTACCACCGGGGATACCAGGCGTGCCTATCGAGGAGATGATAGTTGTACCAATAATGGTGAGTATGTCCACTGCGCTGAGGTCTACAGCAAAGACCTCGGCAATGAAAATTGCCGCTACGGCTTGGTATAGTGACGTGCCATCCATGTTGATGGTAGTGCCCACTGGCAAGACAAAATTTGCAACCTGTGGGGATACCCCCAGCTCGTTTTTAGTCTGTTTCATGGTCAGCGGCAGGGTCGCTGCACTCGAAGACGTTGTAAAGGCGAGTAGCTGCACTGGCCACATTGCTTTGAGAAACTTTTTGACACTTTTTTTCGCAAAGAAGTGGATAAGTAGCGGGTAGAAAACAAGGATAAGCGATAGCAATCCAAAAATCACCACCGAAGCATAATAGCCCAGCGCATATATCACAGAAGTATCACCAGCATTGCTCACCACCAGCGCACACATCAGGGCAAAGACACCAATCGGTGCAAATGACATTATTAGGTCTATAATCTTTAGGATAATATCATTGAGCGAGCGGCAGAAGTTAAGTACAGGGGCGCTTTTCTTCTCGCCAATGAGCAGCATGGCAATGCCCATGAGCAACGCCACGACAATGACCTGAAGAATCATGCCGTTGCTGGCGAATGCGGAGGTAATATTCTCGGGGACCATATCGACGAAGAACTGCAATGGCGAGCCAGCAGTGACCTCTTCGGTAGCAGTTTGACTACCAGCCACCAGCTCGCTATTCGCGCTCATGAGTTGTTCGCGTGTTTCGGGGCTAACCATTTTGCCGGGTTGGAAAGTCATGACGAGCACCACTCCGAGAGTGACCGCTACGACAGTCGTTCCGATGTAGAGCAACATAGTGCGCACGCCCAGCTTCGAGAGTGAGGCCACATCGCTCAGATTGCCCACACCCAGCACCAACGAACAAAAGACAAGAGGTACAGCTATGAGCTTGAGCAGGCGCATGAATATATCGCCAAAAGGTGTTATCCAGTCGCTCACAAACGTGGGGGCGACTCCTGCTTGCACCATAATAAAACCACAGATGATACCGAGCACCATGCCCAATAATATCTTAACGTACAACGGTATTTTGCGTAAATTTTTCATCATCACTTGGGGTAGTTACTATATGGCAAACAATTTTGCAGAGCCCGAGCCGCTGCTCACTTTACTTTTTGGAGCTTGGCTCAGGCACAACTGCTTTGCGACCGCACAAGAGGTCGCTATTTTCTATGCAACTTGAGGCGCGTGGCTTAGAAAATACTATCTTTCTCAATATCCTTGAAATAGTTGTATGTCCCAACTTTCAATTCCACAGTAGCAGGTTCGTCACATACGATGATTCCTTGCTGGTGGAGTTGTAGCGCAGAGATTGTCCATTGGTGGTTTACTCCCGCCTCAACGCCCATTGCCAAAGCACGAGCCTTTGAGTGGCCATTCACAATTATCATCACCTTTTCGCTATCCATAATCGTACCAACACCCACCGTCAGTGCGGTTTTGGGCACTTGGTTAGGGTCGTTATCAAAGAAGCGCGAATTTGCGATAATAGTATCTTGGGTAAGGGTTTTCACACGGGTGCGTGAGTTCAGCGAGCTGCATGGCTCATTGAAAGCGATGTGGCCATCAGGGCCAATGCCACCGAGGAAGAGTTTGATTCCTCCATAAGCCACGATTTTAGCCTCGTAGCGAGCACATTCAGCCTCATAGTCCGCTGCATTACCGTCCAGGAGGTTTGTGTTCTCGGCTTTGATGTCGATATGCGAGAAGAAGTTCTCCCACATGAAGGTATAGTAGCTCTGCGAGTGGTCGCGAGGGATTGAGCAATACTCGTCCATATTGAAAGTCACAACGTTTGCAAAGCTCACCTTGCCGGCTTTGTATAGTTCGATGAGGGCTTTGTACGTTCCAAGCGGAGTAGAACCCGTAGGTAGACCCAATACGTAAGGCTTCTCAGTGGTTGGCGCAAAGTTGTTAATCTCTGCTGCAATGTACTCTGCCGCAAAACGGCTGATGTTTTGATAATCTTTTTGGATAATTAGTCTCATTTTTGTCTATAGTTTGTTGTTTAGTTAATTTTGTATATACTCTATCTCTCTCTGTTAATATTTCAATTGGTATTATTATCTGTGCGCCTCACTGTCCCCACCACCCCCCATCTCTTCAAACACAAAGATAGGGAATTAGAGGGTATTTTCACCACCTCCGAGCTTTTTTTTAATGTATATTGTTCTTGGCTCTGTTATTTCAGTAATCTGCGAGACACTCATCCACATCTGCTCACCCTCCATCTCACAGAGGTATTCCCCACCTCGTGGGGGGAGCAGTTTTGTACTCTCGCACACGGGGGTTTTCACCATATATGGCGCAGAGAGCTGCTCGGCGGCGAGTTCCATTTCGCCATTTTCAATTGTCTGGCGCACCAGTGTCGAACTGGTGATGCCCACTCTGTGTATGTTGACAACCTCCAGCCCTAAATCCTCCATCACTCGCTTCGAACCCTCACGGTCTTTACCAAAAGTGTGCCCATCGGCGGCAAAAATCACCCTCGCACCAATCCTCTCCACCAACATATCGCCCACAAATTCCTTGGCACTCAGCGCTGCGAATTCATGAGTAAAATTCACTACCACCACGTTTTTCACACCCGCTCTGCGCATCAACTCCAGCTTCTCGTCAAGGGTGGTGAGCAAACGGTTCTCGCCTCGAAGCACCAAACGGGGGTGAGGTTCGAAAGTCACCACCACTGGCTCCATGCCTCGCTGCTGTGCGCAATCGCTCACAAGATCGAGCAAGTGGCGATGACCAGCATGCACGCCATCAAACGACCCCACGACTACAACCGCTCCCGAAGTGAATTTGTGCTCAAAATTTCTGTATACATTCATAATGCGTATTTCTGTGCTATTTGGAGAAGTAGATAACCTTCTCGAAGAGGGTCGAAATATCGTAGTTCTCGACATAGACCTCTCTGGCAAATTTCAGCGATGCACTCGTAAAGTTCAGTACGCCACGCACCTCTGAGTTCTCAATATCAGCCTGCAAGCTCAAAGCCACCTCTGAGGGGCAGCTCAGAATCACAATCTCTACCTGCTGTTGCTCCACCACTCGAGCAAAATCATCAATCCCATAGCACTCCACTCCAAAGAGAGTTTTGCCAATTTTATTTGGGTCGCTATCAAACGCCGCTGCAATCTCGATGGTGTTTGCCTTGCGCACGCTGAAGTAATGGTTGATGGCCTGCGCCAGGTTGCCCATACCCACAAATGCTGCTCGTGGCATCTTCTTGGCATCGATGATGGCCGAGATGTAACGCACCATCTTTTTGATATCATAGCCCATCCGTGCCGACGACGAAAAACCAATGTGCATCAGATCCCGCCTGACCTGCACTGCCGTAGCTCCGACAATCTGCGCCAGCTGGTGCGAATAAATATGAGTAAGTCCATCGCCCGAAAGCCCAAGCATTGCACGGCGATAACTCGACAATCGCTCGATGGTTTTCTGTGGTAGTTTCTTATTATTCATAATCTCTTTTTTATTCAGCAAAATCAAATTCTGTCGACCACTGCCAGTGCACCCAAGCTAAGGCGAACATCGGGGAGCTCTCTGTTAATTGTATCGGCACACGATTCAAGCGTGGAGCCAGTGGTTATCACATCGTCGAGCAACAGCACGTTCTTACCCACGAGTCGGTGGGGCGAGATAAGTCTGAAAGCATCCTTGACGTTCTGAGCACGCGCCGTATCGCTACTCATTCGAGCCTGCGTACGGGTGCGCTTGACACGCCTCAAAGCACGGCTCTCATAGGCCACGCCCATGGATTCGGCCACGCCTCGTGCAAATTCCTCGGATTGGTTATAGCCTCTTTTCATCAGTTTTGTCCAGTGTAGTGGCACGGGAACAACCGTATCGATTTTGGCATATAGCGGACTCTTTGCAAGCACTCCGCCATAGACCTGCCCCAGTACGTATGCAATATCATCTCGGCCGCTATATTTCATGCGGTGAATCATCTTCTGGTAGCCAGTGCGCTGGCGAAAAAACATCAGAGCCGAAGCATTATCAAAGGCAACCCTTCCGGCAAAGAGTTCCACGACGTAATTCTCTTGGCGATTGTAGTACCCCGTCATGGGCATATCCATGCGGCAGGTGAGACACAAGGTGTGCTCGCCCTCTTGCAGCGGCACGCTGCAACAAGCACACGACGTGGGAAAGATAAGCTCGGCAAGTGAGCTCAACCACTCTCGCACAATACTGCTACGCATACTTGAGTCCATTGTCGTCACTTTTTTTTCGTACACTTTACCGATACTTACTTTGCTCCACAGCCCTACTTGTTATTGTTCTTGCGAAGACTGTGTGGCAACATCTGTCGACTCATCATCTCCCTCCATTGGCAGCTCCCCCTCTGGCACCTCTTCGATCACCATAAATTCCTCTTCGATGTCGGTGAAAACCGCCAATTCGAATTCATGAGTAGAGATAATCGCCTTGGGGAAGACCTTATCTATGATGCCGAGCATGCGCACTGCCTCGTTCCTATCCAAGAATCTCCCTATGTAGACTTTGAAGAATGGCATTTCGTAGACCATCTCCGAATTTATGCCATCAAAGTGCTCTCTAAATTCATTCAACGCCTCGGTTGCTCCCGTACGCGCGCTCTGCCCGTTGTCCGAGAATATGCTAATCTGATATCCCTGCACCTTGTCCACCGAGTATATCTGTTGCGCCTCTATTGCATTGCGTGCCGACGCGTCCATCTCCACCTTCACCTGAGCGCCCCCAATGTTCTGGGCGTGGGCGGCTGAGCACACTACCACCATTGCCAATACAACCAAATAACGTTTCATATCCTTGTTTTTTTTAGAAGTTCCCTTTTATATATTTTCATCCATTTTCACACACTCATACAGAGTCACCACTCCGCCCGTAAGTTGCAAAACTCTAACCTGCGAGAAACCCACCTCTCCCAATAGCACTGCAAACTGCTGGGCGCTATAGAAGCCATCCACGGACGAGGGCAAGTACTCATACGCCGTCCTACTCCCCGAGATAAGCCCTCCTACGAGTGGCAGTATTCTTTTGAAATAGAATTTGAACAGTGCTCCCCACAGCCCTCGCACCTCGCTGGGCGAATACTCTAAAATATAGGCTCTCCCACCGCTACACAACACACGGTGCATCTCCTGCACACCACGCCTTACGTCTGGAAAATTGCGCACTCCAAAAGCACAGCTCAGGGCGCTAAACTCTCCATCGCCATACTCCAAGCTCATTGCATCGCCGACACTCAGCGTAGCCGCAACACCTTTTTTCTGCAACTTCCGCCGCCCCACCTCCAGCATCCCTGGGGTAATATCCATCCCCTCAATGCGGTTGAGTGACAGAGCTCGACGTTTTGTTTGGCGCGAAAATTCTACTATCAAATCTGCCGTGCCTGTTGCCACATCCAGCAGCGACAGTTCGCCCTCCCACGCCTTGAAATCACGTGTATAATCTCTCACCAGCCTCCTTCTCCACCCCTTGTCAATCCCAAAGGAGAGCAGGCGGTTCAACAGGTCATAGCGTGGCGCTATATCCTCGAACATATCTCTAACCTTTGTATCCTTTTGTTGCTTTTCCATATATTCCACAAAGATATAAAAAAAGGAGCAGAATTTAAAATTCTACTCCTTTTGTTTTTGCGGAAATTTTCAGTCCGTCATTATGTTTTGAGCTGCACGGGGCGCTCTAATCTCTCGAATCTAATTATTTGGTAGGTTTTTTAACGTCTACAACTTCAACTTCGAATTTGAGTGCTTGACCTGGAGCGATTGGGCCGCTACCTTGGTCGCCGTAAGCGATGTCCGATGGGATGAATAGAGTTGCTTTACCACCCTTACCAAGCATTGCGATACCTTCTTCAAAACCTGGGATCATTGCACCTGGAGTATTTGGGTAAGTCATTGGCTGACCAGAGTCTTTGCTTGATTGTAGAATATTTCCTTTGATGTCACTTAGCACGTAGTGTACAGAAAGCGTATCACCATGAGCAGTTTTTTCTTCTGCACCAGCCTCAGAGATGATGTAGATAAGTCCGCTTGGTGAGGTTTGAGCACCATCTTGTTTTGCAGCATCGGCAAGGAATGCCTCAGATGCTTTTTTGCCTTCTGCTGCCAACTCCTTAGGCTTAACTTCAGTGAAGTAGTAGCGTAGAGCTTCACCCGCAGCCGCAGGAGTCATGAAACTTGTATCGCCGTTGAAAGCGTCTGCAATACCTTGACAGATGAGTTCGTAGTTAAGCGTAGAGTCAGTGTTGTTGTAGATTGACATTCCGATGTCAATACCGAGTGCATAGGCTACTGAGTCTTTCTGAGTAGAAGGCTTGCCACCATATCCACAAGATACTGCGCTAAGTGCAATTACGCACACTGCAAATAATGAAATTACTTTTTTCATACTTTTTTTAGTTGTTTCTTTTTATGTTTGTTTATTAAAAATTGTCTTTACTTACAATTCTCTACCCACCATAGGCGCTGCAAATCTACGCTTTTTTTAGCTATTACGCAACTCTTTTTTTTCCAAAGCATGCTTACAACGGCGCAGTCACGCCTTTTGCGTGCTTATGCTATGATATTGATTATGGCTTTGAGGGCGTAGAGTTTCGTGATTTTGTCTTTTGGCAGCACAATATCATCATACTCTGCGCTATTTCTGGATTGCAACAGCAACGAGGTGTCATCTGTGGCTACGGTGCGCAATATTTTTATTGCCGAGAAGTTCTTGGTCACCACCAAGTACGGCAGGCCTGGCATATAGTCTGACACTGCAACTTTCTCAACCACAACTGTAGCTCCAACCGGGATTTCAGGTGTCATAGAGTTGCTACGGCAGTTCAGCGCAAAATCTCCATCTACTTTGATGCTGATATTGTGGTCAACTGTAAGTTTCTTGATATCTGTGTTGTATAGTTGCGCAACTTCGATATTGTACACTGGCACTACAGTATCTGGTTCAATGCCTGCAGCGCTGGCTCCCACGAGCATCTCGCCATCGCCAGTGAGCAACCACGCTCTGTTAATCTCGGGATACTTCTTAGTAATAAGTCCAGAGAGTTCTTTGCTGATTCCAAACGAACCGCGCTTGATTTGATAGAGGTTCTCTGCTCTTTTAATGCCTATTGTGTGGGCAAATTTATGGGTACTCAGCCCACTCATCTTGATTACCTGCTCAAGTCTTGTCCAAGGTGTTTGCATGTTTTTATTTTTTTTTGTTGTTGTCGGTACTAATGGTTTATTCTTTTAGGTGCACAAAGTTAATTATTTTCTATATATTACCTAATTTATTCATTAAAATATAGTTTCTCTGTTATCAATAACGTTAAAGTTTTATAATTTATTATGCACTCTTTCCTACAAATGGCATACCAAAGCAAAAAAAGTGGTGCTGACCATAGTATGAGAATTGGGAAGGGCGGTTTGAAAAATTGCTCGATTTTTGTATCTTTGCGTGCGTTTTATCGTGGTTTTGATGCCACACAACACAAATTTCAGATATGTTTATAGCTATTTCTACCCTACTGGCTTTCGTGATTATCGCTTGCGATATTTTCATTTTTCGCACCCTACTGCGCAACAAAGGTGCAGTTGCTCGCACACTCTACATTGCCCAGTCGGTGTTGTTAAACTCCACGATACTTGTAATTTATTTGTTCCGCGATTTCTTCACGCTCGAAGACGGAATGATGGGTCTGACCACGTGGCTCATGTGGCTCTATCTCACGGGGGTATTCACCAAGGTTGTGCTAAGTTTGTGGCTCTCGATTAGGTGGGTACTCAAGCGTTTTTACAGCCACAAAAAGTTCCGTGCACTGCTCATCGCGGGGGAGTTGTGTGCCCTCGCAGTGCTATTGGTTATGATGTGGGGGGCGTTTTTTGGGCGCACCACGCTGCGCACCAAGGAGGTGGAGATATACAGCGACAAAATCCCCGAGAGTTTCGATGGGTACACCATTGCTCAGTTCTCGGATGCTCATATCGGAAATTTCGGCTCCTGGGACTCGCTTCTCGAGGAGCTTGTAGAGGCTATCAACTCTCAAGAGCCAGATATTGTGGTGCAGAGCGGCGACTTGATAAATATGCACAGTGGCGAACTCACCGAGGAGTATATTGATATTTTGGACAATATCGAAGCTCCGGTCTATGCTGTACTGGGCAATCACGACTTGTCGTACTACATTGGCGACACCTCGGAGATCACCCCCTCGAAAAGCATTCAGGAGTTGATTGCCAAGCAGGAATCAATGGGCTGGAAGATGCTCAACAACGAACGCTTGTGGCTAAGGAGTGGAGGCGACAGCATAATGCTGGGCGGAACAGTATTCCCTTCCAATCACCCACACAACGGAGCTCGATTGAACTACGGTCGTAGCGACCTACGTACTGTGATGCGTGGTGTGAGCGACTCGTCATACTCAGTAGTGATTGCGCACACTCCCTCGCTCTTCGACACGCTCTACAACGATGTGACCATGCCTGATTTGATGCTCAGCGGCCACACGCACTCAATGCAGACCAAATTCACCATTGGCGATTGGCAGTGGAGTCCTGCGAGTTTCGCCTATGAGCGCTACTCGGGATTGTATGAGATGGGCGAGAGAAAACTCTACATTAATGATGGTCTGGGCTTTGTGGGGCTTGCCTTCCGCTTTGGAGCCACCCCAGAACTCACCATCATTCGACTGCGCAGCACCAAAGCTACAAACAAAACTAACGATACCAAACAGCTCGAAGCTAACAAACAATAAAGCTACAATCATGGCACCACAAAAAGTCCTCATCTTTTCTGCTCCTTCGGGGAGCGGCAAGACCACAATCATCAAGGAGTTACTCAAGGAGTTCCCCACACTTCAATTCTCAATCTCGGCCACCTCGCGCGCGCCACGCGGCGAAGAACAAAACGGTACGGACTACTACTTCATGACCACCGAGGAGTTTGCAGCAGCGGTCGGACAAGATAAATTCATTGAATGGGAGGAGGTCTACGCTGGCACTGCTTACGGCACGCTCAAGGAGGAGGTCGATAGGATTTGGAACGAGGGAGGCGTAGTGGTTTTTGACGTGGATGTCAAGGGAGGAGTGAGGCTGAAAGAGATTTTTGGCCAGAGCGCACTCTCTCTCTTCATCATGCCGCCAAGCGTAGAGGAGCTACAACGCAGACTCCAAGGCAGGGGCACCGATAGCGCCGAAGCAATAGAAAAGCGTATCGCAAAAGCAACTATTGAATTGGCAATGGCGCCTCAGTTCGACAAGGTTGTGGTCAACGACCAACTGCCCATTGCCCTGAGCGAGGCTAAGGCTATTGTGGCTGATTTTCTTGCCCAGTAACGCGAGCGCACCGCAGGAAATTAAACTCCACACTTTTTTTTTACCGCATGAGCTACCTCACATGGCGTTGTTATATGGGCAACACCTCTGGCAGATTGTGCAACCAAGTACACCCTCAGCTCCTGGTCTCTGGCTCAGATATGAGTGGCATAGGCGAGAATCTATAGTTCTATTGTCGAGAATTGCGCCGCTGGGGCATAGTTCCATGCAGGGGGAGTCGCACCCAACGCAGCCATCCTCGGCCTCAACACGGCTAAGGCTCATGGCTCTGTGCAGCGGCTCGAAATCAAGCAGATCTTCCACCTCGGCGCTGGTCAGTAGCACTCCAATATTAAAATCACTGCCGTGGCACGGGTTGATAAGCATAGAGTTCCGACCGACCCACCCCAAAGATGCCTCAACACCCCATGCCCTTTCGAGCAGGGGCGCACTATCCACCACTCCCCTACCTTCGAGCTCAGGGTCATAGCTCTTGAGCAGGGTTAAGAGTCGCTTTAGGCGGCGGCGAATGTAGTTGTGGTAGCTCCACTTCTGGGGAGCGAACAACACGACAATGAGCGAGCGGCACTCAGCAAAGACAATGTGTGGATCCTCGCGTCGATGCTCACGCATGTAGCCGAGCTCCGCCTCATTGCCACACTCCAACCACTCGTCCAAGTGCAGGCGATGTTCCTCCAAAACTCTATACGGGGCAACACCCACTGCCGCCGCTCCAAGCTCGCTTAGTATGTCCATAGGGTTTTGCATCTACTCTCACGCCTCTGCTCTGTCGTGCGAATTAGAAATTGAGCGCATAGCCCAGTCCGAAGAAAAACTCACCATTTGGCATCAAAAAGTTCAGCGTCACAGATTGGTCATAGGCTCGCATGAGCGTAAAATCAATTCCGAGTTCTACTCCATAGGTGTAGTTTTGTTCGGGGGCGAGCCCATTGGCGAACATGGTATTGCTCCACGAATAGCCCCCCACAAGGTTCGCACGCAAGCGCTTGAAATAGATAACCGAATCCCACCCCCAATCAGGATAGAGCACTGGGAACGAATAGTCTCCCACCAGAGCAAAGTAGTTCTGCGAGGGTGAATTGTCGTTGACCCCTGGCAGGTATAGTGGCTTAGAACTTATTATGTAGTTTTTTAGTTCTTGGTACTGCGCAGCACCCCTTATCGAGAGGGAGTGATTTTCGAACAGCCCCGGCACGTAGCCGCGGGCATAGAGGGAATATTGCGTACCCATATTATCATTGAAGCTACCATTGATGTTTGCCCTTAGGGCGTAGCCGAGTCGTGGTGCAAGGTCTCGGCGGGCATAGTTGCGGTAGGAGCTCCACCACAGCGATGCTCCATACCGTGGCATACCCAAGTCATATACTTCGGTTGTGGGGTTGTAGAACTTTGCATTGCTATATGAGAACGTAAGCGAGGGTTGCAACAAACGCGAGTATCCTCCCGAGGAAAGATTTAGAGGCAGCAGCAACGACGCATCGGTGGTGAAATAGGGGTCACGCGCAAGTGTTTGTGTACTTGGATCAGGGGTTTCTGGCTCCCCATATATAGCCTGACGGTAGCCGCCATATTCCGCCCCCACCGAGATGGTTAGCGGCAGACCTTTGTACTCCACTCGCCCTTTGAGCCAATCTGAGTTATTAAGCCAGCCGTAGGTGGCATAACCCTGCAGCGTGCTGAGCGTAGATTGAAAAAATGTCGTCACACCAAACGCCGTACTCATTGGCGCATTCTGCATGAGGTAGTCACCATCAAAAGCCGCTGGCGCCCAACTATGTAGCGGAAAATCGGGGCGATACCTCTGGGGTTGAACATCTTTTTGTTTCGAGTAGTCTGTACTCATAGTATCGACCTTGGGCACACGCCACTTTGCCCACTGAGCGTTGATGGTATTCTGAGGCAAGCGGCTCCACTCGACCGTATCGAGCGCGGGGCTATTGTTCTCAATCGTGGCTATCATCGCTCCCGAGGGGGTATTTGTCGTAAAGAACAGCTTATTGCCACTGGCTGTGGGCATATTCGAGCCATACTTCGACTGACTAAGGCGGCTCTGCACACCGCTTGCGAGTTCGAGTGCGTGAATTTCGTTTTTACCGCTTTGGATAGAAGAAAAATAGAGCACCCCATTTGACGCACTCAAGTCGCTAATAGTAATCACATTGGGGCGTGTCGCCTCCCACATCTGCTCGCCATCACGGAGCCCTCCAATCCACATCCCTCTGCTATCCAGCGCAATGAAATACAGAGCAGCGCTCAGAGAGTCATAGGCAAGCGAATGGAGCGATACTTCGCCCAGCGTGCTATCGAAACGATACTCGGAGGTGGGGGTGAAATCCTCGTCAAAAAAACTAATATAGGAGTTGCTGAGGCTGTCCATCGATATGGTGGCAAAGCCCCCATTGCTAATAGGTGTCACACACCAATTCATACCATTGGGGTGGTAGGTCTTTGTGTGCATGTTTTCGAGATCGAGCTCCTTGATTGCGGAGAAGCTGACCTGCTCGAAAATCGGATGAGGCAGCGCCTCCGTGTAGTAATACTTAGTCCCCACCATCGAAGGGCGAGAGGTCACAGCCCCCATTGGCAGCATTTTCTTCTCTGTAGTGGAATTATAGAGGTGCAGCGGCTCTGCATAACTACTCCTTAGCGACAATAACCCCTGAGATGTTGCCAAGGGGTAGCTGTACTGCGTGTAATTGTCTATGGAGGCGGCACTTATGTGTTCGAAATTCTCCTCCACTTCGCTATGTGGCATCCATAGCGAGTCGAGATGCTCGAAGGCACGAGTCGCAATTTTTTTAAACGAAGTGTTGTGTTTATCATTGAGGTAAATATCGGCAGGGAAGATGAATATCGGCCAGCGCCCCACATACTCCAACATTTGCGAAAAATAGTCCTCTCCAAGATAAGTGCCAGCCGCAGCAATAGTCTGGTAACCGAACCTATAGATGTCGGGGTAGTGATACTTGTAGCTTCCGTTGACCCACCTATCGAGGTGTGTAAAATCCTTACGCCCTCCACCAAATATTGCTCTATACTCCACCGTAAAATCTGGCTGCAGTCCCCTGCCATACTCCGCAAACTGAGTTTCGGCAAGTGTAGCATCACCCTCCATTATCCAACGTGGTAGCACCGAGAGCCCCACGCCATAGCCAGCCTCGCCCAATAGCCAAGTCGCCGCCTTTGTGATTCCATGATTGAGTGATGAGATTTGCACAACGTGCCTCCATTCGTGCACAGCGAGGTGCTTGCTCCACAACAGCGCCATATTATCCAGAGGTGGGGTCATCACCAACTCCTCGCGCTTGGGCGACCAAGTCACAAACCCATTAGAATACGCACTCTGAGTGTGCAAGATAATCGGGAGGTTCTTCACCTGCACACCATCCGAAAAACCGTAGGCAATAGAATCACCAATCTTGGTCATCAGCTCTGCCAATGCTCCTGCGCGAGTCTCATAGCCCTGTGGGTATATTATTTTAAAAGAAGTGGAATCTATCTGCTGCCACCGTGTGGAGGTTCTACCACGCCCCTGGTTATAGAACTGAGCGTTAACTGTCGACGTGAATGCCAACAGAAAGATTATGGTTGATATTATTTTTCGTCCATTCATCATTAATAGCAATCGCCGTTTTTTTGTTAGATTGAATTCCAATTAAGAGTTTTGTGGCCTACAACTTTCGTGCTCCGTAGCCCATCGTCTGGAGAATTTGCACTACTCTATCACGAAAATCACCTTGGATGATTATCTCGCCATCCTTCACCGCTCCCCCAACACCACATTTAACTTTGAGGGTTTTGCCCAGCTCCTCGATCTCGGCAGTAGTGCCTTTGAAATCGGCCACAATGGTAACCTTTTTACCTCCTCTATTTCTTTTATCCAGCGCAACTCTAAGGCGTTGTTTTTCCTTGGCGATGCTCTGCTGTTGGGGTTCTTGCTCTTCTTTTTCGTATGCAAAATCGGGATTAGTCGAGTAGACAACCCCGAGTCGTTCTTTCCAGTCGTTCATTTATGTTTTTCTTTGGAATATGGGTTTTGCGTCTTTATTTTTTGGCGGGGAGGGGATGCGAGGCGGGCTAAAATCTCCAGACGAGTGAAATCTTGGCTTTTGTCGGGAAGAATCTATTGTAGTGTTTAATCGGGGTCACTGGGTCGATAGGCACATAAGCCGCACCATCATAGAAATAATCCATATTGGAGTTATGCATGAATCCACCAGCGAGACCGAACTCCATACCAAAATTCTTGCTCAGCGACAGCATGTAGCCAGCCGATAGTCCGAACGAATAGAAGTGACCTTTGTCGCCGTGCGATTGGAATTTATAGTTGTAGTGCCCAGCTGAGCCGTATACACCGAGGTAGAATCCTTCGAATTTCTTTGCCTCGCCAAGCCACACACGAGCCTCACCACTTGCAGCCCAACCCTCGTACACTTCGTGATTTTTGAGCAGCGGCGTGAGGTGCGCAATAGCCCCTTCTGCAGCAATCGAGAACCTATCACCAATGAGAAATTCAAGCTCAAGGTTTGGCGCAGCCACCAACCAGTACAGGATATTTGTCTTCATGGCGAAATACGGACGCTCAGTGACTTGAGGCTCTTGCAACTCCACTGCCTCAACAACAGGCGTTTGAGTTTCGGTCTGCTCGGCCAACGTGTATGGGCCATAGCTAACCACACCGTTCTGGTCAATAGACTCCAGATATGAATTCTCAGGCAGTGAGCCGTATGCTTTGCGAGCTTCAGCAATAATGAGCTCGATGGATGCCAACTCGAAAATATTATCCGAGGTGCGAGCGTACAGCACCTTTATTCCATCGTTAATATCGTTGATTGTGGCAGGCACGAACTCTCCCTCATCGGTTTTGACATAAATATCAAGATTGCTAACCTGCGCCAACTGCCAATTAGACGCTCCGCTCACAAAGTCATCGAAGGTGAGCTCCTCTCTGATGTTGTCATCACGCAGAGCATAGAGCTTGCCACCATCACCCACCTCTGGGTTGCGCTTGGCAATGTGCATTGCATAAGACATGTAAGGCACTCCGTTATAATATGCGTGAACAGCCTCGTTGATTTTGTACGAACTGCTGCTCTGAGTGTAGCTAATCTGAGAATTAGCATACAGTGGCACATCGCCCGCAACAAGCTGGAGTTGAACCACGTCTCTGAGTCCTTGGGTTGTGTCAATGGCAAAGGTCACTCGGGAGTGCGGAATACCGTACTGCGTTTTGAGGTAGGCTCTGAGCACGCTGCCCTGAATCGAGGCTTTATTGATACTCCTTGCATCGCCAACCGCATAGGAGGGGATATAGCCGAAGATTTCGAAATGCGCTTGCCCCGACAACACTGCTACTCGATTCGAGAACATCAACCTATCCAGCCATGCCAATGAGCTGGCATTGTCGGAATAGGTGGCATAGAGCAGGTTGCTCGAAGACTGGTAGTGAAACATTCTGCCCTCGGCAAACTCCTGATTCCTGCCACTTTGTGCACAAAGCAGTTGTGCAGATGCTATTAAAACGAAGACAATGGTAATATATTTTTTCATACTCTGATTAGGTATTTATGTTGTTTGCGGCAACTTTCTGGCGCACATGCGTAGAGCACAAAGATATATTTTTTTTGCGGAACAGCAAAACCACACACGTATATATTAGGAAAAGTTTAGTATCTTTGTACTACTTTTTAACACGCACGATGAAGCCACCACCACACGGCCACATGATTAAAATATACACCACTCCCCAAAAGCTCAATCGCACAGAGTTGCGAGATTTTGCAAAGCACCGAGTCGCAGAGCTGTGGAACACTACTCTGTGCCATAATCAACAGGGACAACCATATCTCGAAAACGGAGCTCACCAGATTTCTATCTCCCACTCCAATAGGTTTTGGGCAGTTGCGGCATCGAGGGAGGCATGTGGCATAGACATTGAACTACTGAGCAGGCAAACCGAACACCTCGCCCATAAATACATGGATAGTTCCGAGATGGCGTTTTGCCACGAGGCACTACCCCAAAACCCGACACTGCTGTGCTGGTGCATCAAGGAGGCTCTTTTCAAGAAATTTTCTCGCACCGAGGTTGATTTCAAACAAGATCTGAGAGTCACTGGCAAAGGTTGCGCAAATGAGCTTGAGTGCGTCGCATTTGAGCAAAAATGCGCCATTGAGTGGCGAATAGAGGGGGAGTTGCTGGTGGTATGGACAATCTAAGCAGATTATTTAAGATGAAAAAGGCGAAAAAGGTAAAGAAAATTGAAAAATAATTTGTACCTTAGCGGCCTGAAAAAACAAACAATAATACAAACTAAAATAAACAAAACAAAATGAAAATTACAAAGATTCACGCACGTGAGATTATTGACTCTCGCGGCAACCCTACTCTTGAAGTTGACGTGTACACTCAAAGCGGTGCGTTTGGTCGCGCAGCAGTACCAAGCGGAGCCTCTACAGGCGAGAACGAAGCTCTTGAGCTTCGCGACGGTGACAAAGGCCGTTTCCTTGGTAAAGGTGTTCAAAAAGCTGTTGAGAACGTTAACGCTAAAATCGCTGATGTTATCATCGGCATGGACGCTTGCGACCAAGTAGGTATCGACCGTGCTATGCTTGCCCTTGACGGCACTAAAACAAAATCTAACCTTGGTGCAAACGCTATTCTTGGCGTTTCGCTTGCAGTTGCTCACGCTGCTGCTGACTACCTTGGTCTTCCACTTTACCGCTACATCGGTGGTACTAACGCAAAAGTTCTTCCAGTTCCTATGATGAACATCATCAATGGTGGTTCGCACTCTGATGCTCCTATCGCATTCCAAGAGTTCATGATTCGCCCAGTTGGTGCAAGCTCGCTCAAAGAAGCAGTTCGCATGGGTGCTGAGGTTTTCCACAACCTTAAAAAAGTACTTCACGATCGCAACCTTTCAACTGCAGTAGGTGATGAGGGTGGTTTCGCTCCAACACTTAACGGTACTGAAGATGCAATTGAGTCTATTATCAAAGCTATCGAACTTGCAGGCTACAAAGCTGGCCGCAAAGAAGAAGGTGGTGATATCTCTATCGCTATGGACTGTGCTGCGTCTGAGTTTTTCGAAGGTGGCGTTTACAACTACGCTAAATTTGAAGGCGAAAACGGTGCAAAACGCACTCCAGCAGAACAAGTTGCTTACCTTGCTGAGCTTGTTGAGCGCTACCCAATCGACTCTATCGAGGACGGTATGAACGAAAGCGACTGGGACGGTTGGAAACTACTTACCGAAACTATCGGTGACAAATGCCAGTTGGTTGGTGACGACTTGTTCGTAACCAACGTTGAGTACCTTAAAAAAGGTATCGACACAGGATGCGCTAACTCAATCCTTATCAAAGTTAACCAAATCGGTACACTTACCGAAACTCTTGATGCAATTGAAATGGCTCACCGCGCAGGCTATACTTCAGTTACTTCGCACCGCTCGGGCGAAACCGAAGACTCAACTATCGCTGATATCGCTGTTGCAACTAACTCAGGCCAAATCAAAACTGGTTCTATGAGCCGCTCAGACCGTATGGCTAAATACAACCAACTTCTTCGCATCGAAGAGCAACTTGGTGAAGATGCACTTTACGGCTCTATCTAATTACATCCAAGCATAGAACTTAATGTATAATAATAAAGAGGGGCGTTTCACTTACGAAATAGCCCCTCTTTTTTTTTAGCAACACAAGGATTATGATCAAAACAAAAGTTCAGATCAGGTGGGGCGATGTCGATTCTCTCGGGCACGTCTACAATGGCATATACCAACATTACTTTGATATCGGCAAGAGCAATTTTTTCAGCTCCGCGCTCGGCATGAATCCTAACTGGGTTGAGACCGATGAGGGGCTTGTAACCGTCCAGACGCTCAATAATTACTACAGCCCTACGCTTATGGATGAGAATATCGAGGTGATAACAACTGTACGCAGTATTGGGACAAAGAGCTTCACAATGTTTCAAAAGTTGGTGAACGCCGATACTATGGAAGTGAAATCCGATTCGCAATCGATACTGGTATGTTACGCCCCTCAAACTCAACAAAGTTATGAGATAAAAACCCCGATGAGAGTGCTTTTGGAGAAAAATATCGAAGAAATTTGATAAAAAACACATAAAAAGTGCAATTAAATTTGGAAATTAAAAAAACTCTACATATCTTTGCACTCGCTTTGAAACCAAAGCCGCCAAACATGGCCCATTCGTCTATCGGTTAGGACGCAAGATTTTCATTCTTGAAAGAGGGGTTCGATTCCCCTATGGGCTACAAAATTTTAAATTAACACATATTTTAAGTCAAAGAATAATGGCAAATCATAAGTCAGCAAAAAAACGTATCCGTCAAACCGAAAAACGTCGCGTTCGCAACCGTTATGCACACAAAACTACTCGTTCAGCAGTTCGTGCAATCAGAGCTACTACTGACAAAACGGCTGCAGAGGTTATGCTTCCAAAAGTTGCGGCTCTACTTGACAAGCTTGCCAAGAAAAACATTATCCACGCTAACAAGGCGGCTAATCTAAAGAGCAGCATTCAGTTGCATGTTAACGCTCTGTAGGTTACGGGAGCAGGATATTTAAGAGAGAATTTTTCGAGAGGTGTATTCCTGATAGGAGTACACCTCTTTTTTGTTGTGTGATATATTTGGTGGGTGGCGAGTGGCGCCGGCGGAGCACTTGTTTTGATTTTCCATCGGTGCAACAAAACAGTTCGGTGTGCCCGCAGGCACCGCCCGTGCGGCGGCGGGCGGCGGGTGCCCCCGCTGGGCAATTGTTTTTGTTTTTCTATCAGTGCAGCAAATCAAAAGACGCTATGCGTCCGCCCGCGCGGCG